>UQOE01000001.1 GCA_900542575.1 uncultured Oscillospiraceae bacterium
TCTAAGTTGGTGTACTCTCTTTTTATGGAAAATGAGCCCCGTTTTCTACAAAACCAGTGAAAAAGAAAGGCGCCGTGCCAAAACGGTTTAATTAACCGTTTTGACACGACCCCTTTTTATCGGAATCTATTATTTCGTACCAAAAATTCGGTCGCCGGCATCTCCGAGGCCCGGGACAATATAGGCGTCCTCATTGAGACGCTCGTCCATGGCCGCCGCATAGATATCGACGTCCGGGTGTTTTTCCTGAAGCGCACGAATTCCTTCCGGAGCGGCGATGATGCACATAAACCGAATGCTCTTAGGTCTGTATTTTTTAATCTGGTCAATGGCATCAATGGCTGAGCCGCCTGTGGCAAGCATTGGATCCAGCAGAAAGACGTCGCGCTCTTCTGTGTCCTGCGGCAATTTGCAGTAATACGGGACCGGCTTTTTCGTCTCTTCGTCCCGATACATGCCAATATGGCCAACTTTGGCCGAGGGAATGAGCTGCAGGATACCGTCCACCATGCCAAGACCGGCTCGCAGAATAGGAACAATGGCGAGCTTTTTGCCGCCAAGCTCATTGGCCATGCAGAGGCCCATAGGGGTTTCCACCTGCTTGGGCTGCAAGGGGAGATCTCTTGTGGCCTCATAGCATTCCAGCATGGCGATCTCACTGATCAGGCTGCGGAACTCCTGGGTTCCGGTGTTTTTGTCTCTCAGTATGGAAAGCTTGTGCTGAATAAGAGGATGGTTCGTAATGGTAAGTGTTGACATGAACAAGCCCCCTTATTTCTCGAGGTCCATGACCATATCAACCCGTCTCTGATGACGGCCGCCCTCAAAGGAGTTGTCCAGGAAGGTGTCGACAATTTTCAGGGCAAGACCCGGACCAATAACCCTTGCTCCCATGCAGAGGACATTTGCGTCATTGTGTTTTCTCGTGAATTCTGCGCTGAATGTATCGCCGCAGACAGCTGCGCGGATGCCCTTGCATTTATTGGCTGCCATAGACATGCCAATACCGGTTCCGCAGATGAGAATGCCGCACTCTGCCTCGCCGGAAGTCACTGCATCACAGACTTTCTTAGCATAGACCGGGTAGTCAACGGACTCTGTAGAATTTGTGCCGAAATCTTTGAATTTGACGCCCCGCTCTTTGAGATGTTTCATAACCTCTTGTTTCAGTTCATACCCGCCGTGGTCGCATCCAATTGCAAGCATATGCTGCCTCCTCTGTATCACTGGTTTTTGGACTGTTGTTTTCTTTTCAGTTCCCGTTCCGCCTGCGGTGCCCGCAGGTAAACCGGAAGCAGCTGGTCCGAAGACACCGGCGCAGCTCCCGCTGCAGCCTTCGCCTCCGCACAGAGCCCAACACCGACCGCGTTCTGAAAACGGAGGGGCTGCGGCGCGAGTTCCAGATTTCCCAGCTTTTCACGAAGGCTATTATAGCACAACTCCGCACCGTCCCCAACCAGAACGATTGGCTTTGAATACTGCAGAAGCTGTTCTCCAAGCTGTTCGATGGAAATAGCAGAATCCTCCGTAAGGCGTGTGACAGCGCTGCCGGCGATCTCAAAGCATGCGGTATAAACCTGTTTTCTTCTCGCATCCATGGCGCCGCATACAATGCAGTCTTTGACTCCGGAATAGAGATAGGCCATGGATTCCAGTGTGGAGACGGGAAAAATGCAGTCCCCGCGGAACAGGGTCAGCCCCTTTAGAGCCGCGACGCCGATCCGGACACCGGTGAAGGATCCAGGGCCGGCATTGATGGCAAATTGATCCATCTGCTCCAGAGTATAGCCTGCATTGGAAAGGATACTGTTCACCATTGGAATCAGCGTCTGGCTGTGGGTCAGGCCGATATTGGTATAGGCAAAACTCCGAACCACTCCGTCTTCCAGAACTGCAGCACTGGCCGGTGTGGCCGAACAGTCGATAGCAAGTATTTTCATGCAATTGCCTCCCCTGAGATAGCAATGATTCGTGCCGACTCGTTGTCCGGCGCCTTTCGGATCTCTACGCGAATGCAGTCTTCCGGCAGAGCATTCTCAATATTTTCGCTCCACTCAACGGCGAGAACATAACCCATATCTATGTAATCGTAAAAACCGGTAGCGTCGAGATCGTCCCATGTGGAAATACGGTACATATCGAAATGGACGAGGGGCGGATTTCCGCCGTACTCCTGCACCAGGGCGAAGGTAGGACTGCTGACGGCCTCTGTTGCATGCAGGCCGCGGGCAAGGCCGCGGGTAAATACCGTTTTCCCCATCCCCATGCCGCCGAAAAAGGCAACTACGCTGCCGGGGTGCAGCCCGGCAGCGAGCCGCTCTCCCAGTGCTTCGGTCTCCTGCGGAGATTCTGTTCGAAATTCGCTCATCATGATCCCTCAGTCTGTCAAAGTTATAGATATTCTAACATCATTTTCGTGGAATTCAACCGAATCGCCTCCCGTTCTTGAAAATTGAATCCCGCCCTTTTATAATGTTTTTACTGTAAATCGATACTTTGAATAAAAAGGAAATTGTCTTTATGTCCATCAACAAAGATTCCATCTCCTATTTCTGGAAGGGCACAGACAAGGTACTGCTCTTTCTCTGCCTGATCACCTCGGCATTCGGTGCCTTAATGGTCTACAGTGCTACACGGCATACGGTTGACGGAACGGGATTTCCCCGGGACGCCCTTACAATGATCGTCGCCATAATCATCGGCGTCGTCATAGCCCTGGTTCTCTCCGCCTTTGACTTTGATGCCTACTGCAAGCTCTGGTGGCTATGGGGGTCTTTAGGCATTTTGCTAATGATCCTCGTCATGCTCATCGGCGTCGCCCCCTCTGCCCGTGAAGATGCCCGAACCTGGATCAACCTCGGCATCATCTATTTCCAGCCCTCCGAGCTGGTCAAAGCTTTCTTTATCACCACATTTTCGGTTCATCTCTACGCCGTCAAGGAACGGATGAACAGCATTCGAAATGTTCTCCTTCTGACCCTGCATTTGCTTATCCCGTTCGTTCTGGTCGCCATGTCCGGCGATGACGGCTCTGCACTGGTCTTTTTCCTGATCGGTCTGAATATGATTTTCGTCGCAGGTCTCAACTGGAAATATATCGTCAGCGCATTCGCCATTGTAGCCGCTGCCATTCCGCTCTTCTGGAGCAAGCTCAGCGAATTTCAGCGTCAGCGCTTTGTCGTCATCTGGAATCCGGAGCGCTATCCTGCCACGGCCTATCAGCAGAACCAGGGTCTCGCCGCCATCTACAACGGCGGATTCCTCGGGACCGGTCTCTTCAAAGGGCAGTATACCCAGTCCGGTGCAGTGCCGGAGAGCTGGAACGACATGATCTTCACGGTCATCGGTGAGGAACTCGGCGTCATCGGCGGACTCATTGCGGTCGGCCTTCTGACTGCCATCGTGCTCCGCATCATCCACAATGGCCGCGTCTCCATTGATGGCCCGGCCCAGTACGCCTGCATCGGCATCTCGAGTATGATTGCCATTCAGACCTTCATCAATCTCGCCATGGTATTCCGCATCGGTCCGGTTATCGGCATTACACTCCCGTTCTTCAGCGCAGGCGGTTCTTCCACACTATGTCTGTACGTCGCCATTGGACTGGTCATGAGTATTTACCATTCCTACTATACCGAAACCCGTGACAACAGCATGCACCTCATCGGTGTCGTCTCCCCGTTCAAGAGCGTCTACAGCGACGACAAAGTAGACCAGGATATGCGCACATCGGCTCATCGGTTTGGACAGACGGACAGCAGCAACCACAGCCGCCACGAGGACACAAAAATTACCAATTCACTTGGGCAGCGCACCAAGCGACAGGTCAAACGCATTACCCGAAAAGCCAATGCCATTCTTCCGGACTACCGCCATGGAAGAATCAATTACGACTTTGACCACAAGAATCGTAAATCACCGCCTTCCCACGCCACATTCAAGAAGAAGAAAAACAGCTCCCTTCCCTCCGGTGCTTATTACAAGCCGCGTTCCGGGAGCAGCCGCGCCCATCGGTACGACGACGAGAACAGGAAATAACGCTAAAAAATCCGCCCTCAGTCGGGCGGATTTTTTTTGAGTTCTTCATAAAGTTCCTGTATTGTCACATGATACTCCGGGTCCAAATAGTCCGGTGCAATTTCCGCCAGCGGGCCCAGCACAAAAGCACGGTTTTTCCGGTCCGGATGCGGAAGGATCAGATCTTCCGTATGAAGGATCCGGTCTTCGTAGTAAATGAGATCCAGATCGAGCGTGCGGGGACCCCAGTGGATCTTTCGGACCCGGTGCTGCTCTTTTTCAATGGCGAGCATCGTATGGAGCAGGGGTTCCGGCTCCAGCTTCGTCTCCGCCAGGACCGCAAGGTTCAGGAAATCCGGCTGATCGGTGACCCCATAAGGAGCGGTTTCCCAGGTGGAAGAACGTGCAAGAATCGGCCCGATCTGAGTTTCAATGGAGCGGATGCCGTTTTCAATGATCTCCTCCCTGTCTCCCAGATTGGAGCCGATGGCGATATAGGCTCTCATTGCAGCACCTCTGCCATGCGGACTGCATCGAGGTTTTCTTTGACGTCGTGGACTCGTGCCATCTCCACCCCGTGCATCGCCGCATAGACGGAGACACCCACGGTCCCAAAGAGTCGCTCATCCGGGTCATCTTCATGGAGGGCAGTGCCGATAAAGCTCTTTCGGGAAACCGCAAGAAGCTGCGGAAGATCCAGATCCTGGAACCGGTCGATGTGTTTCAGCAGTTCAATATTGTGCTCATAGGTCTTGCCGAATCCTATGCCGAGATCATAGATGATACGTTCCTCGGAGACGCCGTTGGAGAGGGCGTACTCAATTTGCCGTTCCAAAAAAGCATAGACATCTTCCACGACATTTTCATAATATGGGTGGTCCTGCATATGGTCCGGCCGGCCCTGGATATGCATCAGGATAACGGGCACCTGATTGTCTGCGGCCACATGTACCATATCAGGGTCAAACGTGAGACCGGAGATATCGTTCAGAATGTCGACGCCCGCCTCGCAGGCCGCCTGTGCGGTGGACGCATGATAGGTATCCACCGAAAGGAGAATATCCGGATAGCGAGACTTGATTTCCCGGATAACCGGGCAGACCCGGGCAATTTCCTCATCCGGTGTAACCGGAGCCGAACCCGGGCGGGTGGATTCCCCGCCGATGTCAAGGAAGGAAGCACCCTCCCCGATCAGCTTTTCCGCGCGCGCCATTGCATCGGTTGGATCCAGCGTGCGGGAACCGGCGAAGAAGGAGTCAGGCGTCACATTGATGATGCCCATCATCTCCATCTCCGTAAAACTGTGAATGGTGTTGTCTTTTAGAAGAATATGTCTCATTTGCGTACTTCAGAACCTCCCAGGACTTTGGCAAATGCCTGATGATTGTGGATGCTCTCCATGCTCTCCACCTGAATTTCGTATTTGCGGATATCCGGCAGAGTATCCATGCGCTGTTTGGCCTCCCGGCATACATCCTCGACAAACCGGGGATGGTCGTAGGCATATTCGGTCACATATTTCTCATCCGGCCGTTTCAGAAGTGTGTAGAGCGGCGAAGAGGCAGAGTCCTCAGAAATTTTTACAAATGTCTCAAAGGGAATAAACTTCCGCGTGTTGGCCGTAATAGTAACCAGGGCCCGTTGATTGTGGGCCGAATAATCGGAAATTTCTTTTGAGCAGGGGCAGAGCGTGGTCACCGGCGTACAGACCGTCGTCTCCATCTCCAGCCGATCATCGTCCAGCAGAGCTGCACGGACTTCCGCGTCCACACTCAGCAGAGAGGGGTTCCCGGTCACCGGAGATTTTTTATGTACAAAATATTTCAGCCGGATATCGAGGAAGCTGGTCTCGGCGTCAAGATGATTGCGCATCTTCTGCAGCCATTCGTGGATATGCTTTAAATCCAGCCGGTTGGATTCCTGCAGCACTTCTACAAAGCGCGACATATGCGTCCCCTTCTGGTTCGGCCCGAGACCGACCGAGCAGCTGATATCTGCAGTGGCGGTCATCCAGTTGCCCTCGGCATCTTTGATTTCGACTGGATATACAAGATCTTTTATGCCGACCTCATTGAGCGAGATATTCCGCTCATCGAACTGGCTCTGTACGTCTTTCATGCTTCGTCTCCTCTGTAAATAACACCCTGGGTCGCTGTCTCCCAGACCTCAATCTCATATAGCTGGCAGCCGACCTCCTGGAACTTCGGCTCCAGTGTATCCCAGATATATATGGCAATATTTTCTGCCGTCGGCTGTTCGATAAAATCATTGATATACTGGTGATCAAACTGGTTCAGGACGTTTTCCTTTACAATGGTTTTTACATCGGCAAAGTCACAGACCATATCCTCTTCATTGCGGCGGCCATTCAATTTAACAACCAGTTTATAGGTGTGTCCATGCAGCCGTTCGCATTTCCCGTGATAATGAACCAGATTATGGGCTGCATCGAACTTAAACTCTTTGATGAGAATCATCTGAGATACCTCTCCTTTTCCGTTATTACAGCATCCAGTGGGACATCCCAGGTTTCCGCCGGAACTTTTCCCGTCTTCTGTGCCTCAAAGGCCGCGCCCATGACCTCGGCGTTCGTACATTTCGGCAGATAGCGATCATAATAGCCGGCTCCCATACCCATCCGCATGCAGGATTCATCAAATGCGGTCAGAGGGCTGATTACGAGGTCGATCTCCTCCGGCGGAACCAGATCCGAATGCTCCGGGACGGGCTCAGGAATGTGAAAGGCACCGGGATGCCACCCGTTCTCGCCAACCGGAATCCGCGCCTCCATCTGCGATTCACTGATGCAGAGCGGATAGGCTATGCGCTTTCCATCTGCTTCCGCGAATTGAATCAGGGGTTCCAGGGATACTTCTCCCCGAACCGCCCGGTAGAGCAGAATGGTTTTTGCATTTTGATAAGCTTTCGTGCTTCGAATCTTTTCACAGACAGATGCAGATCTTTGTGTTCGTTCGGATACTGTCAGGGAATCCCGTGCCGAAATCTTCCGATGGCGCAGCCAGGTGCGGTACACTTTTGGGAACTCGGTCCGCACCGCCCCGGCCAGATAGAGCGAGCCGAAGGAGACCAGGATACCATCTTCGCCGGCGGCATCCAGAGCAGATCGAATTCCGTCTTTCACCTGGTCAAACGCCTGAGCTTTCGCCCCCGCGCGGTTCAGATATTCCGCGAGATCTGCCGCCGGAAGCGCGCGGTCGCTGAACGGAGTCAGGCAGATGAATTCCTGCGCCAGTGGGATAACTTTTGCCATCATAGCCTGATAATCTTTATCGGCGAGTACGCCCAGAAGAAAGACATACTTCTTTCCGGGCAAAAGCTGCTTCAGACTTCCGCACAGGGCATCAACGCACTGGGGATTGTGCCCGCCGTCCAAAATAAACAGCGGTTCCTGTCGGAAGACCTCAAAGCGGGCCGGCCATTCGACCTGGGCGAGTCCTTCCCGGATGGCCTCTTCGGAAATATTCCAGCCCCGGGTTCGGAGGGCGTCCAGGGTATCCAGTGCCACGGCAGCGTTGTTCAGCTGGTAGTCCCCTATGAGATTCAAGTGAAGATCCGTCCGTTCCCGGTAATCAAATATCTGACCCTGAAGCGAGCAGCTGTGCGCGCGAAGCTTTGAGAAGTCAGAAAGGAGCAGCGGATCCTGTGCTTTTCTGCAGGCGTCTTCAACGACCTTTTTTGCATCTGCCTCTCCGTCATAGCAGACCACCGCGCTGCCCGGCTTAATGATGCCGGCTTTGTTCTGAGCAATTTCTGCAATCGTATTGCCCAGAAATTCGGTATGTTCCAGACCAATGTTTGTGATAACAGCGACTTCGGGAGCATCGATGACATTTGTACTGTCCAGCAGGCCGCCGAGGCCGACTTCCAGCACGACGATGTCACAGTGCTCCTGTGCAAAATACAGCATGCCGATAGCGGTAACAAGTTCAAACTGACTGGGGTGGTCCTCCATGGCATCAGCTGCAGACTTCACCTGCTCTGTGAGCTCCGCCAGACGAGGTCCGGGAATATTTTTACCGCAGATTCGCATGCGCTCACAGAAATCCTGGATAAACGGCGACGTATAGAGTCCCGTCTTCAAGCCTGCTTTTCGCAGGACAGCGTCCAGCATGGCACAAGTGCTGCCTTTGCCATTGCTACCGGCGACGTGGACAAACTTCAGCTGTTTCTGGGGATTACCCAGCCGCTCCAGCAGTTCCCGGGTACGGTCGAGTCCCAGACGCATCGTGCTCCAGGTATAGTTGTCAATGTATTGAATGGCTTCGTATTTGGTCAAAATAAAACTCCTTTCGCGCAAATGCCACGAAAGGAGTTGGAATGCTCTTAGGTGGCAGCGGAATGCGAACGAGAACCGCGGCACGTCTGTGCTCTTCGTCCACAGGCTACTTCCCATCCTATGGCACTTAACGCTCTCGATCTACTCTGACAAGCCAAGATCTGAAATTCAATTGTTGTTTATTTAGTATATACTGCTTTGCTGTAATTTGCCAGAACTTTTTTACTGTTCGGCCGCCTCGACGACATGGGAAATCAAAACAGTCCGGTGATGACACCGTCTTCATCGACGTCAATGCGCTCTGCTGCGAGAGTCTTGAGAAGGCCAGGCATCATCATGAAATCGCCGGTCAGGACGCTGTTCGCAGAAACGGATGACTTCCTCGGCCAGAGCTTTGCCGCCCTCGCCGCCTTTTGCCCAGACTGCCGAGAGTGCCGCATGGAAAAGCAGCCGGTATTCAGCTTATCGCTGCTTACCGGCTGTCAACTATTTTCAGATGTTGGTCCATCCTCCATCAACTGTAATATAAGTACCATTAATGAACTTGGACTCATCACTCGCCAGGAAAAGAACTGCATTGGCAATATCTTCCGGCTCCCCCATCCCTGTAGAGAGCGGGTACATCAGTTCGAAGCTCTTCATGCCGTCTTCATTCATAGGCGGCATCGTCATAGGCAGCTCGGTCACAATTCCGCCCGGAGCCACTGCATTACAGCGGATCTCCTGCTCCTTGTACATAAAAGCTACATTTCTGGTTACTGCAGCCAGGCCCGCTTTCGAAGCGACATAAGACGGGCCTGAAGTATTGTGGCGTGCCCCTACAGAAGTCACATTAATAATATTGCCGCCATCTCCCTGCTTCAGAAACTGCTTTAAAGCGCGGCGCATGGCATAAACCGGGCCGAACAAATTCACCTGAAGAGATGCATTCCAGATCTCATCGGTCATCTGGTCCAGAGGCGCCATGTCATCGCCAATCCCGGCATCATTGATCAGGATGTCGAGACGTCCGAATTTTTTGACAGCAAGATCGATCATCGCCTCATCGGTCTCACATTGTGAGACATCTCCAATGTAGATTTCAATTTTTCCGGGGTATGCTTTCTCCCATTTTTCCCGGAGACCTTTTAACCGATCCGCCTGCCGGTCCACCGCCACCAAATTGGCACCTTCCCGCAGAAAGCTCTCTGCAATAGCATTTCCCATACCGGCAACTGCTCCGGTCAGGACTACCGTTTTCTGATCCAGTTTTCCCATAGTTATTCCCCCTGTTACAGCCAGTTTTTCTCCGTCAGGATAGCAGGTGCATCGTTGCAGCCGATCGTCACTTCAGTCCCAATCGGCACGTTGGCATCCACTACCGCAAATCCGATATTTTTATCCACGGTATAGCCGTAAATACAAGTACGCACAAAACCACACGGAATGCCTTTATGGTAAATAATTTCCCGCTGTGCAATATCTTCATAGGAGACGCGGGATGGGTCCAATTCGAAACCGACGAGCTGATGCTTCGGACCATTTTCCTTTGCACGCAATACCGCTTCCCGGCCGATAAAATCCTTTTCATCCGGATGCAGCATCCAGGCCATTCCGCACTCATAGGGCGTAAGCTGATACATGTCCTGGCGAAGCGCAAATCCTTTCTCAACTGGCATGGAGCGGACATAGACTTCCAGAATCTGCAGCTCCGGAACATCAAATTTTTCTGCTGAGGCCGAAATGGCATCCCGTACTTTCTCCGTGTCCCCCATAGCACAGTAGATCTCATATCCATTTTCACCGGTAAAGCCGCTGCGATGAACCTGCACGTCTACGCCGGCTGCTTTGGACGGAAAGACACTGAATCGCTTCATGGAATCAACGGTATCCGCTATTAAATCGTTGACGACTTCTGCAGAGTTCGGTCCTTGAATAGCGTACATGTCAACTTCTTTCGTGATATCGCGATAGGATACCTGCCAGGATCCTTTATGCGCATCTGCCCAGCGAATAAAATGGGGGCCGTACAGAGTAGAAATCCAATAATGATCTTCCCCCATATGCATGACGATGCAGTCATCAATAAGTTTTCCTTCCTCATTCAGAGAACAGGTATATTTTGTCCGCCCAACCGGAGATTTTGCAATGGTATTGACATAGATCCAGTCGAGAAAAGCAGCTGCATCCGATCCGGTCACATCAATCAGATCGTGCGTCCACCGATACCAGGCTGCATTCGTTCGAACCGCGTTTGCCTCTGCGCGAGCTGCGGCATCTTCTTTGAATAACATTCTGCTGCCCCCTCTCAGACCATTTTCTTGTCGATCTTCCGTCCAATGACGATCTCCATATCATCGGAATCGACATTTTCAAACCAGACGGACCACTCCGGACTGACCAGCGTCTTGACCGCGTTGTGCCAATATGATTCATACCCATAGTAGAGTTCATCCATCGGCGCCATCTCATAGCGGCCGGTAAAATCATCATAGGTGCACGCAATGCGGACTTCATCTTTCGTCCACGCAGTCAGATGATTGGGAACCAGCTGTGTATCCAGCTGGAACTGGATTAAGCTCCCCATGATTCGCGGGTCATTTTCATCAATCTCATGGGGAACACCGAGATAGCTGCGGAGCCCCTCACGGTTCCAGGGGTCGATATACGCATTTTTTC
Organism: uncultured Oscillospiraceae bacterium; assembly: GCA_900542575.1. Classification (GTDB taxonomy): domain Bacteria; phylum Bacillota; class Clostridia; order Oscillospirales; family Acutalibacteraceae; genus RUG420. The sequence goes on from UQOE01000001.1 coordinate 10,973, forward strand.
CTGCAGTCGAAAAAACAATTCGGAAAATCCGGTCGAATTCATCTTCATCTTTTGCCATATCTCGAATGGCAATCATCGGAAATGAGACGGACCAGACCCAGCACATCATCATGTCCCAGTGGTATTCTTCATCAAATGAAGTCTCCTCGCCAAACGTCTGCGAATACTGCCCGTTGCGAAGACCCTGGGCGTCGCGGAACCCACGTTCCCGCGGTGTGTCATGAACCGAATAGACCGGCTGCTGCATATGGTCCATCCATCCCTGTTTGGGAAGCCCGGTCTTATCTCTGCGTTCCGCCACGACACGGCAGTGCCGGTCGCCGCATCCTCGCGCTTCACACATGTTCAGACATACTTCGTTTTCCAGCTGATTCTTCGATGCGAGATCAAAGTTTGCGGTAAACATTGCCGTTGTCATATTGCACATTTCCGCCCCGACAATGTCCCAAGGGCAGGCGTCGAGCTCTTTTTCCACGCGGTCTCTGGTAAACTGAATGACGCGGCCGGCCATATTTTCATACTCGTCGCCGTAGTCCCCGAAGATGGCCCCGAGCCAGGCAGAACGCTCACAGAATTCCGGAATGTTCCACTGATCGTAGAACTCATTCATGTACTCTTCGCCGGAAACGGAAGTATTCATCATATAGGAGATATCACAAATAGCACTGGTCCGCTTGTCAAAGTCCGGTTCCAAAATTCGCATCACCTGGAACAGGTTTGCGCTGAAGGCAGCTACACTCCGAAGTGCATACCGATAGGCCTCGTCTTTCGGAATCAATTTTCCCCAGGATGTACGGACGCTGGGGTGTTCCTCCAATTTCTCTTTGATTGGCATATCCATTCCTCCTTTTCCATTGGAGTTTATGTTCTTTCGCCCTTATTAAAAATAAAATTCCTGTCATTTCATAGCCAATAACTTGTTGGGAAAAACGAAAAAAAGCCGTCATATTTGACGGCTTTTTTAGATAGATTTGATATTTTATCACGTCCAAGTTATATTAAAAACAGTGAGGTGAGACAAAAATGCGATTAAATGCGGATCTTCTCTGCTCTTCTCTGCCAGAGGAATATCATGCCGTTATAGCCGGCCAGCGGGAAACCAGACTTTCTCTTCGCCGACCCGAATTTTATCTGAGAACAACCAGTCTATTTCAGACCAATCATCTCTATATTGCCGAAGAAGATCAGCTTCCTGTCACCCCAAATTTGGAAAACGGTGCCGTAATCATCGTCATTGGAAAAGAACGTCGTTTCAATTCGTATCAGAATTACGGATGTCTGATCTTTCTGGATCGTTCCTGCTCCCTCTGCGAAGTTTTTAATACCGTACAGTCCATTTATAATCGGTTTGATCGCTGGGAGGAAAAGCTGAATGCCGTCTACGAGCAGAATGGTACCGTTCAAGATCTGCTGGACTGCAGTTCTCCCATTTTTCAGAATATACTTTTTGTTCTGAATGACCGCCTTGACTGCATAGCGCTTTCCGGCGCACAGACTTCCCCATTTTCTCCAGACCTGCTGGCAAAAGAAAACGAGGTTCTCAGTCTGGATGCCATTCGGACCTTTCTTCAAAACCACGATCTGTCCATGAGTGAGCGCCAGCCCATGCTGCTGAATTTATTGGACACCACTACATTAAATGCGAATCTGTTCGAAGGAGATCGATACATAGGCTGTATCACGGTGTTTTATACGTCCCGCCCTTATCGGTCAAGCGATGACCCGCTACTCAATTTCCTGCGTGGATATATTGAACGACTTTTGAACCACTATCCAATCCAGGCAATCTCCAAGCAGGGTGAAATGCGGACGATTCTTCACACAATTGCAAAAGGCTCCCCATTGGATGGAGAGCAGCGCATTCTCCTGGAGTCAGAGGCCAATCCGCATTCCTATCTCTGTCTCTGGATGGAATTTGGAAATAATATGTCCCACCTTCCGGTCGATTATCTGTGCAATCTTCTGGAATCCACTTTTTCCAATGCCTATGCATTTCCGCACACCACAGGCATCATTACCGTATTACCGAAGACTGATCCTTCCCGCCTTCCGGATTTGCTTCGCCCATTTTATGAGACTATAGGGCTGTATATTGGAATCAGCTTTCCCTTTCAGGATCTCTATCAAATTCGCCTTTACTATCAGCAGGCCAAAATGGCAGTAAAAACAGGGATACTGCTCGCACCAGACCGACATTTCTATCCATTCACCGAGTATGAACTGCCTGCACTGATTATTCAGGCTATTGGAGACCTTCCAATGCAGTCCTATTTCGGAGAAGGTCTCGAAGCCCTGCTGAAACATGATCAGCATTCCGGAGTCAGTTATACACAGACGCTTCGGGTCTATCTGGAACAAAAATGCAGCATATCGAAAACCGCTTCCGCTCTGTATATTAATCGAAGCACCCTTCTGGACCGGTTAAAGCGAATTTCCCGGATTCTGCCGGGTGAGCTGGAAGACCCGGATCAGCGTCTTCGTCTGGAGATTCTTCTCAAGGCAATTGAGCTACAGGAAGAGCTTCAAAAAGACCGGATTTCCTGAGAAATCCGGTCTTTCTTTATGCCCCATCCGAAAGCCTGCCATACAATTGAAGCATGCGATCGTACATGGCAAAATAGTGATTTTTCTCTCCGGTAAAGCCCATCCAAAGCAGATGGTCCCCTTTTTCCACTGGCATATTGTACCATCGGCCCGGGGTGAACGAATCATTATAGTCTGCCTCCGCAGAAGGTGCGTTCAGAGGCGCCGACTGTCCGGTCAGATTGACAAATCCATCATTTTTACGCCAGGGCAGATTTCCTACGCCATACTTTGACAGCCGTTTTGGCTGATAGAATCCGGTCATGAGACCTGCTGCCCGTGTCAGGAACATAGAGTAACGGCGGTCGGGGATGCGTGTTCCTTTTCCATTGTCCTTCGTGCAGTCTGCTCTCTGTGCGAAATAGTAAATGGAAGGCACTGTTTTCTGGGAAGGATTTACGGTCTCCTGTACCAGCTCAATCTGCATTTCATGGGTAACGTTATCCAGACCATGATTGGAATCAAAGGCCCGGATTCCGTCCAGACGGCCAAACGGCAGATGAAAATGCCACCCGTGGACAGATGAAGGTTCTCCCATAATCCCCCATTGCTGGGTCTGAAAATTATAGAACCTGCTGATTGGTGTATCCGCTGTTATGACATTGTCCAACAGCAGACGGTAGGTCATAAAGGTCATCCCCTTCTGCCCCAGCATCGTCGCCAACGTTGTACCGTTGTTGACTCCGGAGAGCGTGGTAACCGTATGGATCAGAGAGCCGTGCCCCCCTGCAAACAGCGGGGAAAGCTCTTCCGGCGGTGTCCCCTCCCGTTCCTCTTCGCTCCCATATGCAAACAGCGCTGCGGCCTGTTTGACAGTCGGTCCGCCAAACGAATGTCCAAACAGATTGATCTTCTTATGAGGGCCATCCTGTCCAAGGTCTTCCAAAACGCCGTGTGGATACGTATGGCCGTATCTTGCATGATGATATTTCTGGCTGTGTACTTTTCCGAAATCGACCGTTCCCCCAAATAGATAGGCCCATAGGACACAGGTTCGATCCCATGCGCTGTTGCAGGGTCCGAGTGACGGATGATAAACTTCATAGCCTTCCTCGCGGAGATGGCGGAGCAGATTTTTGGAGCCGATTCCCCAATAGGGAAAAATCTTATCTGCGCCGTCTTCTTCGCCATACCCCATGAGCCCATGGATAAATATATTAGGATAATTTGACATATTTCCTCCAAACAGAGCGCGCTGCAGAATTTCAGCATTCTGCAGCGCGTTCTTCTTTGACAGCTCAATCAAGCGCTTTCAGTTTCTGATCAATTTCTTCTACGACATCAGGAGACAGTCCAGACTGTGGAAAAGAAGCAAGTTTGCGGAATGTCAAACTTTGAACCATCTTCATACGCGGATCTGTTTTGAACCCAGGTGAGTACTGCGCAATAATATCGGCCGCAGCCTCATTTTTCATTAATACTTTTACTTTGTCATCGACGGATGCCATAGCCATCCTCCTTTCTTTCTTTTTGTTCAACTGCATTTTATCGCTGCAAACCCTACAGCAACAGCCGACAAAAAGTAGGGGAAAAAAGCAAAAAAGCCATCCATTTGGATGGCTTTCTGGTTCCCTAGGATAATTTCTGAAGCTTTGCATAATTGGACATGATTTTTTTCGTTCCGGCCTTGTCAAACGCAATTTCCAGCAGACAGTCATTGCCCATCGGGGTAGCAGAGAGTACCACGCCGGTGCCGAAGGCCTTATGCCGAACCGTATCTCCGACACCGAAATGTTCCCCATTCGGCTCCGCTTTTCTTCCGGATCCGCCGGAAAAACCGCCGAAATCTTTCCGCTTTCGGCTGCGGGAGACGTAATTTCCCTGCTCATCGAACAGCGAGCTGTTCCGGGTCATCTCCTGCCGCGCGGAGTAATAGCTGTCTAAAGAGGGTGACTGTTCGCGATTCAGATATTCTTCCGGAATCTCTGCAAGAAATCGGGACGGCTCATTGCGCGTTGTCGAACCATACAGCATTCGCATACGGGCGTTGGTCAGATAGAGCTTTTCCTTGGCACGCGTAATTCCCACATAGGCCAGGCGGCGCTCCTCCTGGATCTCCGCTGGGTCAAAGAGGGCCTGGCGGCCCGGGAAGAGCCCCTCTTCCATGCCCGCCATAAAGACGATTGGGAATTCAAGTCCTTTTGCCGAGTGGAACGTCATCATTACAGCGACGTCAGACTGCTCGTTGTAGCTGTCGATATCGGAGAGCAGAGAGACCTCTTCGAGGAAGCTGGAGAGATCCCCTTCCGGATTTTCCTCGAGATAGAGTGCAAGGTTGGACTGCAGCTGCTGAATATTGTCGCTCCGGTCCTGAAACGTGTCGCGGTCGGCACGGAGATAAGTCAGGTAGCCGGTCCGGTCCATCAGTTCTCCAAACAGGACCGGGAGCTCAATCTCTTCGCTGCGGGCCTGCATTTCACGGATCATGGCGGCAAACTGCATCAGTTTTCGGGCGGCGCGGGAAAGCGTCTCATACTCATCTGCATGCTCCATGACCTCAAAGAGGCTGACGCCGAGTCCGGCCGCAATATCCGAGGCGCGCGCCACGGTGGTCTCGCCGATGCCGCGTTTGGGGACATTGATAATACGGCGAAGTTTTACATTGTCGGCTGGATTGTTGATGACGGAGAGATAAGCCAGCGCATCCCGGATTTCTTTTCGCTCATAGAATCGGTGCCCGCCGATGATGCGGTAGGGTATTCCCATTCGGACAAAAGCACGCTCGATTGCGCTGGACTGAGCGTTGGTGCGGTAAAGCACGGCGTGGTCGGAAAAACAGAGGCCGTTGGCGACGTTTGTCGCAATTTGATCGGCTATATAGGTACCCTCTTCCTGCTCATCGGCGGCGGTGTAAACGGTAAGTTTCTCGCCGTCCTCGCCGGCGGTCCAGAGATTTTTTCCTTTCCGCTCTGTGTTATTGCGGATGACTTCATTCGCTGCACTCAAAATATTTCCGGTGGAGCGGTAGTTCTGCTCCAGACGGATTGTTTTTGCATTTTTATAGTTGTCCTCAAAGTGCATGATGTTTTCAATCGTCGCACCACGGAACTTGTAGATGCTCTGGTCGTCATCGCCCACCACGCAGATATTCTGATACCGCCCGGCCAGCAGACTGGTCAGAACATACTGGGCATTGTTGGTATCCTGGTACTCATCGACATGAACATAGTGGAACTTATTCTGATAGTACTCCCGGACTTCCGGGTCTTTCTGCAGCAGAAGAACTGCATTGACGATCATATCATCAAAGTCCATGGCGTCTGCCTCCAGCAGCATTTTCTGGTACTGCTGATATGCTTTCGCATACATTTCCAGACGGATATCCCCTTTCGCCTCTTTGGCAAACTGTTTGGGGAGAATCAGACTGTCCTTGGCACGGCTGATGACACTGAGAATCTCCTTGTGATTCATGACTTTGTCGTCGATATTCAGAAGACGCTGGACCTCTTTCATGACACGGCGGGAATCGTCCGTGTCGTAAATGGTAAAGTGTGAGGTATAGCCCAGTCGATCGCCATAGCGGCGAAGGATGCGGCCGCAGACCGCGTGGAAGGTTCCAGCCCAGATTTCACCGGCAATCTCATCGCCCAGGAAGGCGGCCAGACGCTCTTTGAGCTCCCCGGCCGCCTTATTGGTAAAGGTGATGGCCAGGATCTGCCATGGACGTGCCGGATGCACGGCCAGAAGTTCCTCAATGTCGGAGTTCAGCGGGATAGCTTCCTTATAGTAGTCCTGCAGCATGGCGAAATCTGATTCGTCTACAGGACGGCAGAGCTCCCTGGACTGATACGCATCGCCATGCCGTACAATGTTGGCTATGCGATTTACCAATACGGTCGTTTTTCCGGAGCCGGCTCCCGCCAGGACCAGCAGCGGTCCTCTGACCTGGAATACCGCCTCTTTCTGCGCGTCATTCATGCGGGAAAATTCTTTCTCAAGAATATTCCGGCGCAGCGCGAGTACTTTTTCCTCAGTTGTTTCCATGTTGCTGATTCTCCTGATATTTCAGATAGTCTTCCAAAATAATGACGGCCGAGACTGCATCTACCACTGCTTTTCGAGCTTTTCCGCGGGTGTTGGTTACGCTGAGTGCACGGTGTGCCTCGACTGTGGTCAGACGCTCATCATAGAGCTCTACATTCAGGCCGTAGTCTTTCCGCAGCATATCGGCCAGTTCTTCACATTTCCGGGCACGGAAGCCGTAACTTCCGTCCATGTTGCGGGGACAGCCGACGACAACTCGCTCCGCCTTTTTGGATTCTGCAAGGCCTGCCACCGCTTTCGCGACTTTTGGAGGCCAGCTCTCGTGGATGACGGTTACCGGTGAAACCACCAGGCCCTGCGGATCACAGACTGCGATGCCGGTACGGGCATCACCGTAATCTACCGAAAGGATTCGCATTTTTCTGCTCCTTTGTCTGACACAGCAACAGCAGCGGGATGAAGCCATTCCGCTGCCGTTGCGAGATATTCTTAATATTAGTGCGGCCTGCGAATAAGTGCTGGCGGCTGGGTATAGATGGCGGTAGAGGGAGCGGTGTAGTAGCTGTTGCTCACCGTAGTTCCCGTTCCTTCCACGGAGACGGCCTCCGAAGTACTGCTCACGCTGACCTCACCTTCCGCCGCAGCAGAGGTTGCACCGACTTCGACATTTTGAATTCCGTAACCGGAATGCGTTCCGTCGCAGCGGTCCGGAAAATTGTGCCGGTCATACCACCCCATGGCGCGCGGGCAGCCCCGTCCGGCCAGTTCACCGGAGTACGTGCAATAGGCGCGCTGTACAAGTTCTTTCCCGTACGTGAAAGATTTGCTGGCTTTGCCGCGATGGGCCCTTGTCATAGTAGCGGAGAAAATATGGGCAGCAGGATTGTAGCCGCTCTTTGCGTAGGTGATCTCCTCCTGGGTGTCATAGCCAAACCAGAAAGCACCGACATAGTAAGGAGTACCGCCGCAGGCCCATTTATCCTTTGTATCTGACGTCGTACCGGTCTTCATAAAGGTCGTAAAACCGGAAACGCCGCAGCCCTTACCAGTGCCCTGCGTGACAACGGTCTGCAAAATTTTATTCATGGCATCTGCCGTACCCTTGGAGATTGCCTGCTCCGGTTTTGAATCTGCCTGAAGCAGAACCTGGTCCCCTTTATAGTTGGTGACTTTTGTATAGCAGTGCGGCGCATAATATTTACCGCCGTTTCCAAAGGTAGCGTAAGCAGCGCACATCTCAAGTGTCGTAACTCCGTGTGACATTCCGCCGACTGCCATAGAAGACAGGTTGGCGTCGGAGTTTTTCCCCGAAGTCACCAGTGTAGAGAAATGGTAATTCTTTATGAGGAACTTCATGCACTTGGACGGCGTAAGCTTCTGCGCCAGTCTGGCCGATGTCGTATTGAGTGATTCCGCAAGAGCGTACTGCGTTGTGACCCGTGCGCTGGGACTGCCGTACCCGCCGTCAAAGTTGCGCGGCCACTGCCTTCCTCCCACGTCCAGTGCAGCATTTTTCAGCGGCGTGGAATAGGTGATATACTTTTTCTCCATGGCCGGCGTATACACGCTCAGGGGCTTGATGGAAGAACCCGGAGAACGAACTGCGTCGGTCGCTCGGTTGAAGCTCCGATTCAGCGTCTTCTTCCCGGCGCCGCCCACCATGGCGACGACATTTCCCTGGTAGTCCATAATGGTACAGGCCGACTGAACCTTCTTCTTTGTGTTGTTGACGCCGTCCTCGGTCCGGCCGCCTTCGGATGGGAAGCCGATTCGGTTTTCATAGACCGATTCTGCTGCCTCCTGAACCTTGGGATTCTCTGTTGTGTAGATACGAAGACCGCCGCTGTAGACCTTCTGTGTCGCCTCACTGCGTGTGAGATTGTACTGGTGCATAAAGTCCTTTATGACGGTGTCAATGACATAGTCAACGTAGTAGCTGTTGACCTGTTTATCCTCCTTCGCCGTTGTTTCCGCATGCCGGGTGGGAACATACTCCGGAGAATTGGTGTAAACCATCTTTTTATGGATAGCCTTCTGATAAACGCCTTCCGAAATAAAGCCGTCCGAACGCATGTCGTTCAGGCACTGATTGCGTCGATTGGTATTATGGTTCGGATGCAGAAGCGGATTGTAATAGGTCGGGGCCTGCGTAATGGAGGCAAGACAGGCACATTCCGCCGTATCAAGCTGCGCGGGCTCTTTACCAAAATATTTCTCCGATGCAGTCTGAACCCCGTAACAGCCGGAACCCAGCGGGATGGTGTTTAAATAGGCTTCCAGAATTTCTTTTTTGCTGTAGTTCTTCTCCAGGTTGAGAGCTTCCAGAATTTCCTTTGCTTTCCGGGAAACGGTGACCTGGTTCTCATCGGTCAGATTTTTGATGAGCTGCTGCGTCAGCGTAGAGCCGCCCTGGCGGCCGTGGTATTTGACCACTGCGGCAATTGTGCGAATCCAGTCCACGCCATGGTGATCATAGAACCGCTTGTCCTCCAGACTGATAAAGGAGTTCTGCAGATCTTTTGGAATACTGTCCAGACTGACCCAAATGCGGTTCTTCTCCCCGTGTAGCTTGGCAATGCTGGTGTACTGCCCTTTCTCGTTTTTGGCATACAGAATACTCGTCTGTGCCTGGTTGTTCTTATAATCCTCCAGATTGACAGCTGGTTTGCCATGGACATAGGCAATGCAGAAAATAAGAAGGAAAACGATGGTCAACAGAAGCGCCAATAAAATAATGCGGCCAATGCTTCCGGCAACGGAGTGTTTTTTTGAAGATGCTGCCATGAAGCGCATCCCCCCTTTCCCCGGCTCACCCGGAAAACTGCATAATTTTTTATATTTTACCATAAACCGGGAAAATAGTTTAGTCTGGAATCGGAAGGCGGAAAAAACGGGGCTCCTCGCTTAGGAGGAGCCCCGATGAATTTAATTGAAAAATTCTTATTTGATCATGTTTGCAATTTCGTCAGCGAAGTTCTCTTTCTTCTTCTCGATGCCCTCGCCCTTAGCATAGCGGGTGAAACCGGTGACTTTGATGTCGCCGCCGAGTTTCTTGGCAACCGAGTTGACATACTGCTGAACATTCTCATGCTTCTCAGCCTTGACAAACTCCTGGTCAAGCAGGCAGTTCTCTTTGTAGAACTTGTTGAGTTTGCCCTTGACGATGCCGTTGAGAACCTTTTCCGGCTTATTGGCCATCTTCGGGTCCTCTTTGAGCTGTGCAGAGATGATGCCCTCTTCATGCTCCAGGACATCAGCCGGAACAGACTCCGGGTTGAGATAGGACGGGCTCATAGCGGCAATCTGCATTGCAACATCTTTGCCCATAGCCTTAAATTCATCCTTGGAAGCAATTTCCGGAGCAACGTCAAAGCTTACGAGAACACCGACAGCGCCGCCCATATGAATATAGGTGGAGCATACGCCCTCCTGACGGACAAAGCGGCGGATCTTCATGTTCTCACCGATGGAAAGAACGAGTTCCTGCAGGCTCTCCTGAACGGTCTCGTCCTTGCCGTCGAGCTTGTCAGCAAGAAGAGCATCGACGTCAGCCGGGTTGTTGTCGGCGATAGTCTTGGCAACAGCCTTGACGAAGTCGGTGAATTTTTCATTCTTTGCAACGAAGTCAGTCTCCGAGTTGACCTCGACAAGAACACTGACGTTTTTGTCCTCATCGGTATAAGCGAGAACAACACCGTCGGCTGCGGTTCTGCCGGCTTTTTTCGCGGAGACGGCAATGCCTTCCTCACGGAGAATGTCAATTGCCTTGTCCATGTCACCGTCAGCTTTGACGAGTGCCTGCTTGCACTTCATCATGCCGACACCAGTTTTCTCACGGAGCGCTTTTACGTCCTGAGCTGTGAAATTCATTCTGAGTGTCCTCCCTTATCGAAATTTATTCAGCTGCCTCTGCCGCGTCGGCCTGAGCCGGCTCAGCTTCGGTGTCCTGCTGGCCCTGTTTGCCCTCGATGCAGGCGTCTGCCATAGCACCGGAGATAAGACGGACCGCACGAATAGCATCGTCGTTGCCCGGGATGACATAGTCAATTTCGTCCGGGTCACAGTTCGTGTCGACGATAGCGATAATCGGAATACCGAGTTTGTGAGCTTCCGCAACAGCGATTCTCTCTTTGCGCGGATCTACAATAAACATAGCGTCCGGAATCTTCTTCATCTCGGTGATGCCGCCCATGAACTTTTCAAGTTTGGCAATTTCATTCTCCAGTTTGGAGACCTCTTTCTTCGGGAGAAGGTCAAAAGTACCGTCTTCCTGCATGCCTTTGAGCTGGCCGAGACGTTTGATTCGGTTCTGAATGGTCTTGAAGTTGGTAAGCATACCGCCGAGCCAACGTGCATTGACGTAAGGCATGCCTGCGCGAGTAGCTTCTTCACGGATAGAATCCTGAGCCTGTTTTTTGGTGCCGACGAAGAGAACTGTACCGCCCTCAGCGGAGATTTCTCTTACGAAGTTGTAGGCCTCTTCGAGCTTCTTTACGGTCTTCTGGAGGTCAATGATATAGATACCATTTCTCTCGGTGAAGATGTAAGGAGCCATTTTCGGGTTCCATCTTCTGGTTTGATGTCCGAAGTGGACACCGGCTTCCAGTAACTGTTTCATAGAAACAACTGCCATAATTTTTTCCTCCTAGGTTTTTCCTCCGCAGAATAAACAGCTTCCGAACACACAGAGAAACGATTCCCCCGCGCACCCCCGGAACTTATCCTACGTGCGATTTGCTTTGATATTATATCACTCCGCCCTGTGGCAAACAACCTTTTTTTCATCAAATTGCCGGAAAGATGAAAATAATGCTTGCAAACAGATTTCAAACAGCGGTAAACTATTTTTCAATAACGTGTAGCAGAAACTGCGTAAACCCAGTTATCCTGCTGCACGTTTTTATTTTTACGGGAGGAACGATAACATGCAAATGACCAAAAAGCAAGGGATTGTTTTTGGACTGATCATGTCCTATGCCATGGCAATTGGAATGGAAGTCTACAACGTCGCCATAAAAATGGGCTTCACCCTGCACAACGGCGGACTCAGCAATATGACCAACCAGGTATTCCCGGCTGCGCTCCTGGAAGCTTCCTACATGGGCGCCATCGTTTTTGTCGTCTCCAGTCTCTGGGGCAACCGCATCGGCGCCGCCTTTGCCAATCGACATGCAGACCCGGAAAAAGACAACCCCTATTTTTACCGTCTGATGCGCCAGGCCGGTACGGTCGCCATTATGTGTCCGTCCATGAGCCTGGTCGCCACCATTCTTTTCAATATAATCATGGGCGGAGAGCCGGTCTCCCAGATCTTCGCCATCTGGATCGGAACCGTGCTGAAGAACTTCCCCATGGCTTTCTTCTGGAACATGTTCGCCGCAGCTCCCTTCACGCACTGGGTCACCGGGAAACTCTTTGCGAAAAAAACTGCGAAAGCTGATTCGGCTCCCGCGCGCGATTCACTTCCGGAAACCGAAAAGGAAATCTGAATCTTCCGGTCTTCCAGCGTTGGAACGAGAAAGACGACCAGCCTGCCGGCTGATCGTCTTTTTTACTTTCAGGAGAGAATCACTGGTACCATCTCATGCTGCGGGTTCAGCCGAAAAGCTCCCTCGACGCCCATATTCTGAACACCGACCATATTCCGTTTCCCACTCGGGTTGACCGGGAACGGATGGGCGCTGTCAAACTGACGGTAAAGAATACGGTCGCAAATTTCCGGGAAGGCCTGGCGAATGCGGCTGTCCAGTTTCTGGAGCACTTTCATCTCGTCTTCTGTCTTGCGGATTGGAGAGAGTTCATAGTTGACGATAAAATGAAGGCGTCCCTCATATTTTTCCGTCGTGATTACACTGGTCATGATATTGGCGGAATCCTTCTGGGCCTCATCGGCGAGGCGGAACGGAAGAAACGTGCTGCCGTCTTCCATTTCAACTGCGCTGTCTCTGCGATCCTTCATATGTATGCAGCCCAGCTTATCAATGAAGCCGTAGACGTCGCAGGAGAGCCAGTCCATCCCCTGCTCATCGGTCAGGACTTTGGAGCGGACCTTTTCAAAATCTTTGTAGCCTGCCATAGTCGTAGCGGAGTTGGCCACAATGATGCCGTACTCATTATAATTGCACTCATGATAGGTTCCATCCGCATTCTTCCGGAGAACCGTTGCCTGCGCATACGGAACTGGCATCATACCATAGGGTTTCCCGCGCAGCTGCAGAGCTTTGAGATGTTCATTGGTCTTGTGGAACAGAGAGTAATAGATGCCGCCGTGCTCCGTATCGCCGCCGCCGATGCCGATGGTGGTGTGCGGAAGAGAGAACGGACCAACCAGGGAGACTGCACTGCCAGCCTTTCCGTGTTTGAACATGGCATTGATGAATTTTTCCTCACCGGGCTGCAGAGCCTCGCCGACAGCCATTCCAACCAGCAGGAAGTCCAGCAGACGCGGTTTGTCATTACCGTCATGGTATCTGCGATCTACTACATATTCCCTTGCAGCCTGCAGCCAGAAGCATGTGGTTGCGAGCACAAAGTTCGGCTTGTTTAAAAAGACCAGATCGAGGAAGAGCTCCCGGGCATACTCCGGCTCAAAAGCCACAGACCATTGCTGGAACATGGCATCCGAGATCGTGGTGATGAGGTTTGTGTCGGTATCCGTGTGCAGATGCGCCATGGAGCGAAGACCCGGCTCCGGCGGGTTGCCGCAGAGTTCCGGGAAATGGAACACGCCGACCGTGATCAAACTGCGGTTGCGATGGATTTCCCGTTTTGGGAAACCGATGCGGGTGGATCCGCTGGTATAGGTGATGAGAAATTCCGTGTCGAGGTCGTTGTCATCGACGATTCCCCCCTGATAGGACTGGCCACCCTCGAGGAACTGCGAGAAAGTAATCAAGTCCGGATTCTGTGCTGCCATGACAGCCGCTTTATTTTCATAATGGTAAAACCGGTCCAGATGTGCTTCATAGCCCTCGCAGTTTTCCGGATGCTCCGGAAGAGAATCGGCAAGTGAGATAATGACCTTCGTCTTGATGTCAGCCTGCTCAATCTTTTTCAGGATACGCTCTGCCTCGTCATCGGTTGCAAACATTATTTTGTCGGAGCAGCCGTTCAGGATGATATCGATAAAATCGGGGTTGTAATGAGAACCGAAGAAGTTCAGTTTTGCGCCGATATGGCTGGCAGCCAGCATCAGGTACAGAACTTCCGGGACATTGGACATGCAGCAGGCAATTTCATCACCTTTTTCAACGCCGGCGGCAAGCATGGCACGTGCAGCCTGATCTGCTTTATCAAACATCTCATAGCCGCTGATGACATTCCCGCGGTAGAAAATGGCTTCTTTTCCCTGCAGATTCTTCTCCTCGCGGAATTTTCTGACTGCCCGGTACCAGGAACAGTTGTATTCTTTTTCAATAAATGCAAGACCTTTCAGGCCATTGCGGCCCCATTTGGTCTCAAAAATTCGGTTCGATGGTTTGCCTTTCCGGGACGCGAATGCCTCGCGCATCTGTTCAACGTGATAGACATTCAGACGCTGCGTTCCCTCATTCATGAGGGTGAAAATTTTTTCCATTTTGGTCTCCTTTCCAAAACTCCAAACAAAAAGATAAAAATGGAAGTCAAATGAATCAGATATTTTGTGCAACATGTTAGCGGTACTAACATGTAAGAGCGAAAGAAAATGGTAAAAACGCCTGTACCCACGGGGATACCAGGCTGCAGGAATCTCGTTTTCGCTCTATGATGGTCCAACTTTATCCCAATTTTCTTAAAATAATCTAAAAGAAGCGAAAAAACACACAAAGTTGAACAATATATCCAATAAATGTCCTGCAAGATCACAGAGCAGCAGAAAAAAAGAGCGTGCCGAAGCATTTTTGCCTGCGGCACGCCCTTCTGTCTGCCTGAAGAGTGTCCAAAACCAAGGATCGGTCCGCACATCGGATCTTCAGCGGGGTTGTTGACAAGGTGTTGGGCTTGTTGAGAAACCGCTTTCCCGATGGGGGTTCCCGTCCGCAGATCCTGCCTGGGAACTTAAGGTGAGGCAGGTCGTACGAAATCATCCAAAAGTCTTTGTATATGGATCTATTTCCTTAATAATATCGAGAGCTCAGTTTCGAAGGGGCTTCAACAAACTGAATCGGTCCTGTTCTGATATTCACTTTTCAGGCCCATCAAACTGCGAAAAGCAGCTGAAGGCAAATTTGTAACTCCGTCTCCACGAAATGCATGTATTTTCTACAAAACAACAATTTTGTATCATTGATTGCGATCTACATCTTGTAGAGACAAGTGGTCAACAAGCAGCGTATCTTGAAGACTGTAATAATCATACAGGAAAATGCATCGGAATGCTATTGGATAAGTTGCTAAAATGATACAAAAGAAGTTGTGCAAATTCCATATATTTCCTATGTTGTAGCGATTTGCTGATTTTATTGATACAAAATTGTTGTTTTGCTGTACATTTTGCACGAAAAATTTCATGTTTCCAGTCCATATACGAAACATCATTTCGCAGCAAATGCTCTTTCCTGCAGGAATTCCGATGCCTGCTGCAACAACTTATTAAAATTGTCTTATCTTAACTGACCGAACGGCGACCCGCTCAGAGAGCAGATCGCCGTTCTTTTTATACGATTCACTTTTTATTCACTAAATTAGAAAAAGCGCTCTACCAGTTCACGGGAGTACTCAGCGGTCTCATCCATGTCACCGAACGACATGATTTCGCCGGCGTAATAGGTCCCCTTCTGGCCCTGCATTGCCTCAACTTTGTCATACCAGCCTGCCTGGTAGTCCTCTGTAAATATATGTGGAAAATAGTACCAGTCTTTTTCTTTGATTACTTTCTTCACGGGTGCCTTCATGACGGGAAGCTCCTCAAGAACCGTCTCTTTGCAGACGTCGTAGGGAACCTCCGGCTGATTTCGATGGTTTCGGAGCGTATAGGTGACGATTGGCTGATTGACATCGTCCAGCCAGCGGCGGTAGTAGAGCATCAGATGGCCGACGCGGTCAGGCTCCATATTACGGAGAATAAACGCACCTTTTTCCGGGCAGGCATCCTCCTGCGGAAGCACCGCAAGAATGGAATACTTCTCGTAGGAAATCCGGCTGAACAGATCCTTTTCCTCTTCCGTAGCATCAAAGTAGTCCGGCATAGACTGCAGAGGTGCCGTGATAATAATCTTGTCAAAAATACGGACGGTATCGTTCACGTTGACATAGATTTTGCCATTTCGTCTCTCTACACTGCGGATGACCTGGCTGCAGAGCGCCGGATGGGCGAGGCAGGCGTTGAGCCGTTCCCAGATGGACTGCGTGCCGTCTTTCCAGGTCCAGAGCTTGTTGCGCATGAAATAAGAGTTCGTAGCGAAATCCAGGTACTTCAGGACATAGGCCGCCGGAATTTCATCAAAATAACCGTAGCCGAACGAGGTGTGCGGGGCAATCCAAAGACGCTGGACCTCGGGGACCCCGTTCTTCTCACAGAACTCTTTGAACGGGAGCGCAAGATCTTTGAGATTTTCGTTCTCACCGCTGACGTGTTTCCGCTCTTTTGTGCACATACAGCCGTCGTACTTTCCCTGGGCTACGCCGCGGTGTCCGTTGAGGTCATAACCTTTATATTTAGTTTCCAGAAGAATCAGGAAATTTCGGAGCTGTTTCCGCATTGCATTCAGCGAAGCCTCTTTCTTCGGGTCATCTCCGGCATCCATGGGATTTTCCTCGTTGCCGTCCAGTGTCCGATAGACAGCCTGCAGAGAAGGACCGTCATGGGTAAATCCGCAGAATTCCTCCACATCCTGAACCGCGTAATAGGTCGGCACTCCCATAATAGCGCCCATCTCATACCGCTTCCCATGGTAGGTCGGGGAATGGCATTTGCCTCCGACATGGTCGCTGCGTTCCAGAATGGTATAGTTCTGATATCCTTTCTGCTGCAGATACATTGCGGCGGAAAGACCTGCAGGCCCTGCGCCGATAATACAGATTTTTTCGTTTACGTCAGCCATGCGACAGACATCCTTTCCATATCAATATCCATTTTTACTATACCATAGATTGCCGTCCGACCCCATCTGTTTCGATAAAGATTTTTTTCCCATCGGATGCCATCTGCACCGTACCCTGGCGGTCCGTACGAAAAACACCTGCACGGCACAGTCTCAGATTCCGCAGCGTTGCAGCATGGGGATGCCCGAAAGCATTGCCCTTTCCGCAGGAAATGACCGCATACCTCGGATGAACGGCGCGGAGAAACGGAAGACTGGAGGAAGTGCGGGAACCATGATGTCCGCATTTGAGAATATCTGCCCGCAGACAGACTCTCTGCCGAAGCAGCGAAAACTCCTCTCCCCGTTCGGCATCGCCGGTCAGAAGCACTGCAATTTTCCCGTAGGTTATCCGAAGAACCACAGAACAATTATTCAGATTTTCAAAGGAGCTGCCCAGGGGTCCCAGGACCTGGATGTTCGCCCTGCCCAGAGAGAGGCACTCCCCTGCCCGAATTTTCCTCCTGTGCAGTCCGGCCGCCTCTTTCCACGCGCGGTCCGCTGCCGGATCCTCCAAAGCGCTTTCCGGAACCGGTGCATAACAGACCGATTCCGCCGGAACTTCTCTCAGGATGCCCGGAAGTGCACCCATATGGTCTTCGTGCGGATGCGTCACGATTACGGCGTCCAGCCGACTGCATCCGTTTCGTCGAAGCGCCTGGATTACCGCCTGTTCCTGACCGGCTGAGCCGCTGTCCACCAGCAGGAAATGGCCGTCTGCCCGGACAAGCGTGCTGTCCCCCTGTCCGACATTGAGAAAGGATACGGCAAACGGAAGCCCGTCCAGTTTTGAGGAACCGCCATAGAGCCCAAATCGGCGGTAAAGTTCGTCCCATCCCGGCACCCTGGGATATCGGGATGGAGCATAGGTAAACACAGCCGAAAGAATCAGTGCCGCCACCAGCAGCGGAATACCGGCTTTTTCCCAGAGAGGAAGCCGTTTCAGACGGGAGCCTTTTTTCTTCCCGCCAAGTTTTTCATAGAGGGACTCTCGCCGCATAAAAAGCGCCTCCTTTTCCGCCATTGTAGCAGGAAAGAAGGCGCACGGAGCAGCCGTTGGATCAAGCGGCGGTTCCAGGGGAATGAAAACAGCCGGTCATTCGCATGACCGGCTGTAATAGCAGCGGTTTAGTAAAGATACGGGGTATCCCAGAGGTTGAGAACCTGGCCGATATTTTTCTCCCGGGCAACTTCCAGAATGTGTTTGCCCCAGGTAACGTCTTCGACCGGCATGCCGCCGATGGAATAGATGATCTTCTGATCCGGGCTCTCGCGGCCCGGCTTTTTGCCGTTGAGGATGGCACCGAGGTCATCGATCTGGCTCTTGTCGAGCTTGCCGTCATGGACCATGTCCATAAATTTGCATCCGGGAATGTAGATGGACTTGTAGGACGGATAGCCGTACTCCTCGAACCAGGCCTCATAGAGTTTGATGTTGTCGACCACCAGTTTGGCACGCTTGGCGAGGAAATCATCGTCAAAGTTGGCGCAGCCGGGAACGGTAATCAGAGCTCCGGGCTTAATCCAGTCCTCTTCTACGAACGGGTACTCGCTGATGATGCCCTTCATATTGGTCGAGGTTGCAAAATTGACGATATCGGAGTCGCGGACACATTCCTCAAGCGTATCGCATACAATGATGTTCTTGAACTGTGGATAGTGAGCTTTGACGTATGCAATAAAACGGTCGATGGAAGCCTGTCCACGGCCTTTGATCTTCAGGGTGTCCAGGGTCGGACGAAGCTGACCGAAGCAGCCGACGGTAATCGTGTTAATAAATCCTGGTCCGACGATGCCGAGAACTTTTGCATCCTCTTTGGCGAGATTCTTGACGCCGACACCCGGGATGGAAGCCGTACGTTCTGCAGACAGCAGGTTTGCAGACATCAGAGCAAGCGGTGCACCGGTTCTTTTATCGTTGAGCATCAGCATAAGAATGGAGCGCGGAAGACCCTCTTTTCGGTTTTCCACGTTGGAACCATACCATTTGACGCCTGCCATATCGACATCGCCGCCGACATAGGCCGGCATAGCCATGAAGCGGCGTTCCGGCGCGTTCTTCGGCATTTCCGGGAATTCCGGTTCATCCGGGAATGTAATCATGGCGCCATGGGAGTTTCCGTTGTCGCCTGCCATGCGATAGCGTCCCTCATCCAGCAGTTTCAACAGGTTTTCCATGGCATCGGTACAGGCAATGCCGTCCAGGACACCGGCCTTGATCATGTCTGCCTCATTCAGATAACGGAACTCCACTTTTGGATAAGCCATTTTTCGAATACTCCTTTATTTCCTTCATTTATTTCCGCCCAAATAGGCGGTCATTTTGATTTCCATCAGCTGTGTGGGCCGATTCAGATGGTCGATGGTAATCTCCGTGCAGAGCGGCCGAACATCGTGGAAGATGGCGGTATAGGCTCTGCCGACCTCTGAGGCATCGGCTGCCGGCGTCAGGAATATATCAACTGAGATAACGTCTTCGGGAGAAGCGCCTGCCTGCTCCAGGAGTTTTACCTGTTTCTGGAAAATATAGTCTGCCTGGGCGTAGGAGTCGTTTTCACCAAAAACACTGCCGTCCGGCAGAACCGAGGTGGTTCCGCCGATCAGGACAAAAGGCCCTGCTTTTACCATACGGGAATAGCCGACTTTTTCTTCCAGCGGCGCGCCCGAGGAATAGCGTTGTACAGCCATGCAGCACCTCTGTTATTTGCCGAATCGATGTTCTGCCATGTTGCAGATCATATCTGTGACGTAGTCTTTACTGAAATTATCCGTGTTGATGATGACGTCCCGATACATCGGTGAACTGAATTTCTGTTTGGTGACCGTTTCATAGAAGTTCTCTCTGGCCTTGTCAATGGTGCGGATATTATCCCGCGCCGCGGCAGCGGTCAGGCCGAGTTCCTCGGTTGCATTCTTATATCGTTTCTCGTAAGATCCGACAATGTGAATGCGGAGCAGCTCTTCTTTGCCTTCCATAGAGAGAATATAGTCAGCTGCACGTCCGACGATGACGGCGTCCTCGGTCTCGGCAATCTCTTTAATGAGATCCTCCTGAACGGCGAACAGCTCCATGGCTTTGTGGCGATCTCCCATTCCAAATGGGAATGCCATGCCGACGTACTGGCCGCCTTTCATGTTGGTATGAATGACGGTCTGATCATCATAGGCTTCCAGCTCGGTCACACTCTTATTGAGTTTTTTGGCTGCCATTTCAATGAGCTGCGGGTCATAAAACTTGAAATTCAGCCGCTCAGCGACTTCTTTTGCAATTGGTCTGCCAAGGGAGCCGAATTCTCGGCTGATGGTAATAATTTTTCCCATTATCAACTACCTCCAATTATTCGTTATCATTTATTCAGAAACTTTTTTCGCGGCAACTTTCTGCATCTTCCGCTCTGCTTTTTCTCTTTTTTCTTTCTCAACATAGGCATCCAGCTCATCCAAAGTTGCGCCGTCGTTGATCAGCGACATCGGAACCGGGCGGAATGGATTGATCTTCTGCACGCCCAAGAACCAGATGAGTGCATAGACAACCAGAACAGCCATCAGGATGCCGAAAATTTTATAGATGGTGATTCGCTCTTCACCGGTACTGATATTGACGATCATATAGATGTTGCTGATGATGGCCAGGATCTGCGGAATACCGGCAAGATTGAGCTTCTTTCTGCGCGGTGCATCCGGATAGCGGACCCGCAGTGCAAGAACGGAAATATGAATCAGGCAGTAGGTAATCAGCCAGAAGCAGGATGCTGCCAGAATCAGAAGCGAGATGCTGTTGGAGAAACCGACATTGCAGAGGATCAGGACGCCGATGCTGACTCCAAGAAGAAGCAGGCCGGCGACTGACACCCCGTGTTTGTTGGTCTTGGCGAATACTTTCGGGAACAGGCGGTCTTCCCCCATACCGCACATAATGCGGGAAGAAGAGGCAAAAACGGTGTTCAGTGTTGAAATAGAGGCACACATTGTAATAATGCCCATCCAGTAGCGGCCGAAATTGCCCAGAAGTGCTTTCGCATAATCCAGATGCGGAAGAGACGAAGTGGAAAGAGCGGTAAGAGAGAGATAATTGGTCATGCCCCAGCCGAGAACCGACTGTACGACAAAGAGAAGAAGAAGTCCGAGCATGATGGAGAGAAGAATGTCCCGTTTGGGATTTTTCATATCGTTCGCAACCGGGATGACAAATTCCACTCCGATAAAGAGCCAGAATGCTATAGCAGCATACTTCATAAGTCCGTGGAATCCGCCGACCTCTGCCCAGGACGGGTTGTGGTAATTGGAAATCGGTACGCCGGTTCCGCCCTTAACGCATCCGATAATGCCGAGGACCAGCATAGAACCGATCAGCAGGATAACAACGATATCCTGAACCTTTGCAAAGACGTCTACTCCAAAATAATTCACGATAAAGAACAGGACCAGAATAACCATGGAGATGATTCTGGGGTCCAGGTTCGGGAAAAACAGAGTCTGGAGAACCAGACCACAGAGTGAAAGCTCTGCACAGGCAGAGAGAATCATCGTAATAACGTAAGCGGCCGTGTTGCCGATTAAGGAAAAAAATGGACCTACACCGACCATAAGGTACTGGCTGGTGCCGCCGTTGACTTTCGGCATAAGCCCGTTCAGCTCTGAGTAAGATAAGCCGACAAAGGAGTTCAGGACCATAACCAGGAACATCGGCAGGATGAACCAGCGCCCGGCGCTGCCCATGCCGTTGCCGAGGGAGACCAGACATGTAGTTGCCACGATAAGTCCAACGCATATGGCAACTGCGCTCCCCAATCCGATTTTTTTGGCGTTCAAATAAATTCCTCCCATTCCAGAAAGAAGAAAGGTGCCGAGAACACACGTGTTCTCGGCACCTTCGCCTCTGAAAGTATTTCTATCAACGGATGCTATTATAAGGCGCAATTCATGAGCTTAATTGTATAAATAGGACAAGCTTCGCCGTACCGTCCCGTCAGCTGTTCCGTTTATTTGGAACGATCAAAATACCCTTCTTCTTTCAGCTGTTCCAGAGTCTTTCCCTGGTTAATCAGGTCCATGTCGATTGGTTTAAAGGGGTTGATTCGAAGGACTCCGTAAAACCAGATCAGCGCATAGACTATGAGAACCGCCATCAAAACGGCCAGAATTTTGAAGATCTTTATCCGGGCCTCCCCGGTGTCAATATTGATGATCATGTAGATATTGCTGACAATGGCGAGAATCTGCGGAATCCCAGCCAGTTTCAGCCCTCTGCGGCGCGGTGCATCCGGGTACCGGTGCCGCAGCGTCAGAACGGAGATATGGATCAGGCAGTAGGTAATCAGCCAAAAGCAGGATGCCGCCAGAACGATGAAGTTGATGCTGTTGGATGCGGCAATATTGGAAACCAGCAGTGCACCGATACAGAGGCCGAGGAAGGTCAGACTCATAACAGAGACGCCATGCTTATTGATTTTTCCAAACGCCTCCGGGAGCAGATGCTCTTCACCCATACCGCACATAATGCGGGACGAGGATGCGAAAACGGTGTTCATCGTGGAAATTGAGGCCAGCATGGAGATGATGCCCATCCAGTAGCGGCCGAAATTACCGAGCAGCGCAATGGAATAGTCCATATGCGGCATGGAAGAGACGGCCGGCTTTCCGAGCGGAACATAGTTCGTCATGCCGATGCCGAGCACCGCCTGGACAGAGAAGATGAGCAGCAGCGCCAGGACAATGGAGAGGAGAATATCCCTCTTAGGATTCTTCATGTCATTCGCCACTGGAACAATAAATTCCACACCGATAAACAGCCAGAATGCAATGGCCGAATATTTCATGAGTCCGGGAAAACCGCCGATCGAGGAAAATGAGGGATTCTGATACGTCACCGGATGGCCGCCCGCCTTACATGCTCCCATGATGCCGAGCACAATCATGGAGCCGATGAGAAGAATCACAATGATATCCTGTACTTTTGCAAAGATATCGACGCCAAAATAGTTGACGATGTAAAAGACAGCCAAAACAGCGAGAGATATGATTCGGTAGTCCAGGTGAGGAAAGAACAATTCACTGAGCACCATTCCGCTCAGTGCGGTCTCAGCCGTCGCGGTCAGCACCATCGTAATGATGTAAGCTGCGGAGTTGCCGATAAACGAAAAAAACGGGCCGACGCCGGCCATCAGATACTGGCTGGTTCCGCCGTTGCACTTTGGCATGAGTCCATGCAGTTCCGAGTAGGAAATTCCGACAAAGGAATTCAGAATCATGACGATAAACATGGGGATCAGGAACCAGCGCCCCACGCTGCCCATACCGGTGCCGAGAGAGACGAGACAGCTGCTCGCCACGACCAGGCCGACGCAGATTGCCACGGCACTGCCGAGGCCGATCTTCTTTGCATTCATGTAGCATAACCTCCCGAGAAACGGCCAAAGGGGCCGGAAATCCAGCTCTGGATTTCCGGCCCCTTTGCCCGCTGATTGGATTCAACGAGAGTCATTATATTTCCTGAATGCAGGTGAAACTTGTACTTTTTTCGCAGACAGGAGGGATTTAAAAAAATACTCTTACCGATCCTGTCCGATTCTTTCTATTCATTTCCGGAACTGCTGTCAATGCCCATATCAATAGCCGCGGCCGTGCCGTCATCCTCTCCGTCAGAGGACATAGCGTTCATCTCCAGCCACTGCTGTTTGGTGATCAGAACTTTACGGGGTTTCGACCCCTCAAAGGGTCCGATGATTCCCCGCTCTTCCAGCTCATCGACGATTCGCGCCGCATGGGCATAGCCCACCCGGAGTTTCCGCTGGATCAGCGTGGTAGACGCCTGCCCCGCCTCGACCACCGTCTGAATGGCATCGGGGATCAGCGGGTCGGAGTCGTCTCCGCCTCCGCTTCCGCCGCTGCTCTTCTTTCCGCTGTTCTCTGCGGCAGCGGCCTCTTTCTCAATCTGTTCGAGAATTTCTTCGCTGTAGGAGGACTCTTCTTCACTCTTAATAAACTGGACGACCTTTTCAACCTCTGAATCGGAGGTATAGCAGCCCTGAATGCGGACGGGCTTGGAGTTGCCGATGGGGTTGAAGAGCATATCTCCGTTGCCGAGAAGCTTCTCCGCGCCGGCCATATCCAGGATCGTGCGGGAATCCACTGCAGAGGAAACGGAAAGTGAAAGACGACTCGGAATATTGGCCTTGATAAGGCCGGTGATGACGTCGACGGATGGACGCTGCGTCGCAATGACCAGATGCATGCCAGCCGCACGGGCCATCTGCGCCAGACGGCAGATAGAGTCCTCAACCTCGGCGGGCGTCGCCATCATAAGGTCCGCAAGCTCGTCGATAAAGATGACGATAGACGGCATCTTTTTCTTGTCCGGATTATTTTTGCACATCTCATTGTAGCCGCGGATGTCCCGGACATTGTTTTCAGAAAAGGTCTTGTATCGATTCAGCATTTCCTTGACGGCCCAGGAGAGCGCACCTGCCGCCTTATGCGGGTCGGAGACGACCGGAATGAGAAGGTGCGGAATGCCGTTGTAGACGGAGAATTCGACCTTTTTCGGGTCGATCATGACGAGCTTAACTTCCTCCGGGGAGGCGTTGTAGAGAATGCTGAGTATCATGCTGTTAAGGCAGACCGACTTACCGGATCCGGTCGTACCGGCAATGAGCAGATGGGGCATTTTGGCGAGGTCGGTCGTGCAGACGTTGCCCGCGATATCCCGTCCCAGAGCGACATTCAGCTTGCTCTTGCCGGAATTTTTCCGATAGGTAACGGAGTCGATGACCTCCCGGAGCGTGACGGTCTCCCGCTTCTTGTTCGGGACCTCTATGCCCACGGCGGCCTTGTTCGGGATGGGCGCCTCAATGCGCACTCCGGATGCCGCGAGATTCAGTGCAATATCGTCAGACAGATTGGTAATGCGGCTGATCTTAACGCCCGGCGCCGGAGCAAGTTCATAGCGGGTAACCGAAGGGCCGCGTTCAATATCTACAATACTGGTCTTGACGCCAAAGTTCTGGAGTACCTGAACCAGTTTTTCCGCGTTTTCGCGGAGCTCCTGCTCGGACGTGCCGCTCAGTGAAATCTTCGGCGGATTCAGGCAGTCAATGGGCGGAAGCTGATACGGCTTTTCCGAGGTGCCGGATTCTGCAGCTGCCGCTGCGGCTTCCCGCTCGGTCTCATCTGCCGCACGTTTGGCCTCCGCTTTTTCTTCCGGCGTCATCGGCGCCGAGGTGCGGTTCTTCTGCGGCTGTGCATCTGCCGTAATGCCGCTGTTCGGCTCGATACCGGGTTCCGGCACACTGCGGTGGGAAGCCCTGCGGATAATGTCATCCAGACGGACGTCCGGAGAGGCAGCGTTGGATTCTGTACCGGGAGCCGGCTTCTCTTCCGCAGGCTGCTGCTTCTTCCCTTTCTTTCCGTGAGATGCCGAACTGGAATCGGCAGCCGGGAGCGATCCGCCGTCAAAGCCATCCGGTGTCTGGAATGCATAGATATTGGCCGTACGGGGATTCCGAGGCGCCGCAGCCGTGTTTTTCTTTCGGCGCTCCCGATGTTTTTTCTTCGGAAGCGTACCGTTGACCATTGCCAGTTCGGTCTCAGTAATGGGGTCATCTCCGGCTTTTTTGGAGCTGCGGGGCGCCGGGCCCAGTGAGATATCGGTAGGATTGGAATTCTGATTGGCGAGACGTGCCTGTTCCCGCATCTGCCGGCGGATTTCATTCTGACGTGCCCGCTCTTCAAAGTGCACCGAAGTGGCATCGGAAGCCTTTTTTACCGGTTTCCAGAGTCCGGTGAAAAAGCGCGCCAGTGTTGTACCGGAGATCAGCAGGATGAAAACAAAAATGAGAATGAGGTCCGTAATGCCGGCGGCGGTTTTGCTGGCAAACAGAATCATGAGCGCATCGCCTAAAATGGCACCGGCTGCCCCGCCGGTATGTCCTGTTTTCCCGTTGACATAGGCCAGCCGAATGGCCTCGCCATAATGGGAGTTGGGCCCGCTGCCGCCGAAAATATCTACCGCGGCACAGACCAGAACAATGAGTACAATGGTCTCTATAACTTTTGCGCGCATGTTAACGATGTCGCGGTCCAAAGAGGTTACCACGGCCACATAGATCAGCAGCAACGGGATGACATAGGAGATAACGCCGAAAATGCCGAACAGAACAGACTGAAGTGCTGCCCAGACGTTGCCCCCTGGAATAACAGCGACAAAAAGGAGAAACAATGCGGCCGCAAACAGCAGAATGGCATTCACCTGCCGCGTCTGGCTGCCGCCAGCGGCAGCTGCCGCATTTTTCGCCGTTTTTGCAGCGGTATTCTTTCTCTTTGCATTGCTCCGCGAACCACTTCTGCGGGATGCAGAAGTGGTTCGTCTCTTAGTAGAATTTGTATTTGATGTCGATGATTTTCGCTTTGTGCCTTTCCCTGAATTTCGGGACTGCGCCATTCCATTCACCTCAGTTTTCAGTTACAAAGCATACGATATATTTTGCGGCATTATGCGCCGACTTTCTCCCAGACACCAAGGGCAATTACCACAGCGGAAAGAATTGCACAATAATAGCCGAAGAATTCAAATTTGTCTTTATTGACCAGCCACTGGAGAAGTTTGATTGCAAGAACGCCTACTACAGCCGCCGTAATAACGCCGACCAGGATGGGACCGAGCGGCATGCTTGGAGCGGCACCGCCGACAGCGTCTTTAATTTCCACAATACTGGCGGCCAGGACGGCTGGCGTACCGAGTACAAACGAGTACTCAACCATGTAGTTCTTTTCTACGCCGCGCATCATGCCGGTGGCAATGGTGGAGCCGGAGCGGGAAAGCCCGGGCAGGGCCGCAGCAAAGAACTGGGCAATGCCGATCCACCATGCGTCTTTCATTTCAGCACGGGGATGCGTTTTCTTATGGCGAGAATCATAGGAGCCCTTGAAGAGAAGGAAGGCCGTAATCATAAAGCAGACGCCTTCGAGAATAATGTCGTTGTCATTGGAGAACTGCTCCACGAAGTCCTTCAGATTCTGACCGCCGCCAATTGGGATAAACAACAGCAGCAGCGGAAGGCAGGAGATAAACAGCATGTAGAGAAGATGACGGTCCTCGGAGACGGGCTTGCGGAAAAGTCTGCCGGTGAAAAGGTCTCCCAGGAAATAGACAATTTCCTTTATGAGTTTCCAAAAGGTCTTATAGTAGACTGCAATAACTGCGACCAGTGTGCCGACATGCAGGAACACCGTGAGCATCAGCGAACCCGGCCCGCCGAGGCCCATAAAATGCTGTGCTACGGAGAGATGCCCGCTGCTGGAGATCGGCAGAAATTCTGTCGCACCCTGAATAATGCCAAGGATGATGGCTTTTAAATATTCCATACAAAATTCCTCACAAGTTTATGCTCAAAATCATGAAATTGTGTCGTCAGTTGTTAAAAAAGTAATCAGCCGGTCTGCCGGATATTCCGGAGGGGATCCGCTGATTTCCAAGGCGCAGATACTCCTTTCTTTCCTCATTGCGAGTGCCGCCCGACAGCGGAACTCATAATAATAGGTATAGGAAAGGAAAATGAGAGAGCTATGAAAATTCGGGAGAAATTAGTCAAAATTCGGCATAATTGTCCGGATTTGCATCTGGGGAAAACCCTCTGCGACCCTGAATACCGGATCATTATAACAAAATGAGAAACTTCCCGCAATATGCGCCCCCTGCCCACTCCTTTTCTGTCTCGTACATTGACTTTAATCTGGCTACTCTTTATAATTAGTTTGTTAAAATTTTAAACAGGATTATTCTGCCTTTCGGCATATTTTCTTGGAAGAAAAGCACTAAAAATTCAACTCAGGAGATGACGCTATGGGTTACACAATTAGCCAAAAAATCATCAAAGAGCACCTCGTCAGCGGAGAAATGACGCCAGGTACCGAAATCGGTCTCCATATTGACCGGACTCTGACGCAGGACGCCACCGGTACAATGGCCTATCTCGAACTCGAGGCTATGGGCATTGACCGCGTAAAGACCGAGCTCTCTGTCGCATATATTGACCATAACACGCTGCAGAATGGTTTTATGAACGCGGATGACCACCGGTTTATCAGCACAGTCGCCAAAAAGCGCGGCATCTATTTTTCCCGTCCCGGCAACGGCATCTGCCATCAGGTCAACCTGGAACGCTTTGGCGTCCCGGGCAAAACGCTGATCGGCTCTGACTCCCACACCCCCACCGGCGGCGGAATCGGCATGCTCGCCATGGGCGCCGGCGGACTGGACGTCGCGGTTGCCATGGGCGGCGGTGAATACTATATTAATATGCCAAAAATGCTGAAAGTAGAGCTGACCGGCAAGCTGCAGCCCTGGGTCACAGCAAAGGACATCATCCTGGAAGTCCTCCGTCAGCTGAGCGTCAAAGGCGGCGTCGGCTATATTGTCGAGTATGCCGGCCCCGGTGTCAAAACACTGACGGTACCTGAGCGCGCTACGATCACCAACATGGGTGCTGAACTCGGAGCTACCACTTCCGTATTCCCGTCCGATGATACCACCCGTGAGTTCCTCAAAGCGCAGGGCCGCGAAGACGACTGGATTGAGCTCAAAGCCGATGAGGACGCGGTCTACGACAAGACCATCACCGTCGACCTCGACACCCTTGAGCCGCTCGCTGCCAAACCGCATATGCCCGACCAGGTCGCCAAGGTCACCGAAATCGGCCGCATTAAGGTTGACCAGTGCTGCATCGGTTCCTGCACCAACTCCTCTTTCACAGATATGATGAAGGTCGCCTCCATCCTGAAGGGCCGCAAGATTGCCCCCAATGTTGACCTGACCATCTCCCCCGGTTCCAAGCAGGTACTGTCCATGCTTGCCGACAACGGTGCACTGACTGACATCATTGACTCCGGTGCCCGCATCCTGGAATCTGCATGTGGTCCCTGCATCGGAATGGGCCAGTCTCCGAAATCGAAAGGTATTTCGCTCCGTACCTTCAACCGCAACTTTGAGGGCCGTTCCGGCACCGCAGATGCGCAGATCTACCTGGTAAGCCCCGAGGTGGCCGCTGTCTCCGCCATCACCGGCTATCTGACCGACCCGCGCACGTTCGGCAAAGCTCCGAAGGCTAAAATGCCGAAGCATTTCCATATCAACGACAACATGATTGAGGCTCCCGCCTCTCCTGAGGACGCCAAGGACATTGAGGTCTATTACGGTCCGAACATCAAACCGTTCCCGGACAGCAACGTACTGACCGACGAAATTGAGGCCAAGGCAATGCTGAAGGTCGGCGACAACATCACCACGGACCACATCATGCCCGCCGGCGCCGCTATTCTCCCCTATCGCTCCAATATTCCCAAGCTCTCCGAGTTCTGCTTCCGCCAGTGCGATCCGAACTTCTCCGAGAACTGTAAGAAAGAGGGCAAGGGCTTTATCATCGGCGGTTCCAACTATGGCCAGGGTTCCTCTCGCGAGCACGCTGCCCTCGTCCCGCTGTATCTCGGCATCAAGGCTGTCATTGCCAAGAGCTTTGCCCGTATCCATGCGGCAAACCTGGTCAACGCCGGCATCATGCCGCTGACATTCCAGAACCCGGACGACTACGACAAGATCGACCAGTTCGACGAGCTGAAGCTGACCAATGTCTTTGAAGGTCTGGACTCCGGAAAAATGATCCTTCACAACGAGACTAAGGACGTCGACATTCCGCTTGTCAGTGTCTACACCGACCGCCAGAAGGAGATCCTCAAAGCAGGCGACCTCCTTCAGTACACCAAGCATAAGAACCATTAACGGGAGGATTCCAGATGTACGAAAAAGAAATTGCACAGGCCACCGAAAAATTCCAGTCCCTGGTCCGCGAGCAGCTTGAGCGCAACGAACGCATCAAATCCGAAGGCGACTTCACCGACTTCGAGCACAAAGACAAGATCGTCATCGGCGTCTGCGGCGGCGACGGCATCGGCCCCATTATCACCAAAGAGTCAGCCCGTGTCCTCGAGTATCTGCTTCAGGACGAAGTCGATGCCGGGAAAGTAGAATTCAAGGTCATCGACGGCCTCACCATTGAAAATCGAATTGCACATATGCAGGCAGTTCCGGACGACGTTCTCGCCGAGCTCAAACAGTGCGATGTCATCCTCAAAGGCCCGACCACAACCCCGCAGGCAGGTGACGGCAGACCGAACATTGAGAGCGCCAATGTCGCCATGAGAAAGGCACTGGATCTCTTCGCCAATGTACGCCCGGTCCGCATTCCCGAAGAGGGCATCGACTGGACCTTCTTCCGTGAGAATACGGAAGGTGCTTATGCCGTAGGCTCCAAAGGCGTCAACGTAAACGACGACCTCGCAATGGACTTTGTTGTTACGACAACCGAAGGCACCGAGCGAATTGCACGTCTTGCCTATGAGTACGCAAAGAATAACAACAAAGACCGCGTCTCCATAATCCAGAAGGCCAACGTCATCAAGACCACCGACGGAAAATTCCTGAATCTCTGCAAAAAGATCGGCGAGGAATATCCGGAGATTACGACGGATGAGTGGTACATTGACATCACCACCGCCAAGCTCATCGACGAGAAGCGCCGTCGTGACTTCAAGGTCTTCGTCCTTCCGAACCTCTACGGTGACATCATCACCGACGAGGCAGCACAGTTCCAGGGCGGTGTCGGCACAGCCGGTTCTGCCAACATCGGCAAACATTATGCCATGTTTGAGGCCATCCACGGCTCTGCACCGCGTATGGTCAACGAAGGCCGCGGCAAATACGCCGACCCCTGCTCCATGCTCCGCGCCACTGTCATGCTGCTCGACCATATCGGCCGCAACGACAAAGCCCGTGCACTGGAACGCGCACTTGACAAGTGCATGTTTGAAGAGAAGAAATATGTCATCACCGGACATGAGGACGGCGCCACCTGCCGTGAGTTCGGCGACTATGTCATGGAAACCATCCAGTCCCTGAACGACTAATCCGCCGCTTCCTCATCGGTTGGACACAGGGCATCATTCATTGGAGAAAAAATATGAGTTCAAAATATGTCTCGAGTTCCGTTATCAAACGGCTGCCTCGTTACTATCGCTTCCTGGGACAGCTCCAGCAGGAAGGTCTTGTCCGTATCTCCAGCAGAGAACTTGCACAGCGCATGGGTCTCTCCGCCTCTCAGATCCGCCAGGACCTCAACAACTTCGGCGGGTTCGGCCAGCAGGGCTATGGCTACAATATTGCCAGTCTGCACACTGAAATCGGCAAAATTCTCGGTGTCGACAGTGGGTTCAAGACGGTTTTAATCGGTGCCGGCAATCTTGGCCACACCATTGCCACACAGTTGGATTTCCCCGCCCACGGGTTCGACCTGATCGGTATCTTCGACCGCAAGGAAACCCTTGCCGGCCAGATGATCAAAGGCATCCCGGTCCGTTCTGCCGAGGAGCTGGAGGATTTCTGTAAGGAAAACCGTGTCGATGTCGCTGTTCTCTGCGTCCCCTATGAGTCTGCAGAAAAGCTGATCGACATTCTGGTCCCCTGCGGCGTCCGCGGCTTCTGGAATTTTTCCCACTACAACATTACGGAAAAATATCCCGATGTCTCCGTCGAAAATGTTCATCTGAATGACAGCCTGATGACACTCTGCTATCAGGTATTGAACCATACCAATTTCGGCGAGTCCTGATGAAACAGATCCTGAACTACATGCCGCTCGATATCGTCCCCCACCCGGACGGCTTCGTCATCATCGAGCCAAACGAGCGGGACGAGAACGGACGGCTCCGCGTCTCATTCTGGTTCTATGATCTGAAAACGATGGTGGTCCAAAAAGTCAAAAAGAGTTTTTACAGCGAGTGCAAGTTTGGTCCCGCTTATACGGAAATCACCAAACAGATCAACGACTATATCTCCTGTGCCGTATGTGAAAACCCGCGTGACTATCGGAATGTCATTTTTCCGACCGGCGAGATGGGGATCTTTGACACCAAAGGCTCGCTCATATGGACCGGAGACCTTCTCTACCACGGAAGCACGCTTCGAAGCGCAGCCCCGGAGGGAAAGAATCTCTGGTGTGCAGTTCCGGATCAGAATGCCATCGTCCGCTACAACCGTAAACTGGAGCGAATTGACTTTCGGATCGGCGGTCGTAAGACCAATGCTTTTGGCCGGCCAATGTCCATCACTCGCTACGGAAAGAAATTATATGTCTGCTGCAAGACCTCGCAGAATATCAAGCAGGTTGCTCTGAAAGACTACACGGTGGAAGAATACTGTTCTTTTGAAGAACCGGTTCTCCGCTACCTTCGCATTGGCGAACAGGAAATTGTCGTCCTGAGTTCCGGCATCTATCTGCTGGATGAACAGGAAACCTGAATACAAGACAAAAGGACCGCTGCAAGTAACTTGCAGCGGTCCTTTTGTCATTTTGAATTTCGGTTCTATGAATACAGATGTCTTACATAAAGTGGGTAATCAGCGAGGCGATCCGCAGAGCGAACAGGACAAAGATAACCCACATGATGGGAGAGACCTCTTTGATTTTGCCGGTGCAGACCTTGACGATAACCCAGGTCATGATGCCGAACATGATGCCGTTGGCAATGGAGTAGGTCAGAGGCATCATGACGATGGCCATAAATCCGCCGAGGGTATCCGCAATGTCATCGGAAAAGCTCATCTTGGTGACGCTGGAGATCATCATCATGCCAACATAGATAAGAGCTGCAGATGTGGCAAACGACGGAATGGCGAGGAAAATCGGGCTGAGGAACAGCGACAGCAGGAACATGCAGCCAGTCGTAAATGAGGTCAGACCGGTCTTGCCGCCCTCCGATACACCCGCTGTAGATTCGACGAAGCTGGTAATCGTAGAGGTACCGAGGCATGCGCCGACAGTAGTGCCTACCGCGTCGGCCATCAGAACACGGCCCGCGCGCGGGAGGGTTCCGTCCTCTTTCAGAAGTCCAGCCTGGTCTGCGACACCGACTACCGTGCCTACTGTGTCAAACAGGTCGACGAACAGGAAACTGAAGACGATGGCAATGAACTGGAAAATGTGATGGCCGGCCCAGGAGAAGTTAAACTGAAAAGCCGTGTTTTTCAGGCCATCCAGGTGCAGACCACCCGCAAAGCTCGGGAAGAGACTGATGCCGGTGTACCATCCGCCGAGCTGGGCAAACATACCGAGCACCCATGTGGCAAGCATGCCGATGAGTACTGCGCCCTTTACATGATAGTGCTGCAGGACAACAATAAGAATCAGACCGACCAGGCAGAGAACCACTTCCGGCGTACTGAAATCACCGAGCGCGACCAGCGTGGAGTCATCCGGTACCACAATATTGGCTCCTTTCAGGCCGATAAAGGTGACGAACAATCCGATGCCGGCGGATATCCCGTATTTTAAGTTCTGCGGGATGCCGTTGATAATGGCCTCCCGGAATTTAAAGACAGAGAGCAGGATAAATATGATGCCCTCTACCAGAACCGCTGTGAGCGCAACGGTAAACGCATTGGGAACATCTTTGAGCTCGCTCAGACACACCGTATAGGCAAAGTAGGCGTTCAGGCCGAGACCCGCGGAAAGAGCAATCGGATAATTGGCAAGAAATGCCATGATAAAGGTGGCAATGGCAGAGGCAAGAGCCGTTGCGACGAAGACGCCGTTTTTATCCATGACCGTCCCAAGAATGTTGGGGTTCAGCGCAAGGATATATGCCATGGCCAGGAACGTAGTGAGACCCGCAATGATTTCGGTTCTCACGTTGGTCCCGTATTCTTTCAGATGAAAGATTTTCTCCATTGAGTCTTCATTCCTCCTTCAAAAAAAGATAACAAAATTTTAACACACTTTTCGGGAGGAAAAAAGAGAATGCAGTCAGATTTCGGCAAAGGCACGAACCATCTGGCTGGTTTTTTGGAGATCCTCCTCCGTATGGGCATCGGAGAGGAACATCGCCTCAAACTGGGATGGGGCGGCGTAAATACAGTGATCCAGCAGGAAGGAGAAATAACGGGCAAAAGCGGCCTTGTCAGAGCACTCAACGTCATGGAAGCAGCAAACCGGCCCCTCGGTAAAGAAGAGACTCATCAGCGACCCGACGCGATTCACGGATGTCCCGGGCACCTGCCGGTATGCCTCCTCCAGGAAGGCACCTTTCTGCTCCAGACGATTGTAGATGGCCGGGTCTTCCTGAAGCAGCTTCAGCGTCGTGACGCCGGCAGCGGTTGCCACCGGGTTGCCCGAGAGCGTT
Organism: uncultured Oscillospiraceae bacterium; assembly: GCA_900542575.1. Taxonomy (GTDB): domain Bacteria; phylum Bacillota; class Clostridia; order Oscillospirales; family Acutalibacteraceae; genus RUG420. The sequence goes on from UQOE01000001.1 coordinate 44,827, forward strand.
CCGGCCTGATAGACCGGGCCAAGGGGTGAAATGCAGTCCATAATCTCCCGCCGCCCGCCATAGGCCGCCAGCGGCATGCCGCCGCCTACGATTTTTCCGAGAGTGACCATGTCCGGTTCCACACCGTAGTAGGCGGACGCCCCTCCAAAGGAGAGCCGGAACCCGGTAATGACCTCATCAAACAGAAGCACGGAATTGTATTTGCGGGTTATGGCGCGGAGGCCCTCCAGAAAGCCCGGCTCCGGAGGAACCACACCCATATTGGCCGCAACCGGTTCCACAACAACACAGGCAATTTCCTGGCCGTACCGTTCAAAAAGGCTGCGCACGCTGTCCAGATTGTTATATTCCGCTACGAGGGTGCAGTCGGTAAATCCTTTTGGCACTCCGGCACTGTCCGGGACCGCATTGGTCAGAAGCCCGGAGCCGGCCTTGACCAGAAGGCCGTCGGAATGACCGTGATAACAGCCGACAAATTTCAGAATCTTATCCCGTCCTGTATAGCCGCGGGCGGCGCGAACGGCGCTCATGACGGCCTCGGTGCCGCTGTTGACCAGGCGGACTTTCTCAGCCATTGGGAACCCGTCCTGGATAAGTTCCGCGAGCTCCGATTCCCGACGGGTCGGTGCACCGAAGGTCAGGCCCCCGTCGCAGGCCTCTTTGACCGCAGCCAGTACCTTCGGATGTGCGTGTCCCAGAATGCCGGGCCCCCAGGAGCAGACATAGTCAATCAGCTCATTTCCATCGATGTCAAAAATATGGCTGCCGGCCGCATGGTCGATAAACAGAGGATTCCGTCCTACAGCCTGGAACGCACGGACCGGGCTGTTGACGCCGCCGGGCATCAGCTGCTTCGCCCGTTCAAACTGGGCCTCCGATTCTTTGGTGTTCAGCATGTCTGTCAGCCCTCCTTCAGCCATTTGGCAACATCCAGCGCGTGATAGGTAATCAGAATGGAAGCGCCGGCACGCTTCATGGCGGTCAGGTTTTCCAGAACAATGCGCCGCTCATCTATCCAGCCGTTGGCGGCGGCCGCCTTTACCATAGCGTATTCGCCGCTGACATTATAGCAGGCAATGGGATAGTCGGTGGTCTGGGAGACCTCTTTGATCACATCCAGAAAAGCGAGCGCCGGCTTGACCATGACAATATCGGCGCCCATAGCAATGTCGTTCTGCACTTCCCGCAGGCCCTCTTTTCCGTTGCGCGGATCCATCTGGTAGGAGCGCCGGTCTCCGAAACAGGGAGCCGATCCGGCCGCGTCGCGGAACGGACCATAGTAGGCTGAGGCGTATTTGGCGCTGTACCCCATAATCGGAGTCATGGCAAAGCCGGCAGCGTCCAATCCCTCACGGATAGCGGCAACATCTCCATCCATCATGTCAGAGGGTGCCACCATGTCGGCGCCGGCCTGAACGCAGGTGACCGCCATCTTTGTGAGCAGCGGAAGCGTCTCATCGTTGAGAATCGTAGCATGGTCGTCCCCAATCAGTCCGCAGTGGCCGTGGTCGGTGTATTCGCAGAGACAGATATCGGCAATGACCAGAAGCCTCGGATGGTCCCGTTTTATCTGGCGAATGGCCCGCTGGACGATGCCGTCAGGGTCATAGGCGCCGCTTCCCACAGCGTCTTTCTGACCCGGGATTCCGAAAAGCAGCACTCCTGCCGCCCCGCTCGCATCTACTTCCGCAAGGATTTCCTCCATGCGGTCCAGAGACCAGCGGTAGACGCCGGGCATGGAGGGCACCGGCTCTTTGATCTCCGTGCCCTCTATGACAAACATCGGGTAAATCATCTCGTCGGCGGAGAGGCGGGTCTCTGCCACGAGGTTGCGCATAGTCTCATTCTGTCGCAGTCTGCGAAATCGATTCATAACTGAAGTTCCTTTCTCACAATAATATCTGCAATGCCCTCTGACGTCGCTTTTTCCGCCAGGAGCAGCGGGCCGTCATAATGCTTTTCCCGAAGGGCCTGTTCCGTGTAAGGTCCAATACAGACAGGCAGCGTCCGCTCGGGGAAAGTACCGCCGGCCTGTACGAAAGCGTGTACGCCCTGAGAGCTCGCAAAGATGACATAGTCCGGTCCTTCCGCCATCTGCAGCGGGAACTGCACGGCAGCGTCCAGGTCCGTCCGGGTGTCATAGATCGGCGCCTGCGTAAAGGACACGCCGGCCTGGCAAAGCCGGTCTCCCAGCACCGGGCTTCCCTTGGCTGCCCGCGGGATAAGCCAGTTCGCGTCTTTCCTCCCCTCCGCGATCAGCAGATCGGCCAGAGCAGCAGATGTAAATTCGGACGGGCAGAGATCGGCGTGCAGGTGCTGCGTCCTGCTGAGATAAGCAGCCGTCGACGTCCCGATGACTGCAAACTGCTTGGAGGCAAGCGTGCGGAGATCTGGATCGCGCCGATAGAAGGCGTCGAAGAAGAATCGAACGGCGTTGCGCCCGGTAAAAACAATTCCAGTATAGTCGTCCAAATGGTCCAGGGCTTGGGTAAATGCGCGGTCCTCCATCGGTACAATCTGCAGCAGCGGAAGCATTGAGAGGGAGGCACCTTCCCGCCGCAGGCGCTCTGCCATTCGCCGGCAGAAAGCATCCGTCCCGCAGACCGCAATTTTTCTGCCGTCCAGCGGGCGCGGAACACTCGGCTGGAGCCGAAGTCCTGCAGCCGGTCCAAATACCAGAACGGCCGGCGGAACTATCTGCGGATCGCCGGAGACCGCGTCGGCAATGGAGTCGAGGCGGGCGCGGACAGTGTGCTGATCCGGCTGCGTGCCGCGGGAAATGACCGCAGCAGGCGCTGCAGGGTCCATTCCATGCTCGAGAAGAAGCGAGGCAATCTTCGGGAGGGCGTGCAGGCCCATCAGGAACACAAGGGTTCCGCCCTGTCTGGCCAGGGCCTCAAATGGGACGTTCTGCTCCAGACTGCCGTCCGCCGAGTGGCCGGTTATGACGGTGACGAGGTTGGAGGTCCCGCGGTGGGTCACCGGAATGCCTGCCGCCATGGGGACGGAAAACGCCGAGGTGACGCCGGGCACCACCTCAAATGGAATGCCCGCCTTCTGCAGCGCAATGCACTCCTCACCGCCTCTTCCAAACACAAAGGGGTCGCCGCCCTTGAGCCGGACCACGGTCTTCCCCTCCTCCGCCGTCCGTACCAGCAATGCACTGATATCCGTCTGCTTCATGGAAGGATGCCCGGCCCGTTTTCCGGTGTAAATCTTCCGGCAGTCCGGCCTGCACCAGGTCAGCAGAACCGGGCTGACCAGGGCGTCGTAGAGGACGGCGTCACAGGTCTGCAGCAGCTTTTGGGTCCGCAGCGTGACATATTCCGGATCTCCTGGACCGGCGCCGCAGAGATATACAAAGGGCTTACCGTTTGGATTCATCGGGCACCCCTCCTCTCAGTATTTTTTCCGCCAGTTTCGGGAGCGCCGAGTCCTTTTCATCTTTCGAAAATCGGGCCCGCACAATAGTCGGATTCCGGTAAAATGCAGACGCGCAGTACCCGTCGCCGCTCCGGGTCACATAGACGCCGGCCGCATCATGGCAGTCGGCGCCGAGCAGACGCATGAGAGTGCGCTCCATAGCAAAGATCTCCCCGTCCGGCTCAGAGTGAACGGTCTGCAAAATACGCATCGTGTCCTCCGCCCCGCTGCAGCACTCGAGGGCAAGATGGCCCTGGCAGGCGGCCGGAAGAAAGGTGTCCGGAGAGAGCCGTTCGACATGCAGACCGGAGAGATCTGCGCCCAGCCGCCGAACACCGGCCGCTGCGAGTAAAATGCCGCTGTACTCGCCCGCCCGGAGACGTTCCAGACGTGTGGTGATATTCCCACGCAGCAGACGGACCTGTGCATTGGGATGAGATGCTGAAAACTGCATCTTCCGGCGCGGGCTGGAGGTGCCGAGAACAAAGGAGGGGCTATCCGGGGTCAGTGCCTCTTCGGAGCGCGTCAGGAACAGATCGGCCGGATCCTCTCTCGGCAGGACGGCACAGATGGAAAATCCCTCCGGCGCTGATGCCGGGAGATCCTTTCCGCTGTGGACGGCGAAATCGATCTCCCCGTCCTGCAGTGCCCTCTCCAGTTCTTTGACGAACAGGCCCTTCCCCCCGGATTCCGCCAATGAGCGGTCCTGAATCCGGTCTCCCGTAGTCCGGATGATGACAGGCTCTGCCTGAAACCCCGGAATCCGAGCTTTCAGTTCTTCTATGACAAGACCGGTCTGCGCAAGCGCCAGTGCGCTGCCGCGCGTCCCGACCCGATACACTCTCTTCATTGTTTTCTCAGTTCCTCCAGCTTTTTCTGCAGAAGCCTCTTTCTCTCCGCAGGTGATGCAGGTCCGTCCCCGCCCTGGAGCTTCTGCCGATAGACGCCCATGGCGTCGTTGATCTCTCCAATTCGTTCCGGCAGAATTTTTTCAATCTTCTGCCGGAGTTCCCGGGCAATCAGCGGACTTTTGCCGCCGCTGGAGACGCCGACCACGACATCGCCGTCCCGGACCAGTGCGGGGAAATAGAAGGTGCAGAGCTCCGGGTCATCTGCCACATTGACCGAGATGTTCTGCTGCTGCGCCTCCTGCGCGATCTGCCGGTTGACCGCCCGGTCGTCGGTACAGGCCAGTACCATGGCACGGCCGGACGTGTCGCCGGGCTGAAATCTCCGCTTCATGAGATGTGCCTGATTCGGAAATTCACCCGCAAATTCCGGTGAAATTACCGTGACATCTGCGCCGAACGCCAGAACGGAGCGGCACTTGCGCAGTGCCGTCTGCCCGCCGCCGACAACGAGGACATCCGCGCCGTCCAAATTGAGAAACAGTGGAAAATAAGCCATGCTGCTGCCTCCTGCAGTTGAATGAATTATGTCAGAGAATTGAGGTAATCTTCCAGCCATGCGGCCACGGCTTCCACCTGTTCCCGGTCGGCGGAATCCCGCAGACTGGAGAGCATGGGTTCCACGCCGTAGTCGGAGACGGCGTGCCGGAGTTCCGGAAGACGTTCCATCAGACGGCGGAGACGGAGCTCCTTGAGAATCTCCTCTGCACTGCGATCCGCCGCTTCTGCCGCCTCTTCGGCCGCATGCCGTTTTTTTCGGGTGTTTTCCTCGGCGGTCTTCTGGAACCAGTCGATCTCCCGGAGCGTTACACCCTCCATGTCTGCAATGGAGCGGTCGATGTCCGCCGGAACCGCCAGATCGAGAAAGAGACGCGGCTTCCGGACGGTCAGACTCTTTTCCAGCTGCTCCTGGGTCACGGTATAGTGCGGGCTGGTGGTGGCGCTGACCACGGCATCGGCCTGGTCCATCAGCCGATAGCGCTCGGAATAGGGTACCATGCGGACCGATGCGCCGGGGTTCCACTCGTCTTCCGTGGAATGACAGCTGCGGCTTGTTCCATAGACGGTAACCGAAGGCTTATAGGCAAGATTTTTTGCGGTGATGGAACCGATTTTTCCGGTAGCTCCGATCACCAGCACCGTTTTCTGCTTTCCGGGCAGCGCAAAAACTTCGTTTGCGGCCAGCGTGCCATAGGACACCGGGGTCTCCGAGAGCGCGGTCTCATTTTTTATCTGCTTCGCAGAACGGAATGCCATCTGAAAGATCGTATTGAACGAAGCACCGGTTGTGCCGCCCTCCAGGGCGCGCTGATAGGCCTCTTTGACCTGGCGGAGAATCTCATCCTCACCGAGCACCATGGAGTCGATGCCGCTGACGACCCGCATCAGATGGCGCACCGCTCCGTCCCCCTCGTAGATGAGAAAATAGGGCAGCGCGGCTTTCAGAGAGATCTGCTTTTCCCGGCACAGAAACTGTTCCATGGAGCGGACCGCAGCGGAACCCCCGTCAAAATAGAGTTCCATACGGTTGCAGGTGCTGAGGACCACACATTGGGTGACCGGTTCTATGGTCCGACATGCATCTTCTGCAAACGTTTTCTGCTCTTCTTCCGTAAAGGAAAACCGTTCCCGGATGTCCTGCGGGGCTTTTCGATAGGTAATGCTCAGAATGTTCAATCGATCTTCCCCCGTTCGAATGCCTGGTAGACTTCCTGGAGCGCAGCGCCGGCCTTTTCCGCGGCCCGGCAGGCGCTCTCATATTCCGGCGTCACTTTGCAGAAGCTGCCGTAGGAGCAGCGTTTTCCGTCGATGGGCCCGTACTCGGTAAGGACTCGGACGGGCTCCCGCTTCATAATGACGCGTTCCCGTTCTGCGCGGCGCAGACCGATGGCTCCGGTCTCCCGGAACAGGAGCTCGGTGAGCGATGCCTCCTGAGACGGATCACAGATAACGGAGAGTGCACAGGCGGGACGGTTCTTCTTCATGTAGATGGGGGTCAGCCATGCATCGCGGGCGCCGGCCTGAAAGAGCCGCTTTAAGACATAGCCCAGCACTTCCGGCGAGCTGTCATCGATATTGGTCTCAAGGAGTACAATGCGGTCATGGCAGGAGTCCGCTGCATCATCCAGCAAGATGGCGCGGAGCAGATTCTTCTCCCCATTCTTTTTCACCGCTGCCCCGTACCCGGATGCCAGAACAGTACCCGCAGCAGATGCACCATAACGGTCCACTGAAGCGGCGAGAATAGCAGCGCCGGTGGGGGTGACCATCTCTCCCTCCTCTGAAGTGAGTCTCAGTGGAATTCCGGCCTGTTCTGCAATTTTCAGAGAAGCCGGCACCGGAACCGGAAGGGTCCCGTGGGCACAGGTTACTGTACCGGACCCGTCGCAGACTTCGGGACAGAGAACCTGGTCAGCACCGATGCGTTCCAGGGCAAAAGCGGCCGCACAGAGGTTCAGAATGGACTGGTCGCGCCCCACTTCGTGAAAATGGACCTGGCTCTGCGGGATTCCATGGACAGCGGCCTCGCCCTGCGCAAGAGCGGAAAACATCTTCTTTGCCAGATGTTTGGCACCTTCCGCAAGAGCGGACCGGTCAATGATTGCGTCAATCTCAGCTTCTGTCCGCTCTCCGCAGGCAGAACTGCCGGATACGGTAAAGCTTTTTGCCCGGATACCGCGGACTTCCGTATCTTCGAGACTGCATTGACCGGAAAGCCCCAGAGACGCGAGCGCGATGTACAGCCCGTCGTCCCCGGATAGGGTGAGCAGCGCTGCCGCTGCCATGTCCCCGCAAATACCGGCGGAGGCATTAAGATAGAGTGTCTTCATGTGAAACTCCCATCCAGTTGATCTGTGCGGCGGCATAGCCGCCTCCGAATCCGTTGTCAATATTTACAACTGTGGTTCCCGCAGCGCAGGAATTGAGCATGGCGAGCAGGGCGGAAAGGCCGCCGAAATTGGCGCCGTACCCGACACTGGTCGGCACTGCGATGACCGGAACCGCCACAAGGCCGCTGATGACGCTCGCCAGTGCACCTTCCATGCCGGCAACAGCCACAATGGCATTGGAACGCCGCAGATCATCGGCACGGCTGAGCAGACGGTGCAGGCCGGAAACGCCGACATCATATATGCGCTGAACCTCTGCCCCGCACATTTCGGCCGTCACTGCGGCCTCTTCAGCAACCGGGATATCGGTTGTGCCGGCGGTGCATATGCTGACGACGCCGCGGTGCTCCGCGGGTCCGCCGATGGTAATGCAGCGTGCCTTCTCATGCCAGACCGCCGCCGGCGCTGCCGCACGGACCGCCTCAAACTGTTCCGGTACGGCGCGGGTCCCCAGCACCATGCTGTTTTTCTCCGCAATGGCAGAGAAAATTCGCGCACATTGGTCTGTCGTCTTGCCCTCACAGAACACCACTTCCGGGAAGCCGGTCCGTGTCTGGCGGCCAGTATCAACAACCGCGTCCTCCATGAAGACCATGCCATAGGGCTGCAGCATCTTTTCCGCCTCTTCCGGCGGCAGGCTGCCGTCCGCAACGCGGGATAAAATATCAGATAAACGGTTCAATCGGTACTCCTCTCTCCGGAAATACGGATCTGCTGGGAAAAAGTTCCGTCCGACTGAAAGCCAAGCGGACGATAAAAGTCTTTCAGCTCGTCCCGGCACATCAGATAGCCGGTCCGGGCTTCCATTTTTTTCATTACCGCAGAAATACATTGCTTTGCAAGCCCCTTTCCGCGCCAGTCCGGCCTTGTCTGAACAGCACCGAGCAGGTAGGAGTCCGGCAGAACTGTCAGAGCGGAAGCCGTTGCAAGGGCAGCACCGTCGGCTGCAGGCAGTACTGCGACGCACATTGTACCGTGCCGAATGCGGTGGGAAATATCCACCACCCATTCGTCATAGGAAACATTCTGCGGAGCAAGCAGCGAAAATACCGGTTTCAGACTGCGGGGCTCCTCTGCGAAACAGACCGCAGGAGTCTCCTGCATTGGTACGCCTCCAGAGGAACGGCGCAGAACCAGGCCATCCGGCTCTCTGTCAAAAAGAGCCGCGTCGGCTGTAAAACTGCGGCAGCCAGCTGCGTCGGCAAAAGACAGGATTTCCCGGCGCTGCTCTGCGGAAAGCGTGGAAAAGGCAGCTGCCGTCATTGCCCCGTAAAAGCACGAGAGGACGGCGGAAATCTGTTTTTCATCCTCCATCTGAACCCAGGTTGTCGCAAACGGGTAATCGGTTCCGTAGGAGAGCAGAGGGCCAAGCGCCTTTGTCCCGAGACCGCTGTTCGGCGCAGCGGAAAGAAGCTCCGGGATGTCCTGCGGGGCAACAAGGCGGATCACGCCAGGTGCCCGAAAACCGGAAGCAGCGCTGTGACCAGGTCTTCCGCTGCCAGCAGGTCGGCCTTGTCCATCACGCAGACCGGGGAATGCAGATAGCGGGTTGGGACGGACACCGCCAGCACCCGGGCCCCGCCGGCTGTTTTCTGCACCGAGCCCGCGTCGTTTCCGCCTGCCACGATGCTCTTGGTCTGACAGGGGATGTCCAGCCGCCCGGCCTCCGCAAAGGCGAGACGGTAGAGTTCCATGTCATAGAGGGTCCGGCGGTCCATATAGGAGATCACCGGCCCTTTCCCCAGTACGCAGGCCCGCTTTCCGCCCTGCACACCGCAGATGTCGCCGGCCGTGGTGGTCTCGAGAATCAGAGCGAGGTCCGGCTGAACGCGAAACGCAGCCGCCTCTGCCCCGATCGTTCCGACCTCCTCCTGGACCGTAAAGACAAACGTGACATCATAGGGGAGCTCTGAGCGAATCAGGTCCAGCATGACGGCGCAGCCGGCGCGGTCATCCAGCGCCTTGCTCTTGATGTACCCGTCGCCGAACGGGACAAATTCATCGGTGAAAACTGCATAGCTCCCGGGGCGGGCCGTTTTTTCGGCCTCCTCGGCATCTGCAGCGCCGACATCCAGCACAAGGTCGGAAAAAGATGGAATTTTTTCGCGCTCCTCCTTGTCACACAGATGAAGGTGCTTGAGGCCGATTACTCCGGATGCCCCGCTCTCCAGCTTCACCGTGCGGCCGATGAGAACCGCCGGGTCAATGCCGCCGATCTCGTCGAAGTGCAGAAAACCCTCTTCGTCTGCGTGCGTAATGATAAGACCGACCTCATCCATATGGGCACAGATCATCAGTTTCTGCTTTGGAACGGACTTGCCCTTTTTTTCCACATACAGGTTGCCAATGGGGTCAGTATAAGTACGGACATCGGCGGGCAGCCGGGAACGAATCCACTCCCGGACCGGCTCCTCCCGTCCGGAGACGCCTGAAAGCGCGCACAGCGCTCTGAGATCTTCCATCATGCCAGGGAACCCCCTTTTCGAACCAGATAAGTGTAAAGCAGCCGCGCGGTATTCTCCACGTCCTGACAGTCAATAACCTCCGCCGGAGTGTGCATATATTTCAGCGGGATGGAAACCAGCCCCGCCGTCACGCCGCCAAGAGCGACTGCAAGCTCATCGGCATGGGTGCCGGTGCGGCCATTCATAATTTCCAGCTGGAAAGGAATATCGGCCTCCTCTGCGGTCTTCTGCAGGTCCTGAAATACCGCAGCTGACAGGAGCGGCGAATAGCCGATCATCGGGCCCTTTCCGAGTTCGCCGCACTCCTCCCGGCGGCAGCCGGGGGTCCAGGCGAAACTGACATCGACCGCGAGAGCCAGAGCCGGTGGATTGCCGCCCAAAGAGCGGACCATGCCGGTTGCGGCCCCCTTTCCGCCGACCTCCTCCTGGACGGAGAACAGAAAGCAAAGATTGAGATCTGCCTCGTTTTCCTGAACAAGCTCTGCTGTGCGGATAAGGGCGGCGACGCCGGCACGGTTGTCCAGTGCAGGCGCACAGACCTGGCGATTAAGAAGCGGAGCCGGATGCGGAAGAAACGAGGCCCGGTCTCCGGGATGAACAATGGAACGGCAGTGTTCGGTCCGCAGACCGGTATCGATGGCAAGTTCTCTGCAGGGACGGGCCTTTCCGCGGCTGTCAGAATCGGTCAGATGGGGCGGAAGCGTCTCGATGATGCCATAGACGTCTTCCGTGCCATGGATGACGACCTCGAGGCCTGCGAGTGTGCGGATGTCGATGCCGCCGCAGGCGTCAAAACGGACAAAGCCGTTGGCAGCGACCTCCGTCACCACAAAGCCGATCTGGTCTAAATGTGCCTCCAGCAGAACAAGCGGCCCTTTTCCCTCTCTGCGCCCGACGACGGACCCGCGATTATTTATGGTAACGGTGCTGCAATAAGGGCGAAGCAGTTCCGATGCGGCCTCTGCGGCGCCCTGTTCGGCACCGGAGACGCCTGCCGCACCGGTCAGAGTGTGAAGCACCTGATTGTATTCCATAGGATGTTGCCTCCTGATTCTAAACTCTGTCTTACAAATTATAACACACCCGAAACAGGAAAAAAGAAGAACCGCCCGAGACACGACATGCAGTCGTCTCGGACGGTCCTGGCAGGGATGGCTGGATTTGAACCAGCGGTGACGGAGTCAAAGTCCGTTGCCTTAACCCCTTGGCTACACCCCCGTATCTGTGGTGTTGGAAAAAGAAAACCGTTCGGACAGCTTCCGGACGGTTTTCGCAATGGGGTGGAAGATGAGATTCGAACTCACGGTCTCCAGAGCCACAATCTGGCGCTTTAACCAGCTAAGCTACATCCACCATAAATTTGGCGCGCCTGAAGGGACTCGAACCCCTGACCCACTGCTTAGAAGGCAGTTGCTCTATCCAGCTGAGCTACAAGCGCATTTGTTGGAGCGGGTGATGGGAATCGAACCCACGTAGCCAGCTTGGAAGGCTGGAATTCTACCGTTGAACTACACCCGCATGGCTGTGCAACGGTGATTATTATATCCTACCGTTCCTGTCCTGTCAACAAAAAACGCCAATTTTTTTCATTCCGAAAAAGCGGGCCCGGCAGTGACCGGACCCGCAGAAAGCGTGAAATTATTTGCTCTCCAGCGTAAGGGATTCCCCTTCGGAGGAGATATGAATGGAGGAAATCGGACTGCCGTCGGCATTGATAATGAGGTCGGCAATCTTATCCTCGATATTGCGGCGGATGACGTTGCGGAGGTCCCGTGCGCCGCGGACTGTACTGTCCATGCGCTTCCGGATTTCCGCCGGGACGCCGTCGTCCCAGGTCAGCGTGATGCCCTTGTCCTTCAGCGGATCCTTCAGCTCGCCAAGCATGAGCGCGGCGATCTGGTCATAATCGTGCTCGCTGAGATCGTTGAAGACAACCACTTCGTCGACACGGCCGATAAACTCGGGACGCAGGAACTCGCGAAGTGCTTTCATGGCATGCTCTTTAGAGGCCACTGCGGCATTCTTGCCAAAGCCAAGCGTGGTATCTTTCGTGTTGCTGCCGGCATTGGAGGTCATGACAATGATGGTGTTCTCAAAATTGACCGTACGGCCCTGGGCGTCATTGATGCGGCCCTCGTCAAGAATCTGCAGGAGAATGTTCATGACATCGGGGTGCGCCTTCTCAATTTCGTCGAAGAGAATGACGGAATAGGGCTTGCGCCGTACCTTTTCGGTCAGCTGGCCCGCTTCGTCATAGCCGACATAGCCGGGCGGCGAACCGATGATGCGGGAGACGCTGAATTTTTCCATGAACTCAGACATGTCAAGGCGGATCAGGGTCTCCGGCGTATCAAACAGCTGGTTGGCCAGCTGCTTGACCAGCTCCGTTTTTCCGACGCCGGTTGGTCCGACAAAGATAAAGGATGCCGGACGGCGGCGGGCGTTGATCTGAATGCGGCTGCGCTTAACGGCCTGCGCTACGGCATGGATAGCCTCGTCCTGGCCGATTACTTTCTTTTTGAGCTCATCCTCCAGATGGGCGAGTTTTGTCAGGTCGGATTCAATGACCTTGGATGCAGGGATGCCGGTCCAGAGCTGGATGACATTGCCGAGATCGGCCTCCGTCACCTGATTGTCGGAAGCGGCTTCCTTCAGCGCGGGCAGCTCGTTCTCCATGGAGAGAATTTCCGACTTCAGCCGAGCCTGTTCCTCGTAGTCCGGGTTTTCAGTGTCCGACTCCAGGGACTCCAGCTCATCTTTTTTGTCCTGCAGATCTTTTTCCTTCAGCTCAAGGTCGCTGATGGCGCGGTTCCGAAGATTGGCTGCGGTGCAGGACTCGTCGAGAAGGTCGATGGCCTTGTCCGGAAGGAAGCGGTCGGTAATATAGCGCTCCGAGAGTACGACGGCCTGATGGACCAGGCTGTCCGAGATGCGGACATGGTGGAAGTCCTCATAGTAGCTCTTGATGCCGACTAAGATATCCGTCGTCTCGTCAATCGACGGCTCCTCTACCTTGATGGGCTGGAACCGGCGCTCCAGAGCCGCATCTTTTTCAATATGTTTGCGGTACTCATTGAAGGTGGTAGCGCCTATGACCTGAATTTCACCGCGGGACAAAGCCGGCTTCATGATATTGGCAGCATTCATGGTACCGTCTGCGTCGCCGGTGCCTACAAGATTGTGAATTTCGTCGATAAAGAGGATGATATTCCCCTCCCGCTCGACTTCCTCAATAAGTCCTTTGACCCGGCTCTCAAACTGGCCGCGGAACTGCGTTCCCGCGACTAATGCGGTCAGGTCCAGAAGATGGATTTCCTTGTCCGCGAGCTTGGCCGGGACATCTCCGTTGGCGATGCGCTCGGCAAGTCCCTCTGCGATGGCGGTTTTGCCGACGCCCGGCTCACCGATAAGACACGGGTTGTTCTTGGAGCGGCGGCACAGGATTTGAATGGCACGGTTAATTTCCTTGTCCCGGCCGATAATACGGTCGAGCTCTCCGTTGCGGGCACGCTCTGTGAGGTCCGTGCAGTAGAGATTCAGGAACCGGCGCTTTTTCTGGTCTCCCTTTTTCCCCTGCTGACGACGACGGGTATTCTGACCAGTCCGACCGGAGGAGAACTCCGCCGCATTTTCACCATTTTCACTGTCCCCCTGCTGTGCCGCACTGTTGGCCGCCGGATTGGCGCCAAGCGCATTGAATAGAGTTTCCAGAGAAGGCATGGTCGGGGCACCGCCCTCTTCGAAGTCCGGCTCGTCCCCGTTGAAGCCGAGCATGCTGTTGATTTGGTCGGAGATCTGGTCAACATCATCCTCAGACATTCCCATATTGTCCATAATCTGGCGAACCGGACCGATATTGAGCTCCATGGCGCACTTGATGCAGTACCCCTGGGGCTCCTGCTGTTCCGCATTCACCTGGGAGATAAAGATTACCGCCGGATTCTTGTGGCACCGGCAGCAAAGTACTTGTTTCATAAAACTAGGACTCCTTTGTCGTTTCTGTTTCAGACGATCTCTTACTTGTCAGAAGAGTTCTCCGCATTGCCGTTGCGCATGGAGCGGAAGAAGGCCGGCGAATAAGAGATTAACGCCAACAGCGTAAGTACAACCGAAAGACTTACCATGACTATGACCACTGTATTCGGCATGGCAGCCCATTTCCGGAACACGCCGAAAACGGGTGCAAAGCACAGAAGTGCAATCATTATGACATAGTAATAGAAGGTTGCGACCTTGCCAAACCAGTTGGCGGCGGCAGGCCGGAAATTTTTGGAGAGCAATACAACGGCCCCCACGACCATGGAAAGCTCTTTTACAACAAAGAACCAGAAAATCCAGCTGAAATGGCTGAGCGCCGGGTCTCCGCTGCGGTAGAACCCAAAGAAGAACGCGATGGCGATTGTAATTTGAGTCAGCTTGTCAGCGAGAGGGTCCAGCATTTTTCCGAGATTGCTGATCATATTAAAATGGCGGGCAATTTTTCCGTCCGCAAAGTCCGTCAGACCTGAGACAATCAGGGTAATGGCGGCACCGAGATAATGGCCCTGGAGAAACAGAACCAAAAAGACGGGCACTAATACGATACGGATGGCCGAGAGAAGGTTTGGGATGGTCCACATGCCCTCTTTCAGGCTGACCGCCTGGTTTCGTAAATTTTCCTTACTCATAAGGGTGGTGTCCTTTCTCATTTAATTTTATACCTATATGGAGATTATTATAACGCCAGATTCCAGCGGTTCAAGTGAGGAAATAAAAACTCCTGAACAAATTTTACGATTCGAGAGGCATCGGCCTGAGCGGCAAATGCGCTTCCTGCACCGAGATCTGCTTTTCGCGCCGCCGCAATGACTGCCCCCAGAACCGCCAGCAGGATGAGGCCCTCCAGCAGGCCAAAAACAGCACCGAGTATGCTGTCCACGCCGCGGACCGGACCGCTGCGCCGGAAGAAGCCAATTACAATCCGGAGCAGCAGAAAAAGGATCAGAGCGGACAGGACGAACAGCACCGCCGTAACAATGAGCGTCACAACAGGATAGACGGTCTGGCGCAGGCCGTGGTCGACGACATAGGCAGCTGCCGTCTTTCCCCTGCCCGATTTGGCCAGAGCACGGTCGGCAATTTCCCGGTAGGTATAGTTCGGGTCCAGTGCACGGCCGGTCAGAAACTGCTGTTCGACCTTGTCGATCAGCCTGCTCCGGACCTGGTGCTGCCAGACATAGGCCGTGACTGCACTCTGTGAACGGTAAGTGAAATAGCCCGCACCGGCAGCCGTCAGCAGTCCGCGCAGCGCCATCAACGCGCCACGGCGATACTGCAAAAAGATGATCAGGACCAGGAGGACGCCAAGCACGAGATCGAGGATCATGACGGACTCCTTGCGTGGTTTTTGGAGACATGGTGGCCCTTGACGATGCTGCCGTTCTTATAGATATAGACGCGGTTTCCGACCAGAAGCGCTTTGCGCGCGCTGACATCGGCGCCAACCGCTTTCGTCAGATGGCCTCCGAAGGTGTAGAGCTCGACACGGTTGATGGTCAGAACGGCAATGCGGGAGTCTGAGGACCAGATGCCCTTGACCTGGCGGTCCGTCGTCTTGCGGAACGCCTCCTTGCCGTTCGGCCGGTACCCCACCAGCCTCTGGGCATTCAGGCTGCCGTAGTCAGAAATACAGAGAACGGTTGCGCCGTTGTCGGCAAATGCAAATCCGTTCAGGGTGCTCTCTCCGTATTTTACAGTCTTGCTGTCGTTGAAATTTCGCAGGAAGATGCAGGCATTGTCGCCGACAGCGACGACATCGTTGTTATCTGAGAAATGGACCTTGATGATGGATGTGCCGAGATATTCTTTTTCGCAGAGCGGTTCCGAATAATCTAAGTCAAAGACAAAGACTTTCGAATACTCCTCTGCATTCTCGGAGCCGATCACCGAGACGGCAGCATATTTGCCGTTGTCGGAGAGCGCGACCGAGGTAACTGTGTAATCGGCGCAGTCCCAGACAAAGACCCGTTTCTTGTAATTTCGATTGATGACCACTAGACGGGAAGATGCGGTACTGGTAAGGGTACCGAATGCAATGTTTCCCTTCTTGCCGATGGTACCGGTAATGATGCTCTCGTCGGCATGCAGTTTGCCGGTTTTGATGATTTTCTTGCGGGTCTCAATGCGGTAGCGGTTGCCGCCGCGGTCATAGACCAGTGCGCGGTTGGAACAGATATCCATCGCCGGACGGCCGTAGGTGTGTCTGTCCCGCTTAATCTCCTTGGCGGTGGAATTCAGAGTGACGGTCTGGTTGTTTTCCAGGAGGAAGATGTCGCCGTCGAGCACGCCCACATCGGCCACTGCATTGGAGTTGACCGCATAGGGATACCCGCCTCCGGGGCCGATGTTGGAGAAGAAGCTCTTCGACCCGTCTTTCATGGTGGAGACCGTGGTCCCGTGGAAGCTGGAAAGTGCCAGCAAAAGAAGCAGAACGATCAGCAGAACAATGGCGATGATCTGAAGCCGCCTTTTCCGTCTCTGCGCGACTTTTATGGCTTTGACGCGGCCGCTGCGCGTTCGGTTTCGATTATTCGCCATCAAGCTCTCCTCCGTAATAGACGTGGTTTAAATAGAGTCCGCAGGCCGGTGCGGTCGGTCCGGCCGCCCGCCGGTCTTCCCGGGCCAGAATATCCGGGATGCTGCCGGGTTCCCGCTTCCCCTCTGCAAGGAAGAGAAGCGTACCGGCCATAATGCGGACCATGTTGTAGAGAAATCCGTCGGCCTCCACCGAGAACGTTACAAGGTCGCCTTCCCGCACAACTGAGGCCGCGCGGATCGTCCGGATATTGCCGTTCACCTCTTCCCGGCTGTTGGAAAAAGAGGTGAACTTATGGGTACCGAGAAAGTCCCTGGCCTGGGCGTCCAGAAACGCCGTATCCAGCGGACGGTGGTAATGGAGTGCCCGTCCCTCATAAAAGGGGTTTCGGGCGCTGCCGTTGTAGATCTGATAGAGATACTGCTTGGAAATGCAGCTGTATCGCGGGTGAAAGTCGGCCGGGACATCCTCGGCCGAATAGACTGCGATGTCGAGCGGAAGCTTGGCATTCAGCGCCGCGATGAGGCGGAAGCAGGAAATGCTGCTCTCTGTCTGCAGCGTGCAGCAGTACATATTGGCGTGGACGCCACTGTCAGTGCGGGAACACCCGGTCACCTTCTCGCGGGATCCGAGGATGGCCTCGACGGCATCCTGCAGGGCGGTCTGCACGCTCAGGGCATTAGACTGCACCTGCCAGCCGTGGTACGCGGTTCCGATAAAGCGGAGCCGAAGCAGAATATTTCGCATAATCAGAGCACTTTCGGGAACATCTGGTTGAGGACGATAATACCCGCCGTCGTGGCGGCCAGATAGAGCAGACCCATCCAGTCGCGGGGCGCCGTCTTCATCTGCCGCATGCGGGTTCGGCCTTCGTAGCCGTGGTAGCAGCGGCACTCCATTGCAAAGGAGAGCTCATAGGCCCTGCGGAAAGAGGTGACAAACAGCGGGACAAAGACCGGGATCAGCGCCCGGGCCCTCTGGCCGAACGATCCGGTCTCGAGGTCGGCTCCCCTCGCCTTCTGGGCACTGGTGATCTTATCAAACTCATCGACGAGGATGGGTATATAGCGCAGCGCAATGGTCATCATCATGGCCACCGTATGGATGCTGCCGCGCATAAACTTCAGCGGCGAGAGCAGACGCTCCATGCCGTCGGTGATCAGCGTCGGCGAGGTCGTATAGGTCAGAAGCGAGCTCGCCACAATCAGGCAGATGACGCGGACCAGCATAAAAACAGCTGTATAGACGCCGCCGCTGTAAATGTGAATGGCGTGCCAGCGGAACCAGAGTTTTCCGGAGTCCACCAGGAGGACATTCAGGACAGCGGTAATCAGCAAAATGATAAACAGGGGCTTTAAGCCCTTCAGAATGGTTGAAATGGGGATGCGTGAGACTGCAACCACGATGACCAGCGATCCGACCATGACGAGCAGGGACCAGAAGTTGTGGCAGACGAAGATCATGACGATGAAGATCAGGGAGAGAACGATCTTCATCCGCGGATCCATCTTGTGGACCGTCGAATGGCCGGGGAAGTACTGGCCGATGGTCATATCCTTAACCATGGGCGCCCACCCCCTTTTCTTCCTTCAGCCGCCGGAGTTCCTCCATGCCCTGCTCAACCGTAAAGATGTCGGTTCGAACCGGGAGACCCCGCTGCTTCAGACCGAGGAATACTTTCGTAATCTGTGGGATGTCGAGGCCAATTTCCAGCAGGTGTTCCGCCTGACCGTAGATTTCCTCTACAGAACCATAGAGATCTGCTTTGTGTTTATCCATAACCAGGACTTTCGTGGCGATGCGCGCGACGTCATCCATGCTGTGGGAAACCAGCAGGACCGTACAGCCGGTCTCCTGGCGATAGCGCTGGATAAGATCCAGAATCTGGTCCCGTCCCCGGGGGTCCAGGCCCGCAGCGGGTTCATCGAGGATCAGCACTTTCGGCTCCATTGCCATGACGCCGGCGATGGCGGCACGTCGCTGTTCGCCGCCTGAGAGATCGAACGGGGACTTTTCCAGCATGGCGTCCGTCAGACCGACATAGCCGGCTGCCCGACGGACACGGGAATCCACCTCGTCCTCTTCCAGTTTCATATTTTTCGGCCCGTAGGCGATATCCTTATAGACCGTCTCCTCAAACAGCTGGTTTTCCGGGTGCTGAAAGCAGAGTCCAACCGTAAACCGGCTCTTCCGGAGCGAGGCCCTGCTCTCCCAGATATCCTGTCCATCGACATAGACTTTGCCCGAAGAGGGCTTCAGCAGGCCGTTAAAATGCTGAATCAGCGTGCTCTTTCCGGAACCGGTGTGGCCGATGACCGCCACCAGCTCCCCCTCCTCGATCTGGATGCTGACGTCATCCAGAGCGGACACCTCAAACGGAGTGCCGACGGAGTAGCGGTAGGTGAGATGCTCAGTTTTCAAAACAGCCATCGTCACACCCCCATAGAAGATGCAATAGCATCGACGCATTCCCGGGTACTGAGGATGCGCTCTGGCAGATTCCAGCCCGCTTCCCGGAGCTCGGCGGAGAACTCCGCCGCCTGCGGCACATCCAACCCGATCTTCCGGAGCCCCTCCCGGTCCGCAAAGACCTCATAGGGGTCGCCGTCCCGGTAGATGGTGCCGCCGTCGATGACGATGACGCGGTCTGCCGTCGCCGCCTCTTCCATGTAGTGGGTAATAAAAACAACGGTCTTTCCATACTCGTCGTGAAGCCGGTGAATGGTGTCCATGACCTCACGGCGCCCGCTTGGATCCAGCATGGCGGTCGACTCGTCGAAGATGATGCAGGCGGGGTCCATGGCGAGGATGCCCGCGATGGCAACCCGCTGTTTCTGTCCGCCGGACAGCTTGTTCGGGGCGTGGTTCCGGTACTCATACATGCCGACCGCCTTTAAGGAGCGGTCCACGCGCGCGCGGATTTCTTCCGGCGGCACACCGAGATTCTCCGGTCCGAACGCCACATCCTCCTCGACCACGGAGGCGATGATCTGATTGTCCGGATTCTGAAACACCATTCCCACCTGGCGGCGGATATCCAGCAGGCGGTCCTCCTCTTTGGTGTTGATGCCGTAGCAGACGACGTCTCCCTTATCCGGGGCAAGAATGCCGTTGCAGAGCTTGCCGAAGGTGGATTTGCCGGAGCCGTTGTGGCCCAGCACCGCCAGGCAGTCGCCGCGGTGGATTGTGACATTCAGATTGTCGAGCGCGAGGTGGACGCTCTCGCCCGCCTCCTCGGCCTCTTCCGGATCATCATAGGTAAAAGAGACTCCGCGGAAGGTGATGACGTCATTGCCGGTAAACTCCGGCGGACGGACCTCCTCCGCGGCCTCTGATTTTTTCTTCTTTTTCTGCTTGCGTGAAGTGTGTTTTCTCAAAGCGATACTCTTCTCCAAAACTTATTTGCTGCGCCAAATGGCAGAAGCGCCGCATGGAAGGCACATGCCGGTTGCCGTGGTCTTCAGGCCGATCTCATCGCACTCGAGATACCCGCCGTGTTTCGGTGGGACGACGCTGCCGAGAATATACTGCATGACCGACGGAGAAAGCCCGGTGGTATAGGAGTTGATCAGGAACATCAGCGCCTGGTCCGAGAGCACCTGTTCGCACTCCTCCACCAGCTCGTAGATGGTGTCCTCCAGTTTCCAGACCTCACCGCCAGGGCCGCGCCCATAGGACGGCGGGTCCATGATGATGATATCGTACTTGTGGCCGCGGCGGATTTCCCGCTGGACAAATTTCCGGCAGTCATCCACGAGCCAGCGGACATGGCCGCCCTCCACTCCGGAGAGTTTTGCGTTTTCCTTGGCATAGTTGACCATGCCTCGGGAGGCGTCGACGTGTACGACCGATGCGCCCTCTGCGAGAGCCGCTATCGTTGCGCCGCCGGTATAGGCAAACAGGTTCAGGACACGGACTTCATCCCGTCCGGAGGAACGGATGACCTCGCGCAGATAGTCCCAGTTGACCGCCTGCTCCGGGAACAGGCCGGTGTGCTTGAACCCCATTGGTTTGATTTTATAGGTCAGGTCCCGATACTGGATGGTCCATTCCTCCGGATACTTCCGGTAGACCTCCCATTTGCCGCCGCCCTTTTTGCTGCGGTAATAGTGTGCGTTGGCTCTATGCCACATGGGGTGGCTCTTCGGGGTCCTCCATATAACCTGCGGGTCCGGCCGGATGAGGATGATGTCGCCCCACCGTTCCAGGCGCTCGCCGCAGGAGGTGTCCAGGAGTTCATAGTCCTCCCAGTACTGCGTACTTCTCATTCCACTGCTCTCCTCCTCAGATGAGACGCTCACGGACGACTTCGGCAATGTCTTCGCCGAGGCGCTGAATTTGGTCGGTGTCTTTGCCCTCGAGCATAACGCGGATCAGCGGTTCCGTTCCGGAAGCACGGACCAGGACACGGCCGGTGTCACCGAGCTCCTCCTCGGCTTTGGCAATGGCCTTTTTAATCTCCTCGTCCTCAGGGAAGCGGACTTTGCCCATCTTGGAGACGGTGACGTTGATCAGGACCTGCGGGTAGATCTCCATGACGGAGGCGAGCTCGGAGAGCTTTTTACCCGAGCGGTTCATGGCCTTCAGGACCTGGATGGCCGTCAGCTCGCCGTCACCGGTGGTGGCAAAGTCCAGGAAAATGACATGTCCGGACTGCTCGCCGCCGATCTTATAGCCGTTTTTCCGCATGTTTTCCAGAACATAGCGGTCACCGACTGCGGTCTTCTCGCAGTGGATTCCCTCTTTCTCGGCAAATTTGAAGAAGCCCATGTTGCTCATTACGGTGACGACAGCCGTGTTCTTATCCAGACGATGGTGCTCTTTCATGTCCTTGGCGCAGATGGCAATGATCTTGTCGCCGTCTACGACTTCGCCGTTCTCATCGACCGCAATCAGGCGGTCTGCATCGCCGTCAAAGGCAAAACCGGCGTCGACATCGTGGTTCCGGCAGTACTCCTGCAGCTGTTCAATATGAGTGGATCCGCAGTGGTCGTTGATATTAATGCCGTCGGGGTCTGCATTCATAACGGTCACATTGCAGCCGAGATACTCAAACAGCTTCTGTGCGGTAACGCTGGATGCACCGTTAGCACAGTCAAGTGCCACATTGACGCCGTTGTAGCGGTACCCGGTCGTGCAGAGCAGATGGTTGATATAGTCTTTATACGCATTTTTGGCATAGGTGATATGGCCGACCTCGGCGCCGACCTTGACCGGAGGCGTCCGAACCTCATCCAGGATGATGGCCTCGATCTCCTCCTCCAGAGCGTCGGGGAGCTTGTAACCATCGGACTGGAAGATCTTAATGCCGTTGTATTCAAAGGGATTGTGGGATGCCGAGATGACGACGCCGGCATCGTACCCGTACTCCTTGACCAGATAGGCGACGGCCGGAGTCGGGATGACGCCGAACAGATAGACATCGGCGCCGACCGAGCAGAGCCCTGCGGCAATGGCCGATTCCAGCATGTCGCCGGAGAGACGCGTATCCATTCCGATGGCCACTTTCGGGCGCTTGTGCTCACTGTCAATGAGAACCATGGCAGCGGCGCGGCCGATCTTCATGGCGAGCTCCGGACTGAGGTCTTTGTTGGCGACGCCGCGTGCGCCGTCGGTTCCGAATAATCTTCCCATAATGTTTTTTCTACTCCTTTATCTGTCTGCCGGGTACGGGATGCCGAGATGGCGGTAGCCGGCTGGGGTAACCATCCGTCCCCGCGGGGTGCGGGACAGGAAGCCGATTTGCATAAGATAGGGCTCATAGACGTCCTCTATGGTGGAGGGGTCTTCGCCGATAGCGGCGGCAATGGTGTCCAGACCGACCGGCCCGCCGCGGTAGCTGTCGATCATCGTGTTGAGAATGAGCCGGTCGATGTTGTCGAGACCGAGCTGGTCGATTTCCATGCGGGAGAGGGCGAGGTCGGCGGCCTCTCTGGTGATGACGCCGTTCCCCATAACCTCTGCGAAGTCGCGCGCCCGCTTCAGAAGCCGATTCGCGATTCGGGGTGTGCCCCGCGAACGGGACGCAATGTCCATGGCGCCCTCAGGGTCAATCTCAATGCCGAGAATGCCGGCGCTGCGCCGGACGATCTCCGCGAGCTGATCAGGTGTGTAGAGTTCCAGACGGAGCAGAACACCGAACCGGTCCCGGAGAGGTGCCGAGAGCTGACCCGCCCGGGTGGTGGCGCCGACCAGGGTGAAATTCGGGAGATCCAGCCGAATGGAACGAGCCGACGGCCCTTTTCCGATAATAATGTCTATGGCATGATCCTCCATGGCCGGGTAGAGAATTTCCTCCACCTGCCGGGAGAGACGGTGAATCTCGTCAATAAACAGGACGTCGCCGTCATTTAAGTTGGTCAGCAGCGCGGCGAGGTCCCCCTGCTTTTCGATGGCAGGTCCTGAGGTGACGCGGATGTCCACGCCCATCTCAGCCGCAATGATGCCGGAGAGCGTCGTCTTGCCGAGGCCGGGCGGCCCGTAGAGCAGAACGTGGTCCAGAGACTCTCCGCGGCGCTTTGCGGCGTCGATATAGATGCGGAGATTTTCCTTTACCTTGTCCTGCCCAATATATTCGTTGAGCGTACGCGGCCGGAGAGAGAACTCATAATTGGACTCTTCATCTCCCGCCGTGTACTCCGGCGTCATGAGCCGGTTTTCAAAGTCAAATTCTTCGTCGTTCACAGTGCAATGTTTCTCCTGTCCGTCTGCGAATTAACCTGCGAGCCGTTTGAGCGCCTGCTTCAGGAGCGTCTCCGTCGGGAGCGCCGGGTCCAGGCCGGCAACCGAGTGGGCGGCCTCTGCCTGCGAATAGCCCAGCATAACCAGTGCGTTGATGGCGTCGGAGACCGATGTCGCTGCACCTGACGGAGATGCCGCGGCGGCTGCGCCACTCTTCGGCAGACTGCCGTTTTCCATGGACTTCGCCATTTTATCTTTGAGCTCCAGTACAATGCGCTGCGCCACTTTGGGGCCGACGCCCTGGGCCTGGGTCAGCGTCTTGTAGTCGCCGGAAGCAAGTGCAAGCGCGAGCTGCGACGGATCCAGTACCGAGAGAATGGAGAGCGCCGCCTTCGGGCCGACGCCGGACACCCCGGTGAGCATCTGAAAGAGCTCTTTTTCTTTGCGGTCGTAAAAACCGTAGAGGTCTATGCCGTCCTGCCGCACCGAGAGGAACGTATAGAGCGTCACCTCGTTCCCCTCCTGCCCGAGCTTATTCAGCGTAGTGCGGGAGACCCGGCAGAGATAGGCAACGCCGTTGGTACAGCGAACCGCTGCATTCCCTGCGTCCGTATAGACCAGCTCTCCGGTCAGACTGTAGAACATAGATCAGATTCCTTTCCGAACTTTCAGCTGATGATGGGCAATTTTCTCCTCGATGGAGCCGAGCGAGGAACCGTCCACATGGGCATGGCAGATGGCCATAGCCAGTGCGTCGGCGGTATCGTCGGGCTTCGGAACTTCCTTGAGATTCAGAATAATGCGGGTCATTTCCATAACCTGCTTCTTTTCGGCCTTGCCGTAGCCGACCACGCCCTGCTTTACCTGCATGGGCGTGTATTCATGGATTTCCAGGCGATGCTGCCTTGCGGCCAGCATAAGTACGCCGCGTGCCTGGGCAACGTCAATACCTGTCGTCTTATTATTGGTAAAATAGAGTTTCTCCATGGAGAGCACCTCCGGATGGGTGCGGTCCATGAGCGCGGAGGCCTCGTCATAAATCTGCTCCAGACGCCGGTCAAACGGTACGCCTGCCTGGGTGGTAATGGCCCCGTAGTCCACTACGGAAAACCGATTTCGTTCGTAGTCCAGAACACCCCAGCCGATGATGGCATATCCTGGGTCAATTCCCAATATTCGCACGGTTTGTCCCCCATTCGCCTGGCAGAAAAGACTCTGCTCCAGAATCATTAAATTCTATCATAAACTCCTATATTGTACAAGAAAACGGCCTGTATGAAATACAGGTCGCCAAAAGAATTCCAAATAATTACAATATTCCCGCAATAACAAGGATTGCCTTTTTCGTGCAACGGGTTCCCCCCTGCCGAGCGGTCAGCAGAGATTAATTTCTGTCAACATTATCTATCCTTGCAGACAACTGAACAAATAGATTTCACCCGCCCACACGGGAAGAACATCAGTATTAGCCGAAGTAGCCAAAGGTGAGATGGGATCACCCCCGCTCACGCGGGGACAACGAACTAAAAGCGCCAAAAAGCAATTACAATGCGGGATCACCCCCGCTCACGCGGGGACAACGCAGTGCCGTTGACCTTGATTGTGTCGATCTTGGGATCACCCCCGCTCACGCGGGGACAACAATTGACCGCAGTGATTAGCCTCGCGGGCAAAGGGATCACCCCCGCTCACGCGGGGACAACGCGTTGTCTACTATCAGGCCATCCTGGCTAAGAGGATCACCCCCGCTCACGCGGGGACAACCAAAATCAAGGCCAAAATTGACGCGATGGTGGAGGATCACCCCCGCTCACGCGGGGACAACTCCGGCAAGCATGATGTAGCGATTTTCAATGCGGGATCACCCCCGCTCACGCGGGGACAACGAAAATCATAAATGTAGGGCGCGGAACGGCTTAGGATCACCCCCGCTCACGCGGGGACAACGACTTAGAAAACCAGATGTATAACCATGAATGGGGATCACCCCCGCTCACGCGGGGACAACCAGCTTTTGCAGGAGGTCGCGACCAACACAGGGGGATCACCCCCGCTCACGCGGGGACAACCAGAGGAAAACATTGAAAAGTTAACCGCAGACGGGATCACCCCCGCTCACGCGGGGACAACTTTGTTGATTCAATTTCACCCGTGAATGCGGAGGGATCACCCCCGCTCACGCGGGGACAACACTATGTCCAACGGCAGAGGACTGCGTGTCAAAGGATCACCCCCGCTCACGCGGGGACAACCGTTTGAGGACTTCGGCATGAGCGTGCGGTCCAGGATCACCCCCGCTCACGCGGGGACAACCGATTCAACCAGGTAATAAGCCTGTTGAAAATAGGATCACCCCCGCTCACGCGGGGACAACTCGCAACTTCGATATTTGTACTTGCCGAAATTGGGATCACCCCCGCTCACGCGGGGACAACCGTTACCAAGCGCTTTCCGGCCTAGGTACACAGGGATCACCCCCGCTCACGCGGGGACAACCATCCTGCTGTCCGCCAAGGGTGTCACATTTTGGGATCACCCCCGCTCACGCGGGGACAACGCAAAGATAAAGCGAAACGGAGAAAAACCGTTGGGATCACCCCCGCTCACGCGGGGACAACTCATCCGCAAGACGGTAGAGGCCGCAACCGGCAGGATCACCCCCGCTCACGCGGGGACAACTGCCTGTGGGTTGCCACCCACGGGCTTTTTTTAGGATCACCCCCGCTCACGCGGGGACAACAGAAACACCAGAAGAATTAGCGCAGATTATGGAGGATCACCCCCGCTCACGCGGGGACAACCCCAAATAATAGGATTGACAAGAACAAATGTTCTGATCACCCCCGCTCACGCGGGGACAACCCCCCCGCTCCACTGGTTCAACATATAGTCGCAGGATCACCCCCGCTCACGCGGGGACAACTCTTAGTGACTTCTGCGATGAGGAAAATATTCAGGATCACCCCCGCTCACGCGGGGACAACCTCCGCCAATGATGTCCTCTTTGGTGACTTTGGGGATCACCCCCGCTCACGCGGGGACAACGTCAGAGTTTTGGTAAAAGTTAGTCAGCCCCTGGGATCACCCCCGCTCACGCGGGGACAACGCTGGTGCGGCGTACAGCTGATTTTCGCGCTAAGGATCACCCCCGCTCACGCGGGGACAACTACGAACATCCGGGTTTTCCGCAAGTCCCGCTGGGATCACCCCCGCTCACGCGGGGACAACTCGTAATTGTCGGCTCGTGGTTGCTAAAGACAAGGATCACCCCCGCTCACGCGGGGACAACGCTAAAAAACTATATCTCCGTGTATACTCGCCGGGATCACCCCCGCTCACGCGGGGACAACAGTAAAAGATCCCAATAACTACGCTATTTTTTACCTGCTCGATCCTGTTTTTATTCACTTTTCAAAACTGTAACATTTGTATTGGTATCACAAATTCATTTTTGAGTAAAGCACATACATTAACCTCGCATCTTTCAGAGCTCTATGACAAACGATTTCATTAATCCCATACTCTTTTAAAGTGGTTTCAAACTTGTAATTCGTTTGGAAACTATTTTTCCTTTTTGCTGCTAGCATTAAGTCCATTGTTTGATTGTGTATAGGTTCTAATGAATATTTCTGCAGTTCTCTATTAATAAATTTTATATCAAATGAAATATTGTATCCTACTAAAGTTGCACCTTGAATAAAAGTAAAAAAGTCTCGAATACCTTCTTCCAATTTCGTTTTGCCTTTAAGCATCTCGTCAGAAATACCGGTAAGTTTATACACCACTTCTGGTATATGAATGCCAGCCTCAATCAATCTGTGAAATTCAAATTCTTCTCCATTTGAAACTTTTACAGCTCCAATTTCAATAATTTGATCCTTTTCAATGTCCAGTCCCGTAGTCTCTATATCGAGAAAAACCAACTCCGTTTGATCATGAGGTTCCGGCGTTTCATCTTTTATCTTATTTTTAGAATCTGGCGGCGCAGCCCTCTTTCTTCGAGCAGCTTGATGTAATTTGCTTGCATTACTGAAGCCTGGTGATTTCAGATTCATATCATTTTCACTTGTATCTTCTGCAGGTATCAAAACTAGAGGTATCCCATCGTAATCAATTACTTGCCGTTCTGTATTAAATGTACAAAATGAATATCCAATTTCATTCCTACATGAAAAACAAATGCTTGCTTCACCTTGCCCAACCGTGTCTGTAACACGGTTCCATAGATAATTCCTTACTCTGGAATTAAAGCTGCCAATATATACACCTGTTGCAATTTCCTGCATCCATCTTGTGAGATCTCCACGAAGAGAATTGGGTACTTTTTTTAAAACAATTACTGTAAAAGGCATTACGAATCCTCGTAGTCGCTGTAGTTGATACCGTACTTGATATTTCCCTTCTTATCATCCCATAAATTTAATGGTTCCACCTCTATTTGCTCGGAATCTTTGACCCCAATTAAAGTTTGTATATCCTTTACAATTCTGGCAAGTACTTTGCCATCTACAAAAGCATCTCGAACTCGAAGTCTTGTGATTCTGCCAATATTATCGCCGATCTCACTTTCTGAAGCTACTTGAAAAGCAATGGGAATGGTTATTTCAGCTTTGTACAAATCTGCAACATCATATACGAAAGACAAATCATGTCCTGTATGCACAAAGCCGAGTCCTTCTGCCATCCCCATAGCCGCTACTGCACTGTAAACCAGTCCGTACAAAGCCACATTAGCTGCAGATAATGCTTGATTAACCGGATCTCCGCCTTCGTAATTGTCAGGATCATAGGTTCTCCTGTCCCATTTCACATCATATTTTGCAGACATTGTTCTGTATAGTTTTCGAATGCGAGCACCCTCTTTCGCGCGAAGCTGCTGCATTGTAAGTGCTGAAACATCTTCACCTGGAAATCTCATTTGATACATCATTCTAGCAACTTGAAGCCTAGTACGTGTATTACTTACCAGTTTCGCCTGTAATTCTAAGAATCTTGACGAATGGGATAAGCTTCTGCCATGGGCATAATTTCGCGTACCATATTCTCCAACCCACGCGATGCTTGTACCAGTGTCTCCTAACAATGACATAGCACGATGACTAATATCCGTTCCTGGTCCCAGAAGCAGAATGCCAATCATTGCAGCGGGTATTCGAACGATTCCTCTACTTTCCAACACGGTAATAGCACCATCGACAGAATTGATTTTGGCATGTTCTACATAAATATAAGTGACTCTATCAGAAATGCGCGGCATTTCTGCAATTTTGGTTTTTTGATAGGCCATAATTATACAAATAATTTCAAACCGGAATTACAGTCATTAAACCGAATCCGTACGCTTTCTTCTTTCCAATTCCCATTGTCATAGTACGGTAAAATAAATCTTTATCAATTACCTTTAGTACTCCTTCATAAGTTGCCTTACTAAGTCGTATCATATGCTGCCCTTGTTTACGAAATGGCGCCCATCCCCTCTCAACAATTTGGTATTCATCAGGTACCAGTTCAAAGCCCAATTTGTCTGCTCTGGATTCCAAAAATGACAATTGCTGTTCAGGAGTAATTTCTGGTACAACTCGGCCTCGTTTTCCAGCACCTTGAGAGAGCGATTTTACAGGATTCAAAGTAACGCGAAATCGGTACAATTGATTCACATCAATAGACTGCAGATAATTATCATACAGTTTTGTCTGGGCACTTCCCGGAACCCCATACTTTTCAAGGCTTTTTATATCTGGTTTCTCCTCACTTACGAGTAAGAGATATTTTTTCCCCTGTAAAGAATCAATGCGCCAAAGCTTTCTACTTCGGAACCCTTGTTCAAATTCCCAAGGGAAACTGCTCTCAACCCAGTTATGATATGCTCCAAGATGTGTTAGATCTTTTATCTTTCTTCTATTTTGAGTATCAATTTCCACACGAGAAAAATACATATCATTACTCCCTTATTGCCCCAAAAGCATCGTGTTCTTCCAGGTCTCTTGAAACAACTGCATTTATAAAAATGCTTGTTTCTCTCCTTGGACTAAATTTTCTGCCTTTCTTTTGAGAAAAAGAAAGAGGTTCATCATTTCGGATACGATTACTTCCGCTTTCGATTAACGATGCGTCTGCAAAAATTTGCAGACGCTTATTACCAGTTTTCTGATACCACTCCGAAGCCTGCCAGGGGTAATCTTTTAATGCTGAAATTGCATCTGTATCAACAGTTCCCAGGTAGAGATCTGCTGTTGGCGGCAATGATCTGCGGCCCAAATAGATTGGAAAATATGGCTTTTTCACTGCAGATATGATGTCATTTATCAGCCCCACATCTTCACTGCTAAGAGCAACAACAAAAACGGCATCCTGTAAATAATATCGATTGGTTACATAGGTTCTGTCTATATTTCCACTCTCTTTATATTTATGTGCCGTATGATAATCTCTCAGTATAGTTCCAGTTTGATCAATGCGAACTGCAAAGTTCATACTGTTTAATCTATTTATTTTTTTATCATCTTCACGCTGATACCCTAATCCGGCTGCAATCATTCCAATTACACCGCTTTTAGATGGATGCGTATCTGTATGACGTGTTTCAAAATGTGAATTGGTTCCCCAAGACTGCAATGGACCTGAAAACTTCAATAAAACAGTTTTCAAATTGACCACCTGCCTTTATAAAAGATCTTCTGCCGTCTTTTCAAAATCATTTAATAAGTCTGCCATCGTGCTTTCTTCTGTTGCCCACTCCGGTTTTACAATGCCTTCCTCTTCATTTACGACATAGAATGTTTTAATCGGCGGTTGAACAAATTTTTCCGTACGTTTTGCTTCCTGAAACAGCAGGTTGATAGATGGCACTACATTGCCTTTACGTGAATTGACAGGCTTTTCATATGCCGTTACCAAATTCACTGGTCTGTCCTGCCGAATGTTAATCATCAACAAATGTGGAAGTGTCTGATTCGCAAACGTATTGGATTTACCAGTGGGCATGGAATTTGCAAAAGCCTGAATGAACAGTTTGGAAGTATCAATTGCCTGCTTTACGTTTCCCAATTGTCTCGTCAATTCGTGTACAGCTACGTTTGCATAACGATATAACGTTGACGAGTTGTACTCAATTGTTCCTAGCATGCCTGCTCCCGCATTATCTTCCGGAGCTAAATCGTCAACTGCGGTATGGAAATCAAATTCCGTTTGTACCTCATGTGTTGAAATTGCATGTGCTACCTGTGATGAGGCATCTTCGTTTAACGAAGGATCATCTGCAACCATTCTTCCAAAGAGAGCAATATCGACTGCCGGATTATCATTAAAAATCTGTTTTAATAATTTTTTATCGGTCTCGCCCTTAATGGCTGCTTCTGCTAAAAGGTCAGCCTGCTGTCTTCCCAGGAAAAATAATGCTTTTGTTTTTTGATCTTTCGTTTTTATTCCTGCATCATGAAAAATTTTTTCAGCTAATTCCATCGCTTTTTCTTCTGTAATAGAAGAATCAATAGCAATAATTCTATCTGCTACATACTTTATTACATTTGTACTTCTAATGCCCAGATCTTCTGCAGATTCGTCAAGGAAATATTGCCTCATTGCCCTTTTCCATGACTGTGAACTTACTCTCGCACGTCTCACTCCACCATAAACTGCTGTTTTAGGACTCCCTGTATCATCTCTGTTTACATTGGATGGCGGAAGGGTCTGAATTGCATGAACGTCAAGGTAAAAGCGATTTTCTGTCATTTTATTTCCTCCTTAGAAATACTTTCTTCTTTGGTTACGGATGCTTCCGTTTCATTACTACTATTTTTTATTTTGGGCCGATAGTATTCTCGTGCCCATTCCAAGCAAATCCTTTTTGCACTGCCATTTTGGTACCAATATAAATCCTTCGCAAGAGCAGGAAAATTCACAGAAAATTGAGCTTTCGACTTTCCAAGTCTGCATATCTGTCTTAAGTAATATACAAACTCTTCAAAGGTTGAAGCTGTGAGCATCGTATTGAAGCGTCTGTCCATAGCGGTCGAATTCTCATTTCTAATAGCACGCAGTGAACTTCCAATATTAGAACTATTATCGTTCATTATTTTTTTGGAACCTTGCTGTCCAATTGCATAAATCTGTAATGAAACTAACAGTGCTTTTTCTTCATAAGATAGTGCACCATTTCCCAAAAATTCCGAAGGAATATGCGGGAACAGAATTGGCCAAACCTCAGCGGCTTCCTCACCTTTTCCTATTGAATTTCGCAATGCTGCTAAATCTCCAGCAAGATTTTTTTGTTCTTGCGGACTGTTAAAAAAACTCAATATTGACCTCATTGTTCCATCAATAGTCGATTTATTTGCTGCATTATTCAAGAATCTCCACCCTTTCCAAGTGCATGATTTACATTATTTACAAATTGCCAGTATATTGTTGCAATGTTTTCAATTCCTCTTTCCGTTTCGACCCCAGTCAAATCTCTGGCAGTACTGTTTTCAAATAACTCTTTTCCTCTTTTCAGGACAATATCTTTTAATTGGAGATACCATGATTTTATGGCTTTTTCTTTCGAATCATCTGGGCGAATTGAGGAAAGCCATTCTTTAAATTCCGGATCAATAATCGCGTATAATTGTGCAGTTTCTCTTGAAAGAAAACCGGCTGCAATTGGATCCATTGGATTCGATACTTTCAAATTTCTAATTTCACAGATTCCTCTGAGATAACGTTTAAAAATATTTGAAACAACATCTTTGGTAGATTCCACTGCATCGTTAATTCGAATTACCCAACTATCCGGATTCGAATCTGTAATTAGCAAGTCATTTATCTGAAAACTGTCTGTGATTTCATCTGTCGGAAGCCATGATGTTGCATTCCCATCATCCTTCATACTAACGCCAACCAGGTCCGTCCATCTGCTTCCCGCTGTTCTTTGCAGCCTTGGATATTGTTCCATGATTCCCGGCTGTTTATTCTCTTTATTAATTGAATTTCGAATCGTAATAATTCCAAACGATCTCCACAAAGATTGTTCCGCTTCATGTTTTTTCAGTGAAAAATGATTCTTATTTGGTCCCGTTTTGTTTTTTCGCCAAATGGTCATCGGTTCAATCGAGTTTTCTGAATGATCTATCTCTGGAATCTTTACAACATTTATTTTTACTGGTACTGTCAGATCTGATTTAGGATTAATATATACAGCTCTGCTCCAATTTGTATATAATTCTGAAAGATTATCAATATTACGGTTGGAACAAATTCGGTGAATGACTGTACTCCCATCTGACTCCCAGCAGGGTTTCTGAATTCTTCCGGTAAATTGTTCAAATTCAATAGGTAGCACCGGCATATAATTCATCATGATTGTCTCAAATACAGTGTTTCCACGCAGATACAGTCCTCCGAGATCAAACAGCCATCCTTTTGATGGCTTCTGTTCTTTATTGACCAGTGAAACTTTGTCTGCAAGCCCTGCATATCCATGAAATGTCAGGAGCCATCTAGCAAGTTCTGCCGCTGTCATAATGTCTTTTTTACTTCTCTTGGCATTTCCGATTGCTGCAATCGGAGAGAACAAGGCAATCTTATTCTCACTTTCTGAAATAGTCCGATTTAAATTTTTTCCATAAATAGTGGTTGGCTGACTCTTATTTGGAATGTTCGCCATAATCTCAGCCATTTCTTTTTCATTCACCTGAAAAAATGGATGTTCCTCATCAAACAAATAAAAACGGTCTCTCCACTTTTCCAGATAGTCGAAGATAATGTCCGGGAATTTTCCTGAAGAATAAAGCTGGTCCCAGCATTCTTCAGCAGCATCCGAATAATCATCTACAGCATCCATATCATCGGAATCAATTGGATCAGTCTGACACCATCTTTCATCGAGAAGGATTCCAGGCAGCACATTCCCCTGATAATCAAACCGAGAAAAAACAGTTTGTACCACGGCCAGAAGGAATCTCATTACAGCGAAATTCTGCGTTTCCATTTCTCCGGCAAAGGACTGGTAACTGTCCGCATTATGAAAAAATTCCAACATAGATACTTCTTTTTTCATTCCGCTCTCTTTTATAAGAACGGAAATCCACGGTTCGTCCAGTAAATTAAATTTACCCATTATCTTTCACCTCACGCAGTCCAAACTCCATGTCGTATTTCAAATGGACACCACATAAATCAAAGCTCCCGTTTTCATCAAAAATAATTCCAAGAGCGCCTTTTAGCCATGGTTGTTCCTGCCAATTGGCCAAATATTTTAAATTGTATTTCTCCAGAAAATCAATTGTTTTTGTAACCCCCACTTTCATTGTCACAAAATGGGGAAGTCGGATAGTCTGCTTGGCCAGCTCTTTTGCAATCCTGACATCCTCAATCTCACCAGAGATATCTTTATTTCCATGAAAAGTCCCATAACCACTGTCGATTTTTTTTACAGCAACAATCTCAATGGTTTCCTGGATATCTCTGACCTGTGCAGATGCCATTTCATCACTCAACGATTCATCTGGGAACTTCAGCCAGCCAATCAGATTATACTTTTCTCTATCTGGCCGAATGGCACTACGAGGATTCTCTATTCGATAGGTATATGCTTTATCGGCCTTGCTTTTCTTTTGGATTTCCATCTGACTTCGGCTGTTCTGATAGATATTTAGCAGTTCTCCCTGATATGCGGGCTCTTTGTCTCCATATACATCGTTGATTAGAACCGGAATGTCAGAAGGGATTCGTATTTTATCTGGAAGAAAATATTGTGTTCGAATTAAAATGTATTCTCCATAGACCCGCACCGACCCTTTTTCAAGATCTAACTGGTCACTGGTTCCCATGACATATACAGATGGTTCCTTTAGCTTTTCAGGTCGTTCTATCTCATGTCGATGCATTCTTCCGATTCTCTGCAGCAGCAAATCTATTGGACAGAGATCGGTAAATAATACGTCAAAATCAATGTCGAGTGACTGCTCCATAACCTGTGTTCCAATGATGATTTTTTTCTCCGGTCTGTTCCCATGTTTGCCAATCATGCTGATAAGATTTTTTTCTTTTTCAACACGATCTGTCGCAATATACGCAGAATGCAGGACCTCTGTCATTTCTGCTCCAAAATGTTCTTTGAAGATTTTTCCGAGGTGTTGTGCCTTTCGAACGGTATTCACAATAATTCCTGCAACACCGCCATCTTCCAGACATTCTTCCACCTTCTCCAGCAAAACCTCTTCGTTAATTTTCACAACCGAAATGACTTTATTCTTCGTTGGCTGAAAAGATACCTGTCCCTTCACCTCTTTGCCGTCCGAATAACTAATTAACGGATAACTATTTCCAGATAGAGCATCTGGAAACTTTATTTCATTCCGCTTTGCGCCCATTCCCTTTAAATATGCAGAAATTAGAGCCTTTCTCCTTTCCTGAGGCAAAGTTGCCGATACTAGTATGACAGGGGTTTGATAGGCACCCATCCATCGGATTGCCTCGTCCAGGTATTGCTGCATATAAGTGTCATAAGCATGTACTTCGTCTATAATTACAACTTTTTTGCTGAATCCCAGATGCCTTAGCGCAAGATGTTTCTGTTTCAGTGCAGTCAGCAGAAAACCATCTACTGTTCCAACTACACAATCATCCAGAGAAGTCTTTTTCCTTCCTGAGAACCATTCATTTACATAGACGCTTCCATTGGATACATCATCAATATTTACGTCCTGCGTTGATTTTTTTAGCTGATTCAGTTCTTTATTCAATGCCGCTTTCCCATGGCATAATTGCAAAGACTGTTTCATTCCATATTCTTCGGCAAGATTTTCCAGCCATTCCTTAACTCTTCCAAACATCCCATTCGAAGTCGCCTGCGTTGGAAGCCCAAAAAACAGTCCGCTGCTGCCTGTTTTTGCTGCAACTTCCTCTGCAGCTGCAAGAGCCGCCTCTGTTTTCCCGAGTCCCATAGGAGCTTCCAGAATCATAATGCCCGGTTTTTTTATTTGACTGACCGTATGGCAGACCGTTCGCTGAAAATCTCGCGGCTGGAAGCCGAACCGTGTTTGGAATAAAACATCTTCCGATGGATAGCTTTGTATTTGCAGCGGCAGATTCTTTCCCCACTTAGTGACCCCAGTTTGATAACGAGAAAAACTTTCAGAAATAGAAGATGCGTCAATTGAAAGCAGTGGAAAATAATCGGTATTGCTGGAAATCCAGTCCGCCATAATTAATAATCCGGAATAAATGACCTGAGCCGGCAGAGAGAGCTCAGGAAGATTTTCCACACTGTCAAACCCGGTTTTTTTCAGTGCCCAATGAAGAATTTCACTCTGAACCTGCTCCCACTTATGAAAGATATCTGTGCTGATGTCTTCGCTCTGATAATAGTTCGCCATATATGCAGACTGATCATCTATGTCAGAAGCATTGTCAATCGGCTTGCCATGATGGCCTCCGACAATGGAACTAATGTCATTTTTCACACCTGCTTGTTTCAGCAGAAATTCTCCCGCGATGGAGTGATGTGTTTTCTCACGGTTAGTAAGAGAAAAAGAAGAGATACCTCGAAAGCCTGCCCGTTCCAGTTTTTCCAGCAGAGAACCATCCAAATCTGGAGAATTTTGGTATCCTTTCTGAATTTGAAAGGCAGGGGTTGCTTTTCCAATGTCATGAACAGCACCGAGAAAAGCTGCGAGATTGGATGCAACATCTGCATTCGGTACGCTGATTGAGCGAATGCAGAATTCTCTTTGGCTCTCACTGAGCCAATTCATCCAAAGCCATTTGGAGACATGCATAGTATCTTCCAAATGTACCGGTAATGGGAGCCAATAAAACTGGCTCTCTTTTTCTTCTTTTTTTGCCCATAAAGAAAAGCATGCTCTGCTAAAATTTTCCATATTTTCTCCAATCGAAATAATCTACGACAATTCTACCAGATATCGTATAATAAGTCTTCCTAATAATGGGACATACTCATAAAATTTTAAATTACATAAGTACATGTTTTGTACTATTTGTAATATAAAAAGGGACTGCACTCTCGTGCAGTCCCTTTTAAATATGACAGTTTTGCTAATTACAATTCCAAATCTTCAATCTGCTCCGCAATCTCCTGCTGCCTGTCATAGAAGAGCAGCTCTTTGTTGTGGGCAAAATATTCATCGCAGCCATAGGTGCTAATGAATCGGGAGGTATAGCGGTTGGCCGTGAGTTCTGTGACGAAGATGACGGTCTCCTGGCCGTCCGGGTAGACTTTGTCGAGATAATGGAAGATGTTCGCAATGTGTTCGTGGGCCACTGAGACATCCTTTTTGAGGATATCGACGCTCTCGTTGAAGTTGTGGGCGATCATATCGTTCAGATCGAAGCCGGAATCGGCGTTCTCAATGATATGGATCTCGTTCTCCAGAAAGTTGATGAGGCGGTTCTGGAGGTAGATCTCCTCCCGCGGCATCGAGGAGGTCTTTTTTGCTTCGAGGAGCGTCTGGCGGATGGAGTCAATCTCTTTCTGGATTTCCTCAGCCGCGTCGGCTGTCGATTCGGCACTCAGGACGCCGCGGAGGCGCTTCAGCACCGGGATAAGCCGTTTGAGCATATCCTGGGTATTCATGATGTCTTTCACTTCATCGAAGACGGCATTCAGCAGGAGGCCCACGACTGCGAGCTTCTCATCAAAGGGCGCCCGCTTTGCCCGGGCTTCAATGCTCTCCGGTGCATTTCCCTCCAGAATGGCGTCAATCTGGTAGTCGGTCTTGTATTTATTGAAGAGCTCATAGTAGGAGGAGAAATCCTTCGCAATGTCGCGGTCCTGGAGATACTGCTCTATGAGGTCGCGGTCCACTGTCATCCCCTTCTTCTCATAGACAATGATCATGCGGCTCAGGTCATCCCAGCTGCGGGCGGTGACGAAGCGCTTGCCCTCAACGGTGCTCTCCACCTTATAGAAGTTCTTCTTCTTAATTTCAAGATAGGTCATGACCGAGGGGTGCACGCCGATTTGGTAGGCGTACTTCTTCCAGACATCGAAGTCCGGCTCCACCTCAATCTTCTTCAGGCGATCCAGGGTAACGACGTCGAACTCATGGACCGAGTTGTTGTACTGCGGCGGGTTTCCGGCGGTGACGACGACCCAGCCGTCCGGGACGCGGTGCTTGCCGAAGACCTTGTACTGCAGGAACTGCAGCATTACCGGGGAGAGCGTCTCGGAGACGCAGTTGATCTCATCCAGAAAGAGGATGCCGTTTTTCAGGCCCGACTTCTCCTGCATTTCGTAGATAGAGGCGATGATATCGCTCATGGTGTATTCGGAGACGTCGAATTCAGCATCTCCATACTTCTTGTGCACAATAAACGGCAGGCCCAGAGCGCTCTGTCGGGTGTGATGCGTCATGGAATAGGAGAGCAGGCCGAGTCCCATCTCACCGGCAATCTGCTCCATAATGGCGGTTTTTCCAATGCCGGGCGGGCCTACGAGGAAAATGGGGCGCTGGCGCTCGACGGGAATCATATACTCACCCGTCAGCTCATCCTTCTCCAGATAGGCGGTCACGGCATTTTTGATCTGCTGTTTGGCCTTGTTAATATCCATAATATACCCTTTCCCTGTCAGATTTCACTGGTCCGCAGGACCAGACGGATGGCCCAGGGAGGCACATCCGGGTTGGCATACTCGTCGTTTAAGTAGACAAAGGCCGTCCGGTAGTCCGGCGGGCGCTCCGGAAACTCTCCGAAACCGTCGGTGAAATAGATGAGGCCTTTTAGGTTGGTAAATTCGTGCTGTTCAATGAGCTGGTCCACATAGCGGAAGACCGGTCGAAAATCGGTGCCGCCGAAGCCTTTGACTTCCATCGTCTCCAGGTACTCGTCAAACTCCTCCTGGGAGGTAATTTTCTTATCCTCCTGAATTTCCGCATCACACTGGATAATATGGACGTTGATCTTCGTGAAGAAGTTCTCCTGGCTCTTGAGGACGGTATAGGTGTGGCGTACAAATTTCTGAACGGTTTCTCCGTACACCGAACCGGAGGTATCGATGGCAATGACAAACTCTTTCACCCGCTTGAGCTCTTTGTACTCCAGCGGCTCAATCAGCGGCATGTTTTTGTACAGAGACAGCCCATAGGTGTAGAAAATATTGTCAAACTCTTCGTCGTTTGTTGTGATTTCCTCTCCGTAGCTGCTGAACTTACGGAGAAATTCGCCGTAGTCGTAGCGTTCCCGGTTGACGGCTTCCAGGTTGAACGAAAGGTCACCCGCATCGACGCCGTTTTCCTGGCCGAAGGTGGAGAGCTCGGTCTCCATGTCCTGGGCAATTTTTTCCCACTGCTTTTTCAGCGCCTCCCGGGACTGGAGCGGTGAGAAATCCTGTTCTTCCGACTGGTCCGGCTTTTCCGAACCGTCTGGATGGGGCGCATCTTCCTCGGTCTCCATCGTGCCGCCCTGGATGCCTTCCCCTTTCGGTTCCTCGTCTCCGCTGTTCCCGCCGCCCGGCGGCGGAGCGCTCTTCTGGTCCGACTTCGGGTGTTCCGGCTCCTCCCCGTCTTCCTGGAGATCCGGATACCATTCCGCATGGCTGTCTGCACAGAATGCCGCTTCCATCTGTGCCAAAGTCGCTTCCTCGGGCGGATTCCGGCGCAGGACATCGTAGATACACTCCGCCGTCAGATAAGAGGTCCGCTCTTTCATGGCATTCAAAAATGCTTCCTGCTGCTTCTCCGCCCCTGTGCTGCAGCAGGTCAGCTGCATGGACTGGATTAAGTTCTCGACGCTCATATCTGCCGCCAGGTTCCACAGACGGTGATCTACGGTCGGCTTCACAAATGTGTGACGAAATACACAGTGCAGCGTCATATGCAGATAGCTTCGGGTGACCCGGTTCGGATTGTCCTGAAAGCTTTTGAGAACATGGGTCGCATTGAACCGGATGGACTTGCCGTCTACTGCATAGGTCTGCAGCATGGGCTGTAGGCCAAATTCGGCCGCCCCGACATCAGCGGCGTTTTCCACCGGAAGAAAGCGGAACCGGGAAAGCGCGGACTCCATAAAGCGGAGGCTGACCATGAGCGTGTTGCGGGAAAGCAGGAGCACCTGGCACCCGAGGTCATTTCTTTTTTCGAGGTCATTCATAGTGTCC
Organism: uncultured Oscillospiraceae bacterium; assembly: GCA_900542575.1. Taxonomy (GTDB): domain Bacteria; phylum Bacillota; class Clostridia; order Oscillospirales; family Acutalibacteraceae; genus RUG420. The sequence goes on from UQOE01000001.1 coordinate 83,865, forward strand.
TCCCGTACAGAGGAAAAGGGCCATGCTGCAAGATTTGCAGCACAGCCCTCCTGAATTCATATTGCTGAAATGAGATTAGAAGAATCTCTTAATGAGCTCCTTGGAATAGGTAGCAGTCTCTTCCATGTCGCCGAAGGACATGATTTCACCAGCATAGTAGGTATTGTTGGTGCCCTGCATAGCCTCTACCTTGTCGTACCAGCCGTCGGCATAGTCCTCGGAGAAGATGTGCGGGAAATAGTACCATGCTTTCTCCATGTGGATCTTGTCAATCGGGAAGTCCATGTCGATGGAATCCTGGAAAACGTTCTGTTTGCAGGTCTCATACGGGACATCCGGGAGATCTTTATGGTTCTGGAGAACATAGGTGATGATCGGCTGCTCGTCGTCGTCAGTCCATCTCTTGAAGTAGAGCATGCAGTGACCGCGGCGGTCGTTTCTCATGTTGTCGAAGATGTAGTAGGACTCGTCCGGAGTCTTGCCCGGTTTCATGGAGACGCCCATGGTGTCGTAGCGGGAGTAGTCGATCTTGCTGAAGAGCTCCTTCTCCTGGTCGGTAGCGTCTGCATAGTTCGGGAAGTACTGAAGCGGAGCGGTGACAATGAGTTTGTCGAAAGTCTCGGTCTCGCCATTTACAGTGATGTAAACTTTGCCGCCGGTACGCTCAATCTTCGTGATGTCAGCATTGACGACAGCCGGGTTCTTCAGAGTGGCATTGACAGCCTCATAGATGGACTGCGTGCCGTCCTGCCAGGTCCACAGGTCGAGTTTGAGGAAGTCCATAAGGGTCTCGAAGTCGAGATATTTGAGAACATAGGCAGCCGGGATTTCGTCGAAGTAACCATAACCGAAAGCGGTGTAGGGTCCGATCCACGCGTCAGCAGCAAGGGAGACGCCGTTCTTCTTCAGGAACTCGCTGAACGGAAGAGCAAGGTCTTTCAGGTTCGGGTTGTCGAGCTCATATCTGGTGTTCTCAGCGTTGTTGCTGTAGCCGTCAGCTTTACCATAAGCTACACCGCGATGACCGTTGATGTCATAGCCTTTATATTTGGTCTCAAGGAGATTGCCGAGCTTTTTGATCTGATTCTTCATTTTGAGGAGCTTCGGAATCTTGAGCGGGTTCTTCTTCGGGTTGAACGGGTCAACCGGTTTGCCGTTCATGTCTTTCATTTTACGGTTGAGAGCCGGACCATTGTGCTCTACGCCAGCGAACTCTTCGAGCTCATGAATGGTGTAGTAGGTCGGGCAGCCGAGAACTGCGCCCATCTCATAGCGTTTGCCGTTGAAGCCCATCGGAGAGCAGCACTTACCGCCGACTTCGCCCTCTTTCTCGTAGATGGTATAGTTATAATAACCGGCCTTCTCGAGATAAACAGCAGCAGCCATACCGGCAGGGCCTGCACCAATGATAGCAATTCTTGTGTTCTTGTCCATTAGAATGTACTCCTTTTCCCATAATGTTTTCAAATACCTTGATTTGAATTTCACAAAGTTACAAGACACTTTGTGGAATCATCGTTATGTATTATAGCATAATCGCGTACAAATGGAAGAGCTAAAAAAAATAAATTGTGGAAAGTTTATAAGTTTGTCGCAAAGCTGTTGAATTGTTCTATAATAGTAAGGAATTCAGCCGTCGGAAATTGTTAATTCTTTGCCATTTCCAGCGAAAAAGAAGAAAAAAACTTTATTTTGGGTAATAAAGTCTGGAAATTGCAACAAAAAAGTACACAGTGGTTCTGTGCGGCGGAAAGGATATGTTATGGGAAATATCATTCGACATCAAACATTTAAGGAAATGCTGGAGTCCGGCAAAGCCATCAGTGGAAACGGCCCTGCCCTCTATTATGAGGAGGGCGGAAAGAAAGTCTGCCTGACCTTCCAGGATCTGCTCGACCGCGTCGACGCAGTCCGTCTCCCCGACGCCTCCTGCATCGGCGTGTTCTGCGACCCTAATGCAGATGCCATCATCAACGTCATAGCGGCGGCCTCTGCAGAAAAGCAGGTTGTCATGCTGGAGCCCTCCCTTCCGGAGCAGGCCCTGCAGGCGCTCATCCACATTACCGACTGCGACGGACTTCTGGGCTCGGAAGCAGACAACCCCGCTCTGAAGGGTGCCCTGACCAACGGTATTGACGGGCCCAGCCACAATATTCTCTACTTCACATCCGGCACGACTTCGGCCAACAAAGCAGTTGTGCTCACGGAGAGATCCTTCTGTTCCAGCGCCTATAACGGCAGCAGCTGCGACCCGCTCGCGCCGGGCGACATTCTCCTGAGCCTCCTCCCCATCAGCCATGTCTATGGGTTTGTCTGCGGCTATCTCTGGGCCTGGGAATGCGGCGCCGCTGTCGCGGTTTCCCGCGGGCGCAGGCATTTTCTGGACGACGCCGCCTTTTTCCAGCCGACTGCCATGACCCTGGTCCCGGCTCTGGTCGGCTTTTTCTACCAGAATAAGCTGTTCAACCCGGAGCTGAAACAGCTGCTCATCGGCGCCGGCAGCTGCTCTCCGCAGCTCATGAAGGCAGTAGGCGACCAGGGAATCAGCATCAGCTTCGGTTATGGACTCACCGAGACCTCCTCCGGCGTCGCCATCAGCACCGGAAACCCGGAGCCGACCCAGCTCTCCCTCTGCCCCGACTTTCAGGAGACCCGCCTTGCGGAAGACGGCGAAATCCTTATCAAACAGAATCCGTGCATGATGCAGGGATATTATAAGAACCCGGACGCAACGGCTGCCGCCATCCAGGACGGCTGGCTCCACACAGGAGATCTCGGCAAGTTTGACGACCAGGGGAAACTGCACATTATCGGCCGGAAAAAGGAAATCCTGGTTCTCTCCAGCGGCACAAAGATCTATCTGCCGGAATATGAAGAACAGCTCTCCAAGGCCCTGAACGTGGAGGACCTCTGCGTCATGCTGGACAGCAGCGACCGTGTCACCGCCATCCTGGTTACCGATAAAAAGCCGGAGGAGTTCAGCGAACCCTTAAAGGCTTTCAATGCAACCAAAGACCGCAGCGAACAGATCCGCTATGTCCAGACCCGTACCGAGGCGCTGCCCCGCTCCCCGCTCGGCAAACTCAAGCGCTGGATGATCGTCAGCAATTAATTTGTCACAAAATGAACAATCCTACTTGATTGCTGAGAATCAGTAGGTTAGAATATGTATACTTATGATATTTGGGTAAAGGAGTAAACAATTATGGCAAAAGCGTACACCAAAGAGCAGATCGCCGCAAAGACGAAAGAGCTGATCGGTCAGTATGTTCCGGAGATCAACCTGGACGACCTCAACGACGACACCACCCTCGGAAACGTCGGGGAATTCGACTCCATGAATATTCTCCTCATCATCACCAAGCTCGAGGCTTTCTATGACATTGAAATTCCCGACCGCAAGTGGAGAAAGCTTCAGACGTTCGGAGACGTTGTCAACGCCGTTTACGAAGAACTGTAAGGACCGGCTATGGACGCGGAACTTCTCTATCAGAAAGACCTGAAAATTCTGGCGGAACACGTCACCAGCACCCGCGGGCTGCGGCCCTCCGTGCTGCTCAAGTTTCTCCAGGAGGCATCCATCGCCCACACGGAGGCCCTTGGAATGGGGCGCGCCAAGACACTGGACCGCGGGTTCCTCTGGGTCATCCTGAACCAGCATATCGAAATACAGCAGATGCCAGTCTACGATGATCTCATAACCGTGCAGTCCTGGCCCGGGAAAATGGAGCACATTCTGTTCCCCCGCCATTACCGCATTCTGAACCGAAAGACCGGTGAGACAATGGTGCTCGGCACCGCGAACTGGATGCTCATCAACGCTCAGACCCGCCGCATGGTTTTCCCGGAGAAAGAGGGCATTTTCGTCCCCGGCACCCAAGGCGACGAGGAAGTGGAAATTCCGCCGCATATCTCCATGCCGGAACTGAATCAATCCGCTTCCCGAACGGCGACATTCAGTCTCTCGGACATCAACGGGCATCTGAACAACACTTCCTATCTGGACTTGTGTGAAGATCTTATCCCTCTCCCCTGGCTCACCGCCCATACGCTGAAGATAGCCGATATCGCCTACCGGGAAGAAATCCCTCTCGGCGAATCCTTCGATATCCTCTATGGGCAGGAAGGAAAGACCTGGTATTTCAAGACCAGCAAGCCGGAAAAATTCAGCATTAAGCTGAGCTATGAATAATTGAATTTCAATTAGAAAGAGACCGCTGCAGGACTTCCTGCAGCGGTCTCTTTTCTTGTTATGTTATAGAGATATCGGATCCCAGCCATAATCTTCATAGGCGGTCACATGGAGCGTGCTGTTTTCCTGAAGATAGGATTCCAGATAGGATTTCCGCGTCTCAACGGTCTCTTTATTGCTGAGGTCTCCGACAATGGCGCGGAACTGACGATACAGCGTGCGGTCGCCGTCACACAGGCCTTTGATGGAACGCAGGTAGTTGCTGCCGTCCTGTGCCTGATGCATGGATTTGACCACATATTTGTCTCCGACCCGTTCCAATACCATCTTCAGCGGAAATTCACCGCCGGATTCATTGAAGAGAATTGTACCTCGCAGAGAGTAGTTCAGCACCCAGAAATCGCCCCAGACAATGACATTCTCCGGGTCGCGGTCATCCACTTTCAGCACCATTGGTACGGGAATCATGACTTCCGAATTACTGGTATCGAAATAGGGATTCTCATAGAGGTATTCACAGATGGTGTTGATATAGACGCTGGCCCCGAGGTACTTGTATCTGGGGAGCGACTGCAGATCCTGCCGGAACAGCAGCTTCCTGCGCCCATCCCGGATTAGGCAGGATTTGACCAGCGTCTGGTTGTTGCTGCGCAGATTCTGGTCGTCCACACCGTCCCAATAGGATTCTTTTCCGTTCCGGGAGACGGCGAGGATATCTTTTCCATTGCAGTCCAGATAGGTCACCGATGTCTTGCCGGATGCATCAATACAGACGACATCCAAAGAAGCCCGTGTATTGTTCGTGACGTTGTTATAGAACATCATCCAATACTGATAGCTCTCCCCGATGCTCGTCCCGCTCTTGTTGACATAGCAGCCCTTCTTCGCCAAAGCGTCCATCTGCTGGCCGCTGCAGACAGCGGGGAATTTCCGGAGGTGGGCCTGAATGACTTCGTCTTTTCTGCCCTGGATCTTCCATCCATCTGCGCCCTTGCGCGATGCGGCTGTACAGGCGGTCAGTGTGAACAAAAACACAGCTATCAGCAGAACCGCCAGGCAGCTGCGAATTGTCTTTTTCATAATAGGGATACGCCTCACTTGTATTACAGGCGTTTGATGATTTCTTCGGTAACCTGATCGGTCTTCAGAGGGGTCTCACCGCTGTCGCCGATAAGGTCAGCCGTCCGGAGTCCGTCGTTGAGGAACTGGTCAACCGCATGGTCAATGGCATCGGCCTCTTTGATGAGATCAAAGGAATAGCGAAGCATCATGGAAGCAGAGAGAATCGTGGCCAGCGGATTGGCAATTCCCTTTCCTGCGATGTCCGGTGCCGAACCGTGGATGGGTTCATACATGCCACGCGTGCTCTCATTCAGAGAAGCGGACGGGAGCATTCCAATGGAACCGGTGACCTGAGAGGCCTCATCGGAAAGAATATCGCCGAACATATTGGAGCAGAGCACGACGTCAAACTGAGAAGGATTGCGTACGATCTGCATAGCCGCATTGTCGACGAGGACATCGCGGACCTCAACCTCGGGATAATCCTCTGCAACTTCATGCACAGTCTTTCTCCAGAGGCGGGAGCTCTCAAGAACGTTCGCCTTGTCAATGCTCGCGACACGTTTGCTGCGCTTCATGGCAGTCTCAAATGCGGCCCGTGCAATCCGCTCAATTTCGAAGCGGGAGTAGCACTCGGTATCGTAGGCCTCTTTGCCGTACTTGCCTTCGCGGTAGCCGCGGTCGCCAAAATAGATGCCGCCGGTCAGCTCCCGGACGATCATGATGTCAAAGCCATCTTTGATGAGCTCCGTGCGGAGCGGGCTCGCATCGCGCAGAGCAGGATACAGTTTCGCCGGACGCAGATTGGTAAACAATCCGAGCGCAGAGCGGATGCCAAGCAGGGCTTTCTCGGGGCGCTTCTCAGGCGGCAGACCGTCATACTTCGGTCCGCCGACCGCGCCGAGCAGGACGCTGTCGGAATTCAGGCATCCATCTACCGTCTCCTGCGGCAGCGGCTCTCCGAATTCGTCATAGGCACAGCCGCCGATCAGATACGGGTGAAACTGAAACGCATGTCCGTACTTGGTTCCGACTCCTTTTAATACCTCTACGGCACTGTCCACGATTTCCGGGCCGATGCCGTCGCCGCGGAGCAGCGCAATGTTGTAATCCATTTCCGAATCTCCTTTTATTTGATGATGCCGTCTTTGACAGAGGCAACCAGTCCGCCCTCCGAGATGATATTCTGGATAAACTCCGGGAAAGGCTCAGCGCGGAATTTCTTTCCGTTGGTCTCATCGGTAATGACGCCGGAATCCATGTCTACGGAGACGGTATCTCCCTCCGAGATGGCGTCTGCCGCCTCCGGGCACTCCACAATGGGAAGGCCGATGTTGATGGCATTGCGGTAGAAAATGCGGGCAAAGCTCTTGGCAATGACAATGGAAATGCCGCTCGCCTTAATGGAGATCGGTGCGTGCTCACGGGAGGAGCCGCTGCCGAAATTCCAACCGGCGACAATGATGTCGCCCTTTTTGACCCGCTCATGGAATGTCGGGTCGAGGTCTTCCATGCAGTGCTTGGCGAGCTCGGCCGGATCTCCCGTGGTGAGGTAGCGGGCCGGAATAATGACGTCGGTATCGACGTTGTCCTGGTATTTGATGACGCTGCCGGTTTTGATCATGCGAGCACCTCCTCAGGCGAAGAAATTTTACCGGTCAGAGCACTGGCCGCGGCGACGGCCGGGCTGGCCAGATAGACCTCCGATTTCGGGTCTCCCATGCGGCCGACGAAATTGCGGTTGGTCGTGGTGACCGCGCGCTCACCCGCTGCGAGAATGCCCATATAGCCGCCGAGGCAGGGGCCGCAGGTCGGTGTGGAGACAACGCATCCTGCCTCAATAAAGTCCTCAATGAAGCCGGCTTTCAGGCACTGAAGATAGATTTCCTGCGTAGCCGGAATGACGATGACGCGGACATTTTTCGCGACTTTTCTGCCGCGGATAATATCGGCCGCCTCTTTCATATCCTGGTAGCGGCCGTTGGTGCAGGAGCCGATGACAACCTGATCAATTTTGATGTCGCCGCACTCGTCGATGGTCTTGGTGTTTTCCGGAAGGTGCGGGAACGAGACAGTCGGCTTGAGGGTGCTGAGGTCAATCTCGATGACCTTCTCGTACTCGGCGTCCTCGTCTGCCTTGTAGATAACCGGTGCGCGGTCTGCATGCTCTTTTTCATAGGCGAGGGTCTTATCATCTACCTCGAAGATGCCGTTCTTACCGCCGGCCTCAATGGCCATATTGGCAATGGTAAAGCGGTCATCCATGCTGAGGTTTTTGAGGCCCGGTCCGGTGAACTCCATAGATTTATAGAGTGCACCGTCGACGCCGATCTCCCCGATAATATGGAGAATCAGGTCTTTGCCGCTGACATATTTCGGGAATTCTCCCTTCAGGACGAATTTGATGGCGGACGGAACTTTCAGCCACGCCTTGCCGGTTGCCATGCCGCAGGCCATGTCGGTAGAGCCGACACCGGTAGAGAACGCACCGAGTGCGCCGTAGGTGCAGGTGTGAGAATCGGCACCGATGACAAGGTCGCCTGGGACGACGATGCCCTGCTCCGGGAGCAGCGCATGTTCAATGCCCATTCGGCCGACATCGTAGAAATGCGGAATATCGTGTTCATTGCAGAAGTCACGGCAGGTCTTGGTCTGGATAGCCGCCTTGATATCTTTATTCGGGACAAAGTGGTCCATAACCATGACCACCTTGTCCTTGTCAAAGACGTCATCCTTCCCCATTTTTGCAAACTCGCGGATGGCAACCGGCGAAGTGACATCGTTGCCAAGCACTTCGTCGAGGTTGACCAGCACGAGCTGGCCGGCGGTGACCGATTCAAGCCCTGCGTGAGCGGCAAGAATCTTCTGCGTCATTGTCATGCCCATAGGTACTAGCCTCAATTCTATAGTAATTTAGTCTTTAATGTTGATAATTGCACCGCGGTCTGCGGAGGAAACCAGTTTGGCATAGCGCTTCAGATAGCCGGTGATCTCCTTCTTCGGGGCTTTGCGGCCGGCAGCTCTGCGTTTGGCAATCTCCTCATCGGAGACGTTCAGCTTGATGCTGTAATTCGGGATGTCAATTGAAATGATGTCGCCCTCTTCGACATAGCCGATCAGGCCGTCGGAAGCGGCCTCCGGAGAGACATGGCCGATGGCGGCGCCGCGGGTGGCACCGGAGAAACGGCCGTCGGTGATCAGGGCGACTTCCTTATCCAGACCGGCGCCGGCGATGGCGGAGGTCGGACTCAGCATTTCACGCATGCCCGGTCCGCCTGCAGGGCCCTCATAGCGGATGACGACAACGTCGCCCGGTTTGATGCCGCCGGCATAGATGACCTTGATGGCCTCCTCTTCGCTGTTGAAGACACGGGCCGGACCCTCATGGACCAGCATTTCCGGTGCAACGGCGGAGCGTTTTACGACGCAGCCGTTCGGGGCGAGATTTCCGTAGAGGACAGCGATGCCGCCGGTCTTGGTGAACGGGTTGTCGAGGTCGCGGATGACTTCGCTGTTGAGTTTGACATGGCCTTCCAGGTTCTCGGCCATCGTTTTACCGGTGCAGGTCATGACGTCGGTGTCAATGAGACCGGCCTCGGCCAGTTCACTGAGGACCGCATAGATACCGCCCGCCTCGTTGAGGTCTTCCATGTAGGTACGGCCGGCCGGTGCAAGGTGGCAGATATTCGGCGTATTCTCGCTGATTTCATTGATGCGCTTGAGGTCAAATTTGACATCGACCTCGTTTGCAATGGCCGGGAGATGGAGAATGGTATTGGTGGAGCAGCCAAGAGCCATATCGGTCGTAATGGCGTTGTAAATGGCCTCTTCGGTAATGACGTCGCGGGCACGGATGTTCTTTTTCACAAGGTCCATGACCTGCATGCCTGCGTGCTTGGCGAGAATAAGCCGTGCCGAATACGGTGCCGGGATGGTGCCGTTGCCCGAGAGACCCATTCCAAGGACCTCGGTCAGGCAGTTCATGGAGTTGGCGGTGTACATGCCGGAGCAGGAGCCGCAGGACGGACAGGTTTTCTCCTCGTATTCCGTCAGCTTCTCCTCGGTAATTTTGCCGGCGGCATAGGAGCCGACCGCCTCAAACATGCTGGAGAGGCTGGTCTTATGGCCGTCGACATGACCGGCAAGCATCGGGCCGCCGCTGACAAAGATTGTGGGCAGGTTGAGACGGGCCGCAGCCATCAGAAGTCCGGGGACGTTCTTGTCGCAGTTCGGAATCATGACCAGGCCGTCAAAGCCGTGGGCCTTGACCATACATTCGGTGGAATCGGCAATTAAGTCTCTGGTGACGAGGGAATACTTCATGCCCTCGTGGCCCATGGCAATACCGTCACATACGGCAATGGCCGGGAAGACAATGGGCGTGCCGCCCGCTTCTGCGACACCCATCTTAACCGCTTCGGTAATTTTGTCGAGGTTCATGTGGCCCGGGACAATTTCATTGTACGAGCTGACAATACCGATGAGCGGTTTGCTGAGCTCCTCTTTTGTCAGGCCGAGTGCGTTGTAAAGGGAGCGGTGCGGAGCATTGTTAAAACCGTTAACAATAGTATCTTTAACCATAGCGAATCTCCTAAAGATTGAAAAGTAATGGGCGCAGGCCCAGGCACCCGGCAAAACTGCCTTCCGCCAGAGTCTGCGCCCAAACACGCAAACAGCTTACGCTGCTAAATTACAGATGCGATTAGTTGTTGATGAGCTTATCCTCGTCATTCCAGCTGTAGAGAGCACGGATCTGCTTGCCGACAACCTCAGACGGATGGCTGGCAGCCTTCTGTCTGAGAGCGTTGAAGTGAACCTGATGAGAATCTTCGGACATGTCAAGCAGGAAGTCCTTAGCAAAGGTACCGTCCTGAATGTCAGAGAGAACCTGCTTCATAGCTTTTCTGGTTTCATCGGTAACGATCTTCGGGCCGGTGATATAGTCGCCGTACTCAGCGGTGTTGGAGATGGAGTAGCGCATTCCGGAGAAGCCGCTCTCATAGATGAGGTCGACGATGAGCTTCATCTCATGGATGCACTCGAAGTAAGCGTTTCTCGGGTCGTAGCCAGCTTCGCAGAGGGTGTCAAAACCAGCCTGCATAAGAGCGACAACGCCGCCGCAGAGAACAGCCTGCTCACCGAAGAGGTCGGTCTCAGTCTCAGTCTTGAACGTGGTCTCAAGGACACCGGCTCTTGCGCCGCCGATGGCAGCTGCATATGCAAGACCAACGTCCCAGGTGTCACCGCTGTAGTCCTGCTCAACGGCGATGAGCATCGGGGTGCCCTTGCCGGCGAGATACTCGGAACGGACGGTGTGACCCGGAGCCTTCGGAGCGATCATCATAACGTTGACATTGTCCGGGACCTTGATGCAGCCATAGTGGATATTGAAGCCGTGTGCGAAAGCAACGGTGTCGCCTTCTTTGAGGTTCGGCGCGATGTCTTTTTTGTACATGGCAGCCTGCTTCTCATCATTGATAAGGATCATGATGATGTCGGCTCTCTTAGCAGCCTCAGCAGTGGTGTAGACCTTCAGGCCCTGATCCTCTGCCTTTTTCCAGCTCTTAGAACCTTCATAGAGGCCGACGATAACGTCAACACCGGAGTCTTTCAGGTTGAGGGCATGTGCATGACCCTGAGAACCATAACCGATGACGGCAACTGTTTTACCGTCCAGTTTTGAAACGTCGCAGTCCTTCTCGTAGAAGATTCTGTTTTCTTTAGCCATGATAAAGATCTCCTTACACAATAGATTTGTATATAGAATAAATACACTTCTGACTATACATGTATCTGTTCTTGAAATTGTAAAAAAAGTATAGCAATAATGCGGACAAGATTCAAGAATTTTTACGGCTTCCGCGCAATTCATCGCCGGATGACCGGAAGAGCCGAAACAATCAGCAAAACCGTCAAAAATTAATAGATATCCGGCTTGCCGAGAAGGCTTCCGCTGCCCTTGCTGAGGGCGACTACGCCGGTGCGGCAGCTCTCAATGATGCCGACCGGGCGGACCATCTCAATAAACGCGTCGATCTTGTCGCTGTTTCCGGTGACCTCGAGAGAAAATGACTCGGTGGAATAGTCGATAATCTTGGCCTTAAAAATATCGATGGATGACAGAAGCAGCTGGTGCTCCTGGGAGTTATTCTGCACTTTGATGAGAAGGAGCTCCCGCTCAATGGAGTCGTTTTCGTCGAGAATTTCAACCTTCTTGACGTTGTACAGCTTCCGGAGCTGATTGATCATCTGAGCGCGGGCATAGCCGTCGCCGCTCATGCTGATCGTAATACGGGAATAGTCCGGCGATTCGGTGACGCCGACCGTCAGAGCATCGATATTGAATCCGCGCCGGGTAAACATGCTGGTGACCCGGGTGAGCACGCCGGCCTTGTTGTCGACGTAGATGGCGAGGACAAAGCTGTTGTCTTTCGTATCTTTCATCAGATATCCACTCCTTTCTCGGTAATGATGTCTTCAATGGCACCGCCCGGCGGCAGCATCGGCAAAACAAATTCATCTTTGTCAATTCTGCAGTCGATCAGGGTGACGCCGTCTCCCTCATAGGCTGCCTGGAAGGCATCGCGGAACGCATCGACGCTGAGCGTAACGACGCCTTTCGCGCCAAAGGCCTCAGCGAGCTTGACATAGTCGACCGGACGATCAGTCAGTACCGTATTAGAATAGCGCTTGCCGTAGAACAGGGTCTGCCACTGGCGGACCATACCGAGCACTCCGTTGTTCATGATTACAACTGTCAGCGGAAGCTTGTTCTCCACTGCGGTGAGGATTTCATTCATGTTCATAGAGAACGAACCGTCGCCGGTGATGAGAATCGTATGCTCTCCGGTTCCTACTGCAGAGCCGACTGCGGCGCCGACGCCGAATCCCATGGTTCCGAGGCCGCCGCTGGTAATAAACGTGCGGGGCTGAGAGAATTTCAGGTACTGAGCTGCCCACATCTGGTGCTGGCCGACATCGGTGACGACCGGAGAAGCGGGCTTGCGAATATCGTTAATGACCTCCATGATAGCATGGGGTGTAACGCTGATGTCTTTGGGCTCCAGAGCCTTCTCCTTGCGGCGCAGCTCGCCGACATGGGCGATCCACTCCGGATGCCGGCTGGCATGGACGGTCTGGATGAGCTCCGGCATCGTCAGGGTCAGGTCTCCGCGGACTCCGACGTCCGCATGGATATTCTTGTTGATTTCCGCGTAATCTACATCAAAATGGATGATGGATGCCTGCTTGGCAAACTTTTTGACATTGCCGGTTGCGCGGTCGGAAAAACGAGTGCCTATGGCAATAAAGCAGTCGGCCTCATTCGCCGCAACAGAGGAGGCAAAATGGCCGTGCATGCCCTCCATGCCGAGGAAACGGGGATGGTCGGTGGGAATGGCGGAGATACCCATTAGAGAAGTGCCGATGACGGCATCAATTTTATCTGCGAGCTCCTTGATCTGATCGTAGACCCCTGCGGCAACCACGCCGCCGCCGATGTAGATATAGGGCTTTTTCGCCTGGTCAATGAGGGCAGCCGCCTCCTCAATCCGCCGGCTGCTCGGAGCAATCCGGCCGAACGGGCTGACGACGCCGCGCGGCTGGAAGTCCGTGCTCTCGGTCTGGACGTCCTTCGGGATATCAATGAGCACCGGACCCGGCCGGCCCGATTTGGCAATTTTAAATGCCTCCCGGACGACCTCTTCGAGTTCGTCCACATTATTGACGAAATAGTTGTGCTTCGTAATAGGCAGTGTGATGCCGGTGATATCGACCTCCTGGAAGCCGTCCTTGCCGATCATGGCGCGGCCGACGTTGCCGGTGATGGCGACCATGGGAACGGAGTCCAGCATTGCTGTCGCAATACCGGTTACCAGGTTAGTAGAGCCGGGGCCCGAGGTGGCAATACATACGCCCACCTTGCCGGTGGAACGCGCATAGCCGTCTGCCGCATGTGCGGCGTGCTGCTCATGCGTGGTCAGGACATGGTGAATCCGGTCCTGCCTTTTGTAGATGGCATCGTAGATGTCGAGGACCGTGCCGCCCGGATATCCAAAGACATCCGTGACGCCCTGGTCGATCAGCGTCTCGATGAGAATCTCAGCACCATTCATTTTCATTGCACTGTCTCCCCTTTCTTATTCCATGGCGTTGTTGATGGCACTGACCAGAGCCTTAATCGAGGCATTGATGATGTCGTGGTTGACGCCGACGCCCCAGAAGAAAGTCCCCTTATCGTCCATAATGCCAACATAGGCAGCCGCCGTGTCATCCGAGTGCTTCTGCTCGATGGAGTGCTCGGAATAGGCCTCCAGGGAGAAGATGTTCCCGGTCACCTTCTTGATGGCGTTGCTGACTGCATCGAGACGGCCGTTGCCGACTGCGTCGATCGTCCGAAGTGCACCATTGTAGTCCATAGTGACACGCGCACCAATGGTGTGGTCCGCGTTCTGCGTAAAATGATATTCCACAACCTTCAGCCATTTGTTCTTATTGATGAACGATTCGCGGAAGATATCATAAATTTCATCCGGCTTGAGCTCGCGGTGCTCATGGTCGGAAATTTCCTTAATCTGGTAGCTGAAGGCCTCTTTCATCTTCTTCGGAAGTTCGAAGTTGTACTGGGTCTCCAGAATAAAGCCGATGCCGCCCTTGCCGGACTGGGAATTGACGCGGATGACATCCGAGTCGTAGCTCCGGCCGACGTCGGTCGGGTCCAGCGGAAGATACGGAACGGTCCAGTGGTCCGGATCGTGCTCCTCACGGTACTTCATCCCCTTGGCAATGGCGTCCTGGTGAGAGCCGCTGAAAGCGGAGAATACCAGCTGACCGCAGTAAGGAGAACGCGGCGGCACTTTCATGCGGGTAACACGCTCATAGACCTCCTGAATTTCCGGAAGGTTGGAGAAGTCCAGCTCAGGGTCAACTCCCTGAGAGTACATGTTCATGCCGACGGTGACGAGGTCTACGTTTCCGGTTCGCTCGCCGTTTCCGAAGAGTGTGCCCTCTACACGGTCTGCGCCGGCAAGAATACCCATTTCCGTATCCGCTACACCGCAGCCGCGGTCATTGTGCGGATGGAGCGAGAGAATGATGTTCTCGCGATAGTTGAGGTTTTTGCTCATATATTCAATTTGGTTGGCATAGACATGCGGCATGGAGAGCTCTACAGTGACAGGCAGGTTGTAAATGACCTTGTCGTCCGGGCTCGGTTTCCAGACCTCGGAAACCGCATTGCACACCTCAAGTGCATATTCCGGCTCAGTACCGGTAAAGCTCTCCGGAGAGTACTCGAAGCGGAAATTGCCTTCCGTTTTCTCCCGATAGTATTTGCACATTTCAGCGCCGTCGACGGCGAGCTGCTTGATCTGCTCCTTATCCTTGTGGAAGACCTGCTCACGCTGTGCAACGGAGGTGGAGTTATAAAGATGCACAATGGCATGTTTGCAGCCTTCCAGCGCCTCAAACGTCTTCTTCACGATGTGCTCCCGGGCCTGGGTCAGGACCTGGATGGTGACGTCGTCCGGAATAAGATCCTGCTCAATAAGCGTGCGGCAGAACTCATACTCGGTCTCGCTGGCAGCCGGGAATCCGACCTCAATCTCCTTGAAGCCGACTTTCAGGAGGGTTTTATAGTATTCAATCTTCTCCTCCAGGCTCATGGGGATGACAAGCGCCTGGTTGCCGTCGCGGAGATCGACGCTGCACCAGATGGGTGCTTTTTCAATATGATCTTTTTTCGCCCAGTCCATAGTGATGACAGGCGGATTGTAAAACTGTGTAGTATATTTTTCGTAGCCTTTCATAGCGGTTCCTTTCTGCTTTTGGGTATAAAAAAACTCTTCTACCCAAAATGCCAAATTCCAGAACATTTTTGGATAAAAGAGACGAAATTCATTATTCCGCGGTACCACTCTTTTTGGTATTGCTATACCCACTCAGTTCATGTCCAACAACATGATTCTCTGTAACGGGAGAACCCGGTCCAGCCTATTAGCAGAACTGCTTTTTCAGCCGACGGCTCCAGGATGAGTTATACCTCTGATTCTGCTGCTGCCTTCCACTTAACCGGCAGCTCTCTGTGAACAAGCCTCAGAGCTTTTTTCCCTTCGTTGCCTTTCTCAATGTGGTTCCTATGTTACAACAGAAAAAATCATTTTGTCAAGGCCATTTTTCTTTTGTTTGAAAAGTGTCAATTTTACAGATTAATCCCATATATTTTTCTGCATCGGAAACAGATGTTTGATAATTTCGAAGCATTTAAGACAACGGTCGTTTTTGAATGAAAAAAGTTTTCATGTTTTCGCGGCGCTAATAACTTTGACCATTGTAAAATTTAAGAGTTTCCGATATAATTTTTAAGTGCTGCAGTTCCGAATTTACAGTAAGAAAAATCGCATAGCATTGCGGAAGAATGGCAGCAACTCGAGTAGTTTCATGCAGAAAGGAAGCCCCCAAGGAATGGATAAGCGTTCACAGAAAACCCAAGAAGCCATCATCCGTGCTTTCCGGGAACTTATAGAGGAAAGAGGCGGCATCAGCGAAATATCCGTTCGTGACATCGCAAACCGCGCAAACATCTCCAGAAGTACGTTTTACTCCCATTATAATGATATTTATGATCTTGCCGATGTCATTCAGCGGCATTGTGCAGAAGAACTGGTTCAGATCTTAAAGACCCATCTTCAGATCTCTTCCCGCAGCGTCCCGCTGCTGGATAATTTTCAAAGCTGTATTACCGAGATTCTCACTTTTCTGTCCGAGCAGGACAAACTGTCCCGCGAAATTCTGCTCAGCTCCCGCAACAGCAATTTGGTTCAGACCTGTATCCGTCTGCTGGAATCCAATTCCAGACTGTTCGAGAACATGGATTCCGCCCATTCCCATCAGGCCGCAATTTTTCTGGTGAACGGCTGCACCGGCATGATCCTCGACTGGTTCCGCACCGGCTCCGGCCGCCCAATTGAGCGTGTCTCCGAAGAGATCCTCTCCTCCATCACCGATTTTTCCGGCAAACTGTGCCATATGCCGACATCCGAACTGTAAAATAAATAACAGCAGCTTCCGGCGCTGTGAGGGCATTTTCCTCCTGCTGTTTCAAGTCCCGCTCTGGCGGGGCTTTTTTTTGTACTGTTTTTCGGCACATTTTTTACTTTGTGTGAACATATTATCAATCTTGTAAAAAGCGGAATGTGCAGATTGTCCATAATTTACCAATTACGCATCGCAAGTTTTATTCATATCGTTTACGCGACCGCTTTTTTTAGGTATAATGCTATAGAAAAATTGCGGCATGGAGCCATTCAGGCCATCGCCGCCTTATGGAAGGAGAACACGCAATGGTATATGACATTGCCATCATCGGAGCCGGCGTCGTCGGAACACAGGTTGCACGAAATCTTTCAAAGTACAATCTGCACAACGTCCTGCTCGAAAAAACATCCGATGTCGCGCAGGGAACAACGAAAGCAAACAGCGGCATCGTCCATGCAGGTTTTGACTGCAAACCCGGATCAGTCATGGCGGAGATGAACGTCAAGGGCTGCCGGATGATGGAAGATCTCTGCAAAACTCTTTTTGTCCCCTATGAGCGCAATGGATCTCTGGTTGTCGCATTGTCCAACGAGGAAATGCCGACCATCCAGGATCTTTACGACCGCGGCAAAAAGAATGGCCTGACCGACCAGGAAATCATGATCATCAACCGCGAACAGCTTCATGAGATGGAGCCGAACATCTCACCCAACGCAGTCGGAGCTCTCTATGCACCGACCGCCGGCATTGTCAGCCCATATGAGCTCGCCATTGCCGCCGCAGAATGTGCCGTATCCAACGGCACCGATTTCTGCCGCAACTTCAACGTCGGCGGAATCATTCAAGAGGAAGACGGCATCTTTATGATCGGCGCCAAAGACGGCCGCATTGTCCGCGCCCGCATGGTCATCAACTGCGCCGGCCTTTTCGCCAACCTGCTTGCCAGCCAGTTCGACGGAGAGCGCTTCAAGGTCATTCCGCGCCTCGGCGAATACGGGCTTCTGGACCGCGACGTCTACCCAATCGTCACCCATACCATTTTCCAGTGCCCGAACGAAATGGGTAAAGGCATCCTGGTCTCCCCGACCACACATCACAATGTGTTTGTCGGCCCCACGGCGCTGAATCGAGAGGACAATTCCGAGGGACGCCACGACACTTCGGTTCGAGTCGGTGCACTGCGTACAACTTACGCAACTGCGCAGCGGTCTGTCCCCGGCATCTCTCCTCGGAACCAGATCACCTCTTTCGCAGGCCTGCGCGCTCACTGGGAGAAACACGACTTCTACATTAATTACTCCACCCGTACGAATAAATTCATCAATCTCATCGGCATCGAGTCCCCGGGTCTCGCCTCCTCCCCCGCAATTGCGGAGTACGTGGAAAAACTCGCGCTCGATGCAATGGATCATCAGCCCGGTGAAAATCCGAATTACAATCCTTCCCGAAAAGAGCCGGTACGTTTCCGCTCCCGAACCACCGAGGAGCGCCGTGCTCTGATTGAAAAGGACCCAGCCTACGCCCGCATTATCTGCCGCTGTGAGACAGTCACAGAAGGTGAAATCCGCGATGCAATTCGCGCACCGGCAGGCGCCATCGACGTGGACGGCGTCAAGCGCCGCACCCGCGCCGGCATGGGACGCTGTCAGGGCGGCTTCTGCGGTTCCAAGGTCATGGAAATTCTCGCCGAGGAGCTGAACGAGCCTTTCAACGACATCGAAAAATATGGCGGAGACTCTAAGATCATCTACGAAAGGACGAAATAAGATATGAATGAAATTTTGAATTACAACCTCGTTGTCGTCGGAGGCGGCCCGGCCGGCATGGCCGCTGCGCTCTCCGCCCGCGACAGCGGAGTACCGGAAGAGAGCATCATTATTCTCGAGCGCGCCGAACGCCTCGGCGGCATCCTGGAGCAGTGCATTCATACCGGTTTCGGCCTCACCTACTTTGGCGAAGAGCTCTCCGGTCCGGAGTACGCCGACCGTTTTGTCAAACAGGTTGCCGGTACGAAAATTGCCGTCAAACTCAACACCATGGTTCTGAACCTGACCAAAAACAATCAGGTTATCGCCGCCAACAAAGATGACGGACTCATCACCATCAACGCCAAAGCCATCATCCTCGCCATGGGCTGCCGGGAACGTCCGCGCGGTGCACTCGACATTGCAGGTTCCCGTCCTGCCGGCGTCATGTCGGCCGGCCAGGCCCAGAAATTCGTCAATATTGATGGCTATATGCCCGGCCATGAAGTTGTCATCCTCGGTTCCGGCGACATCGGCCTCATCATGGCCCGCCGTATGACCCTGGAGGGCGCAAAAGTCAAAGTGGTATGTGAAATCATGCCCTATTCCGGCGGTCTGCAGAGAAACATTGTACAGTGTCTGGAAGACTTTGACATTCCGCTCCGTCTTTCCTGCACGGTCATCCAGGTTCATGGCCATGACCGCGTAGAGGGCGTCACAATTGCAAATGTCGATGAGCATATGCTTCCCATCCCGGGCACCGAGGAGTACATCCCCTGTGACACGCTTCTGCTCTCTGTCGGTCTTATCCCTGAGAACGAGCTCTCCCGTCAGATCGGCCTTGAGATGGACCCCGTCACCCGCGGTCCAAAGGTCAACGAAATGCGCGAGACCTCTCAGAAAGGCGTCTTCGCCTGCGGCAATGTCCTTCAGGTCCATGACCTGGTCGACTTCGTCACCCAGGAATCCCAGATTGCCGGCAAAGGCGCAGCCCAGTATCTCGCCGGCGAGTCCGAGCCGAACTATATCAATCTGCGCGGTATCAACGGCGTACGCTATACGGTTCCGCAGCACATCAACCTGAATCAGAAGGACGACGTCAAAGTTTACTTCCGTGTTGCGAATGTCTACCGCAACAAACGCGTTGTCGTTCACTGCGGCGAAAAAGAACTGTACAACCGCAAGAAGATCAAACTCGCCCCCGGCGAGATGGAGAGCGTGCCCATCAAAGCTGCGGACCTTGCAGATATGAAACCGGACGATGAGATCGTCGTCAGCATTGAGGAGGCATAACGATGAAAAGAAATTTAATCTGTGTTTCCTGTCCGCGCGGATGTGCCATTACCGTCACGCTGGACGAAAACAACAATGTCCAGAAAGTCGAGGGCAACTCCTGTAAGCGCGGTGATGCTTATGCACGCGCTGAGGTCACCCATCCGGAACGCTCCCTGACATCCACCGTCCGCGTCACCGGCGGCAAAGCCTATGTGGTCCCCTGCAAGACCAGCAAGGCCATTCCGAAAGAACTGATGTTTGACGCCATGAAGATTATTAACCAGGCGTCCATTGCATCTCCGGTTCACATCGGCGATGTCATTGTCAAAAACATCCTTGACACCGGTGCCGATGTCATTGCCACCAATGAAGTAGTCTGACGAAAAGACATAAATGGCCATATGTTGGAATTTCCCGACATATGGCCATTTTTTATTCATACTTCGGTACGAAAAATAACTTTTTTTCCATATATAACTATGTTAAACTTTTCTGCAGACAGCGGACCGGTTGATATTCCGCTGTCCAATTTTACAGGAATCGTGGTGAACCACATTGAAAAAAAATTCCTTTCATGAGTTTTGGAACCGCCTGAAGCATCCGGACGACGCGACGCTGGAAAAAATGCAGAAAATCAGCGAATGGACCGGCGTCGGCGCATTTGCGGGTCTGGTCACGCTGGAAGGCGTCAACTACTCTATTATGCACCGCTACTCTTATGCGGACATTCTCAAGCTCTTTGAGGAAGATAAAATTGAGTCCTATCATCTGAACTTCAGTACCCGGGAGCTCCGTTTCCTTCGGCGCGGCGAAGAATACCCGGAGAGCACAATCATTCCGAATATTGAACTGTTCTTAAAAGATATCCACAATGATGTGAAAAAGCACAACCTGGAGGAGCCGGACGACCGCGTCAAGATGGACTATTCCCATGGCATACCGAACTGGGTCTACCTCGTCCTCCTCTCCGGCCTCGGTCTTCTGACTCTGTGGAGCGACTTTCTCAACAGCCTTCCGCAGCAGGGACAGGCACCTATCCAGATCATTCGGGACGATCCTCCCAAGCAGCAGGACTTCGGCCACATGAACGTCATGATGGACACCAATCGCAAGGCTACGTTTGCCGATGTCGCCGGAGCCGATGAGGAAAAAGCCGAGCTCCAGGAAATCGTGGAATACCTGAAAAATCCCGAAAAGTTTACACGTCTCGGCGCACGTGTTCCAAAGGGAGTGCTGCTGATCGGCCCCCCCGGTACAGGCAAGACGCTTCTCGCCCGTGCCGTCGCCGGAGAGGCAGATGTCCCCTTTTTCTCCATCTCCGGCTCCGAATTTGTCGAGATGTTCGTCGGCGTCGGAGCAGCCCGTGTCCGTGACCTGTTCCAGCAGGCACGCGCCAAGTCCCCATGCATTATCTTCATCGACGAAATAGACGCCATCGCCCGCAAGCGCGGCTCCGACATTCTGAGCGGCAATGAAGAGCGGGAGACCACGTTAAACCAGCTTCTGGTTGAAATGGACGGCTTCTCCTCCGACAGCGGCATCATTTTAATCGGCGCCACCAACCGCGGCGACATCCTGGACCCTGCCCTGCTCCGTCCCGGCCGCTTTGACCGCCAGGTCCATGTCGGGTACCCCGACATCAAGGGACGTACCGAAATTCTGAAAATCCATGCAAAAGGCAAGCCGCTCGCCGCTTCCGTCAAACTGGAAGATGTGGCAAAAGGCACTGCCGGCTTCACCGGAGCCGACCTCGAAAATCTTCTGAACGAGGCGGCACTTCTTGCAGCAAGGGCCGACAAAAACGAAATCGGACAGGAGGAACTCCGCGAAGCTTCCGTCAAGGTAATGATGGGTGCAGAGAAAAAATCCCACCGCATGACCGACAAAGAGCGCCGTCTGACGGCGTTTCACGAGTCCGGACATGCCGTCACAAATTATCACCTGCCCAGTCTGGACCCGGTCGAAGAGGTCTCCATCATCCCGCGCGGCTCTGCCGGCGGATACACCATGTCTCTTCCACAGGAAGACCGCTCCTATGCCTCCCGCAACGAAATGCTGGACGAACTGGTATCCCTGCTCGGCGGACGCGTTGCAGAGTCCATTGTCATGGGAGACATCTCCACCGGAGCCTCCAATGACATCGAGCGCGCTACTTCCCTCGCCCGCAGTATGATCACCCGCTACGGCATGAGCGAAGTTCTCGGCCCGGAAACCTATGAAGAGGACCGCAGCTGCTATGGCACTTCCCGGAACTACTCCGAAAAAACCGCCGTGGCCATCGATGAGGAGGTCCATTCTCTGCTGAACCGAGCCTATCATCAGGCGGAAGATCTTTTGAATCAGAACCGTTCCCAGCTGGACCGCCTTGCCGACTATCTCTTAGAAAACGAGAAAGTCGACGGTGAGACGTTCCGCAAGCTCATGCAGCAGGACGAATCCAAACCGGCTGCACCGGAGAAGACGCCCGCCGGTTCCGCTCTGTAAAGTTCAGGGAACCAATTCGCATAACTTTGTTTCTGAAACTGACATCGTTTTTCAGCGGTTTCAGTTTTGTTCTGGGAAGCAAAAGCCCCCTCATGCAGGAAATAAATCATTCCTGCATGAGGAGGCTTTATAATGTTCGAATTTATGCCTCATCTTTGCTGAGTTCATTCTGGATGAACCCGCGAACCTCACTCGGCTTAATGCCGAGTACTGTGGCAAATTCCTCAAAAACCAGCTTTTCAGCATGTTTCATAGCATTTTCGTCGATAGTCCAGAGCTTTTTGCCCTCCGCTTTACGGAACTGTTTATGTTTATAAAGACATTTGATGAGCAAAAGGAGCTGGCGCCGGTCGCCGCTTGCAAAGATTTCGTCGTACTTTGCCGAACGGAGCTTGTCGTTGTCAATCCACTCCATCTCGTCCTCCGGAAGGGAATGGATAATACTTACGATTTCCTCTTTGGAGAGAACCGACATCATTTTGCTGAGCAGCTTCTCGTTGTCCGTAGGAACATAAAGCGTTGAGTCGCCATTGTTAACCGGTTTCAGAATGTAATATTCATTCCATTGACCTGCAAATTTTTCACGCCGGCGGTCAGCGACCAGACAGACACCGTTGTCCCCGTACACGACATATGAATTGACTTCCATCATAATAATATAACCTTCCCAAACCACCAAAAAAGATGCAGCTCCTCGGCAGAAAAGCTGCGATTTTTGTTAGACTGACCAAATGTTTGAAAAATATTATAGCACATCTTACAAAAAAATGCCAGATGTACTTCATTCTTTCTGCAACTGCAACAACGGCCCCGATCCGATGGATGGGGCCGCAATGCAAATTCTGTTATAGTTTAGTCGTCCAGCAGACCTTTCTGTTTCATACTCGATTCAATGAGGCCTTTAAACAGCGGATGGGCGCGGTTCGGACGGCTCTTAAATTCCGGATGATACTGAACACCGATGAAAAAGTCGTTCTCCGGGACCTCTACGGTCTCGACGATGAGGTTGTCCGGTGAGGTGCCGCTGATAACCAGGCCGCCGTTTACCAGCTGGTCCCGGTATTCATTGTTGAACTCATAGCGGTGGCGGTGGCGTTCCTGGACCAGATTGGTACCATAGCACCGTTCCATCTGCGTACCGGGTTTAATTTTGCAGGGATAGGCGCCGAGGCGAAGTGTTCCGCCCTTTTCAATGCCCGAATACTGGTCCGGCATGAAGTCGATAACTTTATAGTCGGAGTACTCGTCAAATTCACCGGAGTTGGCGCCTTCGAGTCCGCAGACATTGCGTGCAAATTCAATAACGGCGACCTGCATGCCGAGGCAGATGCCAAGATACGGAACATTGTTCTCCCGACAATAGCGGGCCGTTGCAATTTTGCCGGCTATGCCGCGGTTTCCGAACCCGCCGGGGACCACGATTCCCGCACAGTCCTTCAGGACCTCGGATACATTGTCGTCGGTGATGGTCTCGCTGTCAATCCACTCAATGTTAATGTTGGCACCATAGCAGTACCCGGCATGGCGAAGGGCTTCCGCCACGGAGAGATAGGCATCATGGAGTCGGACATATTTTCCGACCAGACCAATTGTGACCTCTTTGTTGAGGTTGTGGATGCGCTCAACCAGTTCGGTCCACTCCGTGAGGTCCGGGGCGTCGGGTTTGAGCTGCAGTTCCCGGCAGACAATGGAGGAGAAATTGCTCTTTTCCAGCATAAGCGGGGCTTCATAAAGTGCCGGGACCGTCATGTTTTCAATGACGCAGTCCGGTTTGACATTGCAAAACAGTGCAATTTTCTTAAAGATATTGGGTTCCAGAGGTTCGTCGCAGCGAAGGACGATGATGTCCGGTTTTACGCCCATACCCTGGAGCTCTTTTACGGAGTGCTGCGTCGGTTTGGTCTTATGCTCTTCGGAACCGCTCAGCCAGGGAACAAGCGTTACATGGATATAGAGCGAGTTTTCCGGACCGACTTCCAGTCCGACCTGGCGGATAGCCTCAATAAAAGGCTGCGATTCGATGTCACCGGTTGTTCCGCCAATTTCTGTAATGACGACATCGGCATTGGTCCGTTTGCCGACCGCATAAATAAAGTCCTTAATTTCATTGGTAATATGCGGAATGACCTGTACCGTCTGCCCCAGATACTCTCCGCGGCGCTCCTTGTGGAGCACATTCCAGTAGACCTTACCGGTTGTCAGATTGGAATATTTGTTGAGGTCCTCGTCAATGAACCGCTCATAGTGGCCGAGGTCCAGGTCCGTTTCAGCGCCGTCTTCTGTGACATAGACCTCGCCGTGCTGGTAGGGGCTCATGGTACCGGGGTCGACGTTGACATAGGGGTCCAGTTTCTGCGCCGCAACTTTGTACCCCTTTGCCTTGAGCAGGCGTCCGAGAGACGCCGCGGTGATTCCTTTGCCCAGGCCGGAGACAACGCCTCCGGTAACGAAAATATACTTGGTCATACCGCTCCTCCAAAAATAAGAACTGAAAACTTAAGAAACGCCCACCCAAGCCGGGATGGACGTCCACACCTTTTACCAGTATAAATGAAAAACATATTAAAGTATACCGGCAGATTCCCTAATTTTCAAGATCCTTCTGCTTTCTGACCGTAAATATCTGAATTGATTGTAAAAAAGCGCATTTCATTGACAATTTTTTCAAATTACAATATACTTTTTTGATGTGAGCGGCAATGGGGTCGCTTCTCTCCCTGGGAGAAGTGCGCCCTGTTGCCCTATTTTTATAACGTTTTATTACAGATTGGAGAAGCACACTATGAACAATCAGCATTTGAATGAGGTCATGGAAACCGTCCAGAAGCGCGACAGCAACCAGCCTGAATTCGTACAGGCCGTCAGCGAAGTCCTCTCGACTCTGGATCCTGTGGCCGATGCCCGCCCGGACTTTGTCAAAGCAGGCGTCTTCCAGCGCATCGTTGAGCCCGAGCGCCAGATCATCTTCCGCGTCCCATGGGTAGACGATGAGGGCAATGTCCAGGTCAACCGCGGATTCCGTGTCCAGTTTAACTCCGCTATCGGACCGTACAAGGGCGGCCTCCGTTTCCATCCGTCCGTCTATCTCGGCATCGTCAAGTTCCTCGGATTTGAGCAGATCTTCAAGAACTCTCTGACCACCCTTCCCATGGGCGGCGGCAAAGGCGGCTCTGACTTCGACCCGAAAGGGAAATCCGACGCAGAGGTTATGCGCTTCTGCCAGTCCTTCATGAGTGAACTCTATCGCCATATCGGCCCGAACACCGACGTACCGGCAGGCGACATCGGCGTAGGCGGCCGTGAAATCGGATATCTCTTCGGCGAGTACAAGAAGCTCACTGGCCGCTGGGACGGCGTTCTCACCGGCAAGGGCCTCACCTACGGCGGTTCTCTCGCACGTACCGAAGCCACCGGCTACGGCGTCTGCTACTATGCAAATGAAATGCTGAAGGCAAACGGCAAGGGCTTCGAGGGCCAGACCGTCATTATCTCCGGTTCCGGCAACGTTGCCATCTACGCTACCGAAAAAGCTACTGAGCTCGGCGCAAAGGTCATCACCATGTCCGACTCCAACGGCTACATTGTCGACAAAAACGGCATTGATCTCGACTGCGTCAAGCAGCTCAAGGAAGTCGAGAGAAAGAGAATCAAAGAGTATGTCACCACTCATCCGGATGCTGAATACCATGAGGGCTGCAGCGGTGTCTGGACCGTACCGTGCGACATCGCAATGCCCTGCGCAACCCAGAACGAGATCGACGAGAATTCCGCAAAAGAGCTTGTCAAGAACGGCTGCTATGCAGTCGTCGAGGGTGCCAACATGCCGTCCACGCCGGGTGCCATCGACACCTACCTGAACAATGGACTCCTCTTTGCACCGGCTAAGGCGGCCAACGCCGGCGGCGTAGCTGTCTCCGGTCTTGAGATGTCCCAGAACTCCATCCGCTACGGCTGGAGCTTCGACGAAGTCGACCAGAAGCTTCACCGCATCATGGTTGAAATTTTCCAGTCCTGTGACGATGCATCCAAAGAGTTCGGCATGGCCGGCAACTACATGGCAGGTGCCAATATTGCAGGCTTCCTGAAAGTTGCCGAAGCCATGAAAGCCCAGGGCAACGTCTGATGGAAACTCTGATTTTTCCGGAAGGGTACCGTTCGGTTCTCTCCCTGAAAGACACGCAGAAAGCGACGGAATACGTCCGCAGCCGCTTTCAGATCAATCTCGGCAATCTGCTGCATTTAAACCGCATTACCTGCCCTCTCTTTGTCACCAAAGAAAGCGGCATTAATGACGACTTGAACGGCGTCGAGCGCAAAGTTGAATTTGACATGAAAAACGTAGACGGAACCGCACAGGTCGTCCAGTCGCTTGCCAAATGGAAACGTGTTGCGCTGGCCCGTTACGGCTTTGAGCCGGGAGAGGGCATCTATACCAATATGGCTGCCATCCGCCGGGACGACCTGGTGGACTCCCTCCACTCCATGTACGTGGACCAGTGGGACTGGGAGCGCGTCATCACCAAAGAGGATCGGAACAAGGACTTCCTGGAGCACATCGTACGCCGCATTGTGTGCGCGCTCGCCGATACGCAGGAAGAGGTCAATTGGGCTTTCCCCGCTATCAACGGCAAGGTAGAGCGCAATACCTTCTTCATCACCTCTCAGGAACTGGAGGACCGCTATCCGGACCTCTCTCCGAAAGAGCGGGAAAACGCCATCTGCCGCGAGAAAAAGACGGTCTTTGTCGAGCAGATCGGCGGCCTTCTGAAGAGCGGCCAGAAGCACGACGGCCGTGCACCGGACTACGACGACTGGTCCCTCAACGGCGACCTGTTCCTCTGGAACGACGTCCTGGGCTGCGCCGAGGAAATCTCCTCCATGGGAATCCGCGTCGACGCGGAATCGCTCAAAAAGCAGCTGCAGATCTGCGGAGCCGAAGACCGCATGAAATACCCCTATCACAGGGGCATTCTGGACGGAACGCTTCCGCTCACCATCGGCGGCGGCATCGGTCAGTCCCGCGTCTGCATGTATATGCTGAAAAAAGCACATATCGGCGAAGTACAGGTCTCAGTATGGCCGGACGACATGGTCATCGCCTGTGCAGAGCACGGCATTCAGCTCTTATAAATTCATAGAAAGGACCCGTTTTCCAACCGGAAAATGGGCCTTTTTTTGCGCCTCAAATCCTGCTAAGATGGACATGAAAGGAGGGATTCCCATGTTTCAAGAATGGTGGGAACGTTCGGTCATCTATCAGATCTACCCCAAAAGTTTCTACGACTCCAACGGAGACGGAATCGGAGATCTCCACGGTATCGAGTCCAAACTGGACTACATTAAGCAGCTTGGCGTCGACATCGTCTGGCTCTCCCCAATTTATGCGAGCCCCGACCGTGACAACGGCTATGACGTCAGTGACTACTACCGAATCCAGCCGGCCTATGGCACCATGGAGGACTTTGACCGCCTTCTGGAGGGCATCCACCGGCGCGGTATGAAGCTGGTAATGGACCTGGTTGTCAATCACACCAGCGACCAGCACGCCTGGTTTCAGAAGGGCATAGAGGACCCTGACAGCCCGTATCACGACTATTACTATTGGCGAAAAGGGAAATACGGGAATCCGCCCAACAACTGGCATGCCGTTTTCAAGGGAAGCGCCTGGACCTACAATGAGAAGCTGGATGAATACTATCTCGGCTGCTTCTCCCCCTTCCAGCCCGACCTCAACTGGTCGAACCCCGCCCTGCGGCAGGAAGTCTATCAGATGATGCGTTTCTGGCTGGACAAAGGCGTGGACGGCTTCCGCCTGGACGCCATCGGATACACCGGAAAAGACCCCTCGCTGCCGGACAGCCCGGACGGCTCCTGTCTTATTCTGGACCCCTGTGTCCACACCTATCTCAAAGAGATGAACCGGGAAGTCCTCTCCCATTATGACATCATGACCGTCGGTGAAAACGCGGACCTGAGTGTGGAGGACATGGAAAAATTTGCCAGTCTCGACGGAGGCGAACTGAATATGATGATTCAGTTTTTCCACGTCGAAGAGGACATCGACGAACACGGCAAATTCAATACCAATCATGTCAATCTCCCCCATCTCAAACAGCTTTTTAAAGACCAGCAGGAAGACATGTACGGCCGCTTCTGGACCTCCCTTTACTGGAGCAACCATGACCAGCCGCGCCAGGTCTCCCGCCTCGGTTCCGAAGACCCCGCTCTCCGGGAGCGCTCTGCCAAAATGATTGCGCTCAATACCCATCTCATGATGGGCACCCCGTTCGTCTACCAGGGCGAAGAGATCGGCATGACCAATCTCCATTGGGAGAACCTTTCTCAGCTGCGGGATTTAGAGGAGCTCAACGCCTACGATGAGTTTGTCACCCACGGATCCATGCCGCCGGAGAAAATGATGGAGTGCATTCGGATGAAAGGCCGTGACAACGCCCGTACCCCATTTCAGTGGAACCGCAGCAGAAATGCCGGCTTCACATCCGGTACGCCGTGGATAATGGTCAACCCCAATTATCCGGAGATCAACGCGGAAGAACAGCTCTCCCGCCCCGACTCCGTCTATGCGTTCTACCAGAAGCTCATCCGCCTTCGCCACAAGAACGAAATCGTCATCTCCGGAAGGTATACCGGTCTCGCCGTTGACGATCCGGCGGTATTTGCCTACACCCGTACCCTTGGAGACCAGGTCTGGCTGGTCATCTGCAACTTCACCGACCAGGAAGCAGAGTTTGACTGGACTTCGTATCTGAAAACAGATCATCCGGATATTATTCTCGGCAATCTTGACGATACGAATTATCCCGTGAGCAAAGTTCTGCAGCCGTATGAGGCTGTCATTCTGGCCTGAATAACCGAAAACGACCGCTGTCAAATCTTTTGGCAGCGGTCCCGTTCTTTTTTATTCAACCGGTTTCAGGTCGGTTACCTGTGCAGCAAGACTTTTCATAAATGCGGCATAGGTCTCTTTGTCCTCCAGAACCCCCATATAGGAGGTGTGATCTTTGCGCTCCAGCGGCATTATATTCCAGATGCCCGGTCTGCAGGCGTCCAGTGAGACATAGTCCTGGTGGGGCTGTCCCTCAGGGTACCTTGCACTCGGGACATTGACCAGCGCGTCGTTGGGTTTCCAGTCTTTTCCGTGCGTCTTGTCCGAATACAGGCACTCAAACAGAGAGAACGGGCGGAGCGGAAGCCACATGTCCTTTCCGGGAAGTTCCAGTCTGCCGCCCAGATAAGAGTCGGTACGACAGCCGGCATAGGAGAAGTAGTAGATATTGTCATAGGTCTTATAGTGTCTCAGAGCACTCGTGCAGCCTTCCGGGCTCAGCTCGTAGAAGATGTTGCCCTCTTTCAGGTCCATGACATGTTTGATCTTCGTCCAGCTGAACCGCAGATGCTTCTCCCTGCTGGAGATGCCGAACCGGTCCAGCCCGAACCCGTAGAGCCGTGCAATCGGCGTACCGCTGACCAGATTTCCGATGGCGTAGACCGCGGCCTCCATGGCTTTGACCACCGGGCCCGCTTCCGTAAGCGTGACTCCGTTCATAACGCCGGCGAGCGTGGTGCATGCGTGGATCCACTCAGCTTTTCCGCCAGCGAAAAGAGGACTGAGTTCATCGGCAGGCGTGTAGTCCCTCTCTTCTTTACTTCCTTCGGCGAGCAGATGAATCAGCGTTACCACGGTCGGTCCGCCGAAGCTGTGGCCGATGAGGCTGATCTTCCGGCGCTTTCCGGCCTCGTCGAGCTCGCCCCAGTTCGGGACAAGGCCGGAATACGTTTTCCCATACCGCTCGCAGCCGACTTTTTCGCTGTGGGCTTTGCCGTAGTCGACCCTGCCGCCTTTGATCTGCGCGTAGAGTTCGCAGGCGCGGTCCCACATACTGGAGAACGGACCGACGGACGGGGTAAAGCATTTTACGCCCTCTTCCAGAATGGCCTGTCTGCCGCTGCCGTTCCACATTCCAAACAGCGGAAGAAAGTCGTTGATGCGGTCCTCCGATCCCCAGCAGAGAAACCCGTGCACCAGAATAATCGGATATTCATTGTACTTTTTCAAAGTATTCCCTCTTTTTTGTACGCGTATAACTTACAATTTTAGAATAGGAAACCGATCTAACCATGTCAAGATAGATGCGGTTTTTCTGCAGTTCCGACAAAGATTTAACAATTGTTTTTACAAAGAAAAAGCGGAGCATCCGCTTTTTGGCAGATGCTCCGTCATTCTATTCTTTTTATCTTCCCCCGCCGCCGAAGCCGCCGCCGGAAAAGCCGCCGCCTCCACCAAGAGAGGTAAAGCCGCCCTCGCCGGCACTGGCGGCAGCACGTGCTGCCGCGTCGGCACCGTCGGAACTGCCGCTGACACCCGCAGCGGCCATGCGGTCAATACAATCGAGATACAGGAACAGACTGTAATAGTCCCATGCTCCTGCAGAAGCCGGATCGCCCTCGGGAGGCTGCTCGAAGTAAGATGGGAGCAGATCGCGGAACTGCCTGGCCACCTGATCGGCAATGCCGAAGAGAGAGGCAAAAACCAGGTAGTCGCCCCAGAGGCCGACGTCCCGGGCCTCCCGCTCATTGAGCAGGGTGAAATCTTTGAGGTAGCTCCGGAATCCAATGAGAGCGACGGCCCTCTTCCTGCCCTGTTCCGTCAGTCCCGGAATCTCCTGTCGGGTCAGAAGAACCCGGTGCAGCACCCGGCCGATGTCGCCGGCCGACTCACCGGCTTCGCGCCCCTCTTCCTCTGCGTTCCGATAGAGCGCTTCCATTTCCGTATAGTGCTCCTTGGACCAGTGGTAGAGCTCCTTCTCCTGCAGGATGCCGTCGCCTCCTGCCGCCTTCTCCAGCAGGTTCCAGAATGCGCGTTCCGACGCGGAGGCTGATTCCGGCGGGACAGCCAGCCGGATGACCGCCTGTTTCTTATCTCCAAACAGGTTCCAGCTCCTGCCCGTCTCCCGCTGTTCCAGGCGGGCCGATCCGCTCTGGAGCCAGCGGAGAAGGTACGCCCGGAGAAGTGCGCCGTCCGCGGTTGTGTGCTCCATGGCACGCAGAACCAACCAGGACTCTGCGAGATTGCCGTCAAACGGGATCTCACGGCTGTAGGGCGCGTTTTTCCAGTCGTCCCTGTGGAGTCCTCCCAAATTCAGAAAACTGGTATCCCGGCGCTGTCGTGCCTTCAGAGAGAGAAACCAGATGAGTCCGAAGATGCCGAAAACAGCGAGGATGCCCCACCAGCCGCTGTCGGAAGAATCCGGTTCATAGGAGCTGCCCCGCATGGCCTTTTTCTGAACGGAGGCAAAACTTTTCTTCTCCCTGGCAGCCGGGGCAAAGAGTCCGCTCTGGAACCGTGCAAGGATATTGCAGTAATGGACGGTGCCGGTGGAACGGACGGTCATATCCCCGTCCGCAAAGGCACTTTTGCCCTCCAGACCGAACGACCAGACGGCAGCATTGTCTTTGGTAAGGTGGAGCTTCTGTCCGTTCTTGTCCAATGCAGAGACCGTAACCTGAACGGAGTCCGGATCCGCACTCATCCCCTCATTGACGAAACGGATGTTGAAGCCGTCATAGCCGTCCGAATAGGCGCGGACCGCATGGGTCATGGTATAGGAAATCCGATACGTATGCCGTCCGGGGGATCCTGCACCCCAGCAGAGCTCCAGGTCCCCGTCCTCATTGACGCGGCTCCCATATTTTCCGGCTTTTTCCGCCCGGGAGCGATCCACATCCCATTCCCCGGGTACGCGCTGATACGCCCGGCCGTCGGAGGCGTCCTGCACCTGGAAATTTTTGATCTGCCGGTCGTCCAGATTGCTCTTGACCGTATAGACCTCCGACCAGTCCTCGGGGACATCCACCGTCCATTCTTCCGTAATTGCGGCATCTCCTTCGCGGTTCAGCACGGCATGGATGCGGATCGATGGAATGCTGCCGTCGGATGCAGCAAAAGCCGGAAGAGCCGCCGCAGAGAATAGAAAAAGAAGGGCAGCCAATAGGGCTGCCGCTCTTGCAATACGCGTTTTCATCGTCTCATGGAGGGCATGCCCTTTACGGCATCCTCTGTCTCCAAGTAAGTGCGCTTGGAGAAGTGCAGCATGCCGGCAATCAGGCTGTCCGGGAACTGCCGGATCGTGCGGTTAAATTTCGTCACGGAATCGTTGTAGGTCATACGTGCCAGACGGACATTTTCCTCGTACTGTTTGACGCCATTCATAGTGTTCTGGTACATGTCGGTAGCCTTGAGGTCCGGATAGGCTTCGCCGACTGCGATGAATCGATTCAGGGCATCTGTCAGGATGTTCTCCTGCTTCTGCGCCTCTTCCGCCGTGCTGTCGGCCGAGATCGGCTTCCGCTGCCGGATGACCTCCATCATCGTATTGTACTCATGCTCGTCATATTGCTTTGTCAGATCCGCCAGTGCATTTAAAGCGTCCCAGCGCGTATTCTGCTGGACGCCGATCTGCGACATGGCATTGCCGCACAGCTCATCCTGACTTACCAGTTTTCGCTGGACTGAGATGCCCCAGGCAATGAGAAGAAGAATGACTGCGGCAATAAGAATCCATCCCCACCAGGTCATAACGGTTACCTCCTGAATTTATTCAAACTTCATCAGGCCCTTTTCGGCCATTTTCTGCATGGACATCATGACGCCCAGTTTGGCGTGCGGGAAGGTCAGGCCGCCCTGATAGTAAACGGCATAAGGTTCCCGCATGGGACCGTCCGCCGACAGCTCAATGGAAGAGCCCTGGACGAAGTCTCCTGCCGCCATGATAACCAGGTCATCGTAGCCCGCCATAGGTGCCGCCACCGGAGTGACGAAGCTGTCCACCGGCGCCGCGGCCTGAATGCCGGCACAGAAAGCCTCCATGGCCTCCGGACTGCGCAGCTCAATGCTCTGAATAATATCATGGCGCGGCTCCCTGCTGTCCGGAACGACGTGGAAACCGGCGCGCTCATAGGCGTTGGCCACAAAAATGGCGCCCTTGAGCGCAGATGCGACCACCGTCGGTGCCAGGAAAAGTCCCTGGTAAAGCTGGGTGTTGACGCTGAGGCTCGCCCCGATATCCTGTCCGAGACCCGGTGCGCTGAGCCGGTTGATACAGCGGTCAATGCAGGCCTGCGTGCCGCAGATATATCCGCCGGTTGGCGCAATGCCGCCGCCGGGATTTTTGATCAGCGAGCCGACCACCATATCAGCACCGACATCGGAGGGCTCTTTTTCCTCGACGAACTCACCATAGCAGTTGTCCACCATGACCACGACATCTGGCTTAATACCCTTGATGAAAGAAATCAGCTCACCGATCTGGTCGACACTCAGGGTTGGGCGCATCTCATATCCCTTGGAGCGCTGAATTTCAATCAGCTTTGTCTTCTCATTGATTGCCGCACGGATTCCGTCCCAGTCAAAGGAGCCGTCCTCCAGGAGATCGACCTGCCGGTACGTAATACCGAATTCCTTCAGTGAGCAGGGCGATTCCCGGAGACCGATGACCTCTTCCAGTGTATCATAAGGTTTGCCAACCGGAGAGAGCATCTCGTCGCCCGGGAGAAGGTTGGCGGAGAGTGCCGTCGCCAGCGCATGCGTACCGCAGGTAATCTGCGTGCGGACCAGCGCCGCCTCGGTGTGGAAGACGTCGGCATACACTTTTTCCAGTGTGTCACGGCCGACATCATCGTGTCCATAGCCGGTCGTGCCCGCAAAGCAGGCCGCCGAGACGTGATTTTTCTGCATAGCGCGGATGACTTTGGCCTGATTGTACTCCGCAAGTGCATCTATTTTCTGAAAGCGCGGTGCGAGGTCCGCGAGAATGGTTTTGGAAACGTTCAGGACCGCAGGGCTGATGCCCAGGGTCATATACATCTCATCTAAGCTGTCCACTGAAATTCCCTCCTGACAGATATGGTTAGAATCTTACTACGGATTGCAGGGGGAATCAAGTCAGACGGATGAGCAGGACTCCGCCGAACAGGACCAGAAGTCCCAGAACACGCTGCCAGCGGAACGGCTTTTTTGCCGCGTGGAACCAGCCGAACTGGTCGATAAAAAAAGAGCCCAGGATAGAACCGGAGAGCAGAATGACAACCGACAGCCCAGTGCCGATGCGAGCGGACAGGAACGCCGCCGTAAAGACGTAAAGGGCACCGAGAATACCGCCGATCCACATCCACCAGGGTCGGCCTCCCTTTTCCACCTCCGGCTTTCCGTTTCGAATGCGCAGGACCGCGCAGATGATTGCCAGGAATGCAATACCCACCAGGAACGAGACGAGCGAGGCCTGCAGCGCAGAATGCAGAATGCTGCCGAGATATCCGTTGACCGCCGTCTGCGCGGCGCTCAGCATCCCCGCGCCGATACCGAGCAGGCGCCAGACCCAGATGAGCCGGCCCCTGTTCTGCTTTTCCGCTGCGTTCGCTCCGGTGACAGCGACCAGGATAACGCCAACAACCACCAGTACAGCACCGAGCGCTCGAAGGACCGTTATAGGATGTACGGTACTGCGGAACCAGCCGAAATGGTCCACCAGAAGTCCCATCAGAACCTGCCCGGTCACGGGCAGAACGACCGTCTCCACGGCGCCGAGCCGGGGCATGAGCACAACATTTCCGGTCAGGAAAAGGACGCCGCAGAGCCCGCCGATCCAGATCCAGAACGGCTCCGCCGCGATCCACGCAAATGGAACATACAGCCCCTCCCCTGTCACCAGAAGAGCCAGAACAAGGACAGCCAGTGAGACCAGAAAAGAAACCAGAGAAGAGTTGAATGGAGATCCGGTCCGTCGGACCAGCCTGGTATTGGCGCTGGTCTGAACCGGGAGACTGAACCCGACCAGCAGACCGAACAGATAGAAAAAGATCATAAGAACCTCCTGTGATAAATACTGTTTCTATTATACTTTCCCGGTATCTTTCTGTCTTCCTCCTCAAATCAATAAAAAAACAGTTGACATGGGTTGGCCGTATCCGTATAATAAAAAGCGTCGCGAGTGAGCAGACACGGACAATTAGCTCAGCTGGGAGAGCATCCCCTTGACGTGGGGAAGGTCACAGGTTCGAGTCCTGTATTGTCCACCAGTTAGGACTTCGAAGAGTTTCTTCGAAGTCTTTTTTTGCATACAGGAGCGAGCGCCGCACAGAAAAACTGTGCGGCGCTCTTTTTGATTCTATTCAGAGTTGTGTTACTCCTCTGTGGTTGCCGTCTTGGCAGAATCCTTTTTCTCCACAAGCTCTTCCATGGTGTGCCAGCCGAGCACGGCGCATTTCACACGGGAGGGCATATGGGAGATATCTTCGAGAGAGGCGGCCTCTTCCAGCTTTTCCTTTTCTTCATCCGTAATTTTTCCCTTGATCATACGAAGAAAGATATCGGCGAGCTCAAGTGCCTCCTCTTTTTTCTTGCCGATAATGAGATCCAGCATCATATCGGCGGACGCCTGGGAAATGGCGCAGCCGTCTCCGTTAAAAGAGCCGTCCTCTATAACGCCGTCCTCATTCATCTTCAGCTGCAGAACAATGTCATCACCGCAGCTGGGGTTGACGCCTTCCAGGACCAGATTTGCGTCATCCAGATTGTACTTGTGAGCCGGATGCATGTTATGATCCGTCAGAATTTCATTGTAAAACGTGTTAATCGGCATATCCCATCGCTCCTCGAATTTGGCTCAAAACGTCCAGGAAGCGGTCTACTTCCTCTTCGGTATTATAGAACATGACACTTGCGCGCGTGGTATTCGGTACGCCGATGTGCAGAAGCAGAGGCTGTGCACAGTGGTGGCCGGCCCGCACCGCGACATTCTCCGACGCGAAAATGGCCGCGATATCGTGAGGATGTACGTTGTCCACCTTAAAGGTCAGAATGCCGTGGTGGTCGTTCGGATCATCGGAGCCGAGCACGGTGACATGCGGAATTTCCTGCATGCCCAGATAAGCACGGGTACAGAGGGCGTTCTCCCTCTCCTGGATGTCGGCAAAGCCGATCTTTTTGATATAGCGCATGGCTTCCGCCAGGCCTACTGCTCCGGCCGCGTTGACCGTCCCGGCCTCAAATTTATGGGGCAGTTCCTCCAGCGTGATGCGGTCCTCGGTGACAGACTGAATCATCTCACCGCCGGAGAGAAACGGCGGCATCTGTTCCAGCAGCTCCCGCTTTCCGTAGAGGACGCCGATGCCCATCGGGCCCAGCATCTTATGACCGGAGAAAGCCAGAAAGTCGCAGTCGAGATCCTGAACATCCACCGGCATGTGGGGAACGCTCTGAGCGCCGTCTGCGACAAGATAGGTTCCGTTCTCATGACAGATTTTGGCGAACGCCTTGATGTCGTTGGTCCGCCCCATGATGTTGGAGACCTGTGTAACGGCAAAGAGCTTTGTCTTCGGCGTCAGGGCGGCCTTTACCATCTCCGGCGTCATTTTCCCGTCGGCGTCCACATAGAGATATTTTACCGTAGCGCCTGCGCGCTCTGCTGCGTAGCGCCAAGGGAGCATATTGGAATGGTGCTCCTCAATGGAGACGAGAATCTCGTCCCCCTCTTTGAAAAACCTGGAGCCAAAGCTGTAGGCCACCAGGTTGAGGCTCTCCGACGCGTTGCGTGTGAAGATGATTTCCCCGACCTCTTTGGCGTTGATGAAAGCCCGAACCGTCTCGCGGGCGTCTTCATAGGCCTCCGTGGCGCGGACGCTCATATCATAGAGTCCGCGGAACGGGTTGGCATTGTTCTCCTCGTAAAATTTTACCTCGGCATCCAGCACGCTCTGTAAGCGCTGGGACGTGGCCGAGTTGTCAAGGTACGCAAGATCTGACTTGGCGAAAAACGGAAAGTCCTTGCGCACTTCCTTTGCATCGATCATTGCTACGCCCTCCTTATCCGTTGCAGGTTTCGTTGTATTCGAGAAGCTCCTCGACCGTCTCACGGTCCGGGATCTGGCGGAAAATGGCCTCCAGCTTGGCCTTGGCCATCATAGCATAGATCTCATCATAGGAAATGCCACGGGTCATCATGTAGAACATCAGCTCTTCATCCACCTTGCCGATGGAAGCACCGTGGTTGCCCTCGACATTCTCCTCGTCACAGAGGATGGTCGGGACAGACTGGTTGACGACGTGGTCATCCATGAGCAGAACGCTCTCGTTCTCATCTCCGACCGAGTCCGTGCAGCCCTTCCGGAAGTCGATGGTACCGCGGAAAATCTTTTTCGCCTCGTCGCAGAGAACGCCGGAGACATTCAGGTTGCTGGTGCCCCGTTTTCCAATATAGGGGGTCAGGTAGCTGAGATCGACCTGATGGTCTTTTCTGGCAATGTAGCCCACCTGCATGTCGGCGGAACTGTCGTCGCCGTGGAGAATGATCTCACTGCCGATATCGACCTCTTTTCCGCTGAAGATGACATGAATGACTTCGATGCGGGCCTTCTCGCCGGTGGCGGCGCCGAGATCGTTGATAATATGGAAGCTGTCTCCGGCGCGGTGAATCTGAACGAAGTGGAGAAGCGCACCGTCCTCCAGCTTAATCTTTGTCTGGATGCCGGCACTGCCCGCCGCATCTGCCCCAGAGCGGAAGTCCATAATGACGGTCGCTTCGCTTCCGCCGCCTACCGTTATGCCATAGCGGTTCAGGGTGTGGCTTCCATCTGCAAAATCAAAGTTCAGTCTGACCGGAGCCGACTCCTTCACACCGGCGGGAATGTCGATGCCGCAGGAGGAAGCACCCGCAATAAACTGTTCAAAATCTTTGCCGGCACCGGCGTCCAGCGCCGGAAGCGCTGCTCCGTCGGTAACGGTAATTCCGTCCGGCCCGGAGATGACGGGTTCCGCTGCCGTGCCGTCTGCTGAAAACGAAACGCGGCGGTCATTGAGGCGGAGCCAGCGCCAGGTGATGCCGGGCATGCGATCTATTGTAAGATCTGCTGTCTTCATAATATTGTTCCTCTCCTTCCCGGATCAGCCGATGGCGCCCTTCATCTCAAGGCGGATCAGATTATTCATTTCAACGGCGTACTCGAGCGGCAGCTCTTTGGAGACGCTGTCGGCAAAGCCGCTGACGATCATGGCACGTGCATCCTCTTCACTGATGCCGCGGGACATGAGATAGAAGATGGCCTCGTCACTGATACGGCCGATCTTTGCCTCGTGTCCGACGTCGGCGTCCTGCGTACGCACGTCGATGGACGGGATGGTATCGGAGCGGGACTGCTCATCCAGCATCAGCGAGGTACAGCCGACGGTGGATTTTGCGCCCTTTGCCTTGTTGTTGATGACAACGGCAGTCCGCGTCGTGCTGACGCCGCCGCTCTTGGAGATGGAACGCGTGTTGACCGAAGAAGTGGTGTTCGGTCCGTTGTGGACCACCTTCATACCGGTGTCCAGGTCCTGCGTAGCGCCGGCAAACGTAATGCCGGTATACTCCATCTTCGAGCCCTCGCCCTGGAGAATGGTCATCGGGTACAGATAGGAGACATGGGACCCGAACGAGCCGGATACCCACTCCATAATGCCGCCGTCGTCCACCAGTGCACGCTTCGTATTGAGGTTGTACATGTTCTTGGACCAGTTCTCAATGGTACTGTAGCGCAGTTTGGCATTTTTGCCGACAAACAGCTCTACGCAGCCCGCATGAAGGTTGGCCACGTTATATTTGGGTGCGGAACATCCTTCAATAAAGTGGAGGTTGGCGCCCTCATCTACTATAATTAAAGTGTGTTCAAACTGTCCGGCTCCCGGCGCATTCAGACGGAAGTAGGACTGAAGCGGAATTTCGACCGTAACCCCTGGCGGGACATAGACGAACGAACCGCCGGACCAGACGGCACCGTGCAGCGCTGCGAACTTGTGGTCCGTAGGCGGAACCAGTTTCATGAAATGAGACTGAATCATATCTGCATATGGGCCGTGCATAGCGCTCTCAAGGTCAGTATAGACGACGCCCTGTGCGGCAACTTCCGCCTTGACGTTGTGGTAAACCAGCTCGGAGTCGTACTGTGCGCCGACGCCGGCGAGCGACTTCCGCTCCGCCTCCGGAATGCCGAGGCGCTCAAAGGTATTTTTGATGTCCTCCGGTACGTCTTCCCATTTTGCAGACATTTTTGTCTTCGGCTTGACGTAGGTGACAATGTTGTTCATGTCGAGTCCGTCGATGGAGGGGCCCCAGTTCGGAACCTCGAGTTTGTTGTAGATTTCAAGGGACTTAAGACGGAACTGATGCATCCACTCCGGGTCGTTTTTCTCTTTGGAAATCTGGTCGACAATTTCCGGCGTCAGGCCGTTGTCAACCCGGTAGAAATCCTGCTCCCGTTCCTCATCTTTGAAATCGTAGAGGTCGCGCGGGACATCATCGACATAGGTCTTTTCTTTGCTAGCCATGTTGATTTCCCCTTACTTCTCTTCGATATATTTTTCGAATCCGTTCTCATTGATGTCGTCAACCAGTGTGCCGTCACCTGTATGGATAATTTTGCCATCCACAAGTACATGCGTATAGTCGACATTCAGAGACTCCAGAATGCGGGTGCTGTGTGTGATGATAAGCAGCGCGCCGTCGGTGGTCTTCTGGAACTCCTCTACGCCCTTCGATACCGTACGGACTGCGTCGACGTCGAGGCCGGAGTCCGTCTCGTCCAGGATGGCGAGTTTGGGCTTGAGCATAAGAAGCTGAAGAATTTCGGACTTCTTTTTCTCGCCGCCGGAGAAACCGACATTTAAGTCACGGTCTGCATAGGAGTCATCCATCTGCAGAACCTGCATTTCCTTTTTAATAGATTTGCGGAAGTCCCAAAGACGGACCCGTTTTCCAGTTCGCTGCTCCAGAGAACTGCGGATAAAATTGGAAAGAGAGATACCCGGAACCTCCAGAGGGTTCTGGAACGACATGAACAGACCGTCTTTTGCGCGGGCGTCTGTGCTCTCCTCGAGAAGATTTTTTCCGTCAAAGAGGATTTCCCCTCCGGTAACTTCGTAGACCGGATTTCCCATGATGGCGTTGCCCAGGGTCGATTTACCGGCACCGTTCGGTCCCATAATAACGTGGGTCTCACCGGCGGAGACATCCAGGTTGAGTCCGTGCAGGATTTCCTTTTCGCCGACTTTGACCGTCAGGTTTTTCACCTGTAACAATGGCTCTGACATAATTAAGCCCTCCGAATAGAATCAAATTTCATTTGCCTACTAACTTTGTAGGTCTTTAACACGACACCTAGTATATCGGATTTCCTGCACCATTGCAACCGGCTTTTTTCCGCATTCCGGCGGATTCCATAAATTGTAGGAAAAAGAAACTGTTCTGAAAACTCCACGAATCCGAACAGCTGTTCATGGTTTCATTACAAGTGTGAACAAACAATGAATCCATGAAAGGAGCAGTCTCTATGGCGCACAGCAAAAGCAAGTCCCCTTCTGTCTGGAGATCCCACCTGTCCTGGAAAGAGATCCTCGGCTATTCCTTCGGACTCTTCGGATTTCAGATGCTCTACGGACTTCTGAATTCCTACCAGGCCGAATTCGCCAGTTCCATTCTGGGAGCCAACATGGCGCTGATCGGCATGTTCATCCTTATCACGCGTATCCTCTCCGCTCTCTTTGACCCCGTCGTCGGGCGATGGATGGACCATTCAAAGAGCAGATTTGGAAAATTTCGCTCCATGATTCTATACTCCCTTGCACCTCTTCTGATTACCACGATCCTCATTTTCACAGATGTGCCGTGGAAGAACAGCCGGGGCGGGACTCTGGTCTGGCTGTTCGTCATCTATCTGCTGTGGGCGCTTGCATTTACCATGGGGGATGTTCCCTCCCAGGGCATTGCATCGGTTCTGACGCCGGACCCGCGGGAGCGCACAAATGTCGTCTCCATCTCCAATACGTTTAAGCAGATCGGCATGGAAGCATGTTCAGTTTTCGTTCCGATTGCCTGCCTGATTATTCCCGGCGGATCCCGCGTCCTCGTCAAGCAGGGTGAGACCGATACCCCGATGGTCTCCGGTGAATATTTCACATCTGCTGTCATCATTGCTGTCGTCGGCTGCATTCTGTTTGCTCTGATTCCGCTCTGGAACAAAGAGCGTGTCCCGTACCAGCCGGGACAGACCTATACCGTCCGTGAGATGTTCTCCGCGCTCCGCAAGAACAAACCGCTGATGCTTGTCATTCTCTCCTACCTCCTGGGATTTGCCCGTCAGGTCCAGATGACCATTCAGGTCCAGGCCTCCAATGCAATCGTCGGTTCCCAGAACCTGGTCGTCGTCCTCGGGATCGCCACCGGAGCCGGATCCATGATCAGCATGATCATCATCCCCTTCCTGGTCAAAAAATGGGGTGAAAAGAAAGTCGGCATTGCGATGGCTTTCTACGGCTTTGTCGCCAACATGCTCTCCTTTGTATTCGGGCATCTCTGGTTTACCCATATTCACAGCATCTCATTCACCGTACTTTTCTACCTGTTCATGTTCTTCGTTGGACTGTACTCCAGTTCCTTTACCATCCTTCCGATGATCATGACTGCAGACACCATCGACTACTACGAGTACAAAACAGGTGAGCGCATGGAAGGTGCTTCCTATGCCATGCTGACTCTGACCATTAAAGTGGTACTGGCTCTCTGCACCGCTGTTGGTCTTCTGTTCGTCAACCTCTCCGGATACTCTGAGACGGTCGCCGCCATTGCAGCCGGCCGGGCAACGGGCTTCTCGGTTCATACCAAAGATATCATCTTTGTCGCGTATCGAATCATTCCGGGGCTCTCCTGTATTCTGGCAG
The DNA here is from genome assembly GCA_900542575.1 of uncultured Oscillospiraceae bacterium. Classification (GTDB taxonomy): domain Bacteria; phylum Bacillota; class Clostridia; order Oscillospirales; family Acutalibacteraceae; genus RUG420. The sequence continues at coordinate 125,422 of UQOE01000001.1, forward strand.
CCATTCCGCTCTTCAAATATGAGATCACCCCAGAAAAGAAAAAAGAAATGGCCGCGTTCCTGGAAAAGAAGCGCAGCGCTGTAAAGGAGGCATAATAATATGGCCGCTCAATTCAATCAACTTCAAGAATCCTCCGTTGTAGAAGACATCCATAAATCCTGGAACGAAAAGAAAACCTTCCAGCAGAGAGTCTCCTGCGGAACCGGCGTCAGGCTGTTCATCGTCTCTGTCATCATTCTTCTGATGGCCATCCTGATCTACGCCGAAATGCCGTATCTCATCTTTCTCCACTCGTGTGACAAAACCGTCGACGGGTTCAAAGGTACCGACGGCGGGAAAAATTCACTGGTCAAAGCGGGCAACGCCGTTTTCCAGGACCCGGTCGTCCCATCGCAGGCCGCCTACGATGCAAATATCGAGCCGGCAGCCAAATAAGAGAAAAGCAAAAGGGCGTGCTGCAGAAACACAGTTTCTGCAGCACGCCTTTCTTTGAGCTGTGCATAAAAAGACCGGCGTCAACCCTTTCGGGCGGATCGTCGGTCTTTTTCGCGGATCTCTGCTGTCAGGCGAGCTCTGCTCTTACCTTGGCGAAATACTGTTCCAGGTAGCCCTTGATGATATCCATCTTGGCAAAATACTCATCCATATCCGAGATCAGCCATGGATCTGGGATGGAATGGTATTCACCGGTCGCCGCCTCCGAGAGAGTAATAAATTTTTTCCGATACGGAAACGGCGTAAACCATTTGTGGGCCTTCGTCATCCCAATGATGGTATCAGCCTCGCGGAACTTAGGGAGATCCCGATACCAGACACCTGGATGATGAGCATCGGCTTCCTCCTCCGTAAATCCTTCCCGGACCAGTGCAGCCCGGGTTTTCGGATCGATTGCTTTCATTTGATTCAGCACTGCGGACGAGGACACATGGATTTTTCCGGCGGTCACCGGATCCTCTTCCGCCATACGGCGAAACATGTATTCACAGTAGGGACTGCGGCATACATTGGAAGAGCAGACAAAAAGCAGATTCATAGACAGTATTCCTCAGCCATTGAGAATGGCAAACGTCTTCTTGTTGTTGGCATACAGGGTACGGAAAGCCTTGTAGTTGCGTTCGTAAACCTCTTTGTTTTCCGGATTCGGCTCGTAGACATGGTCAGCCGGGATGAAATCGCCGACGGAGTCGAGGCTGTCAATGAGACCGAGGCCGACACCGACTACCGCTGCAGCGCCGACGGCACCGACATTCTGCGGAGACGCGACGGTCTCTACTTTGACGCCCAAGATGTCTGCCAGCATCTGGCAGGTTGCACGGGACAGAGCGCCGCCGCCGACAAAGCGGACAGGGTCGGAGACATTGGTCTTGGACGCCTCGCACTCGTACATCCAGCGGAGATGGAAGCAGATGCCCTCGAGGGTAGCGCGGAGCAGGTCGCTCTTTCCGGTATCGATGTTGATATTGAAGAACATGCCGGCTGCATTCGGGTCCTCAAATGGGCAGCGGTTGCCATGGAGCCACGGGGTAAAGATGACTCCGTCGGAACCGGCCGGGACTTTCTCGACGACCTCGGTCAGATAGTCATAGAGACTCGTATACTCGGCCTCATAGTTTTCGCGGGATTCACAGACATTGTGCTTTTCCAGATAGACGCCGACCTCATCTGCAACCAGATGATCTTTGACCCACTCGAAGCACTTGGCCGCCGTCTCCATCTCGGCAAAGTAGTTAAACGTGCCCTCCTGGGCGCCGACAATGGCGGCGATCATGGCATTGACATCGACCATCTGCTTGGTTGTAACCGTGGAGACCCAGCCGGATGTGCCGGAGTAAATATGGGTGCTGCCCGGGCGGGTTGCGCCTGCGCCGACACCGATCAGTGAGGAATCTCCGCCGCCGCCGAACACCGGAATACCCGGGACCAGGCCGAGCTCTTCGGCCGCCTCCTCGGTGAGCTCTCCGACTTTGTCGGTGGATTTGACGATGGGGGCCAAATGGTCCATATTGATGTCGAGCATCTTGCAGACCTTTTCCGAACAGCCCTCATGGCCTTTTCTGGTGTCATACAGCAGTGCGGCAAAAGCGGAATCCTGGGTCATAATAAACTGGTGCGTGCAGCGGCCGATGAGGTACTCTTTGACATCCAGCCACTTATAAATTTTGGAGTAGACCTCCGGCTCATGTGCCTCGATCCACTTATATTTCCAAATGGGGTCTTTGACCGAGCTGGAAACAGCACCTGTATGAATCAGATACGGAATCAGCTTGAAGATGTTGGCACCGGCAATCTGCGGACCATAGGCGATACCCTTCTTCAGTTCCTCCTTGGCGCGCTGATCCATATAGCTCATTGGAGGGCGGAGCGCATTTCCGTCCTTGTCGACTACGACGACGCCCTGCATCTGACTGCAGAAAGAGAGACCGGCAATCTGAGACGGTTTGATGTCGGTTTTCTTTTCAAAGATATTGCGGGTGGTTTCGCACATGGCACCCCACCATTCATCTGCGTCCTGCTCAACTCCGCCGTTCGGAAGTACGGTCAGACCATAGCCGCTGGAATCCGCAGCAATGAGTTCAATTTTGTCCTCAATGGCAAACAGGCAGGTCTTTACGCCGGTAGTGCCGACATCGTAAGCCAAAACATAGGTCTTCATATTCTATCCTCTCTTTTCCCTCAGACATCCGAATTACGAATTCGATGCCGCCTCTTCCAGCCGCCGGATGTCGTCGTGGCTGAACGTAAAGGCAGATTCTAAGAATTTCAGCGTCTCCGATACCACCTTGTTGTTGTCCTCAAAAATATCCTCACCGCAGTAAATCTTAAACCGTTCTTTATAATAATCAGTGGTATAAGAAAACTGCAGCGTCAGAAGAATGGAGTCAAACAGAAAGGCAAACATGCGTGGGTCGCAGTCCTCGCGGATCTTCCCCTCTTTCTGGGCCTGTTCAATGAAAGAGCTGTACGCCCTATAGGAGATGCTCTCAATACGCTGGGCAAAATACTCCACATGGTCTTTGTTTTTCAGCTGTGTGATGCAGCTGTAAAGCTTGACAAAAGTGGCATAATCCCGGGACGTGTCCTGTACCGCACGAATCAGCTGCTCCGCCCGATCCAGAATTTTTTTATCCGAATCCACGGTTTCATCGATGACTTTTTCCATAATATTAATGGCTTCGTCCATACAGGTGATGAAGAGATCCTCTTTGGTGTCGAAGTATTTATACATAAGACCGATGCTGATTTCGGCCTTTTTTGCAATAACATTGATGTTGGCACGTTCATAGCCGCGTTCGGAGAATTCCGAAATGCCTGCCTGGAGCACCCGATTTTTCTTTTCCGGCAGTGCGCGGTCAAATGCTGGCTTATGATGGGTCATTTTGGTCATTTCATGTCGTCCTTTCATCTGGTTCCCGGAGTGAGCATACGCTCATTCTATTCTTCCATTATAGAGACGGCATCGTCAAATGGCAATGTTTTCGGGCAAAAAAGCCGCATTTATCTGTGCATACCTTCTGAAAAATTGTAAAATTTCGAATTATTCTTGTATTTTTTGTTTTCAAGCTTCCATTTTTCAGGGCCCGGGTGTATACTGAAGTCAATCAAGGTGAGTCACCGTTCACCTGCAGAAAATTATAGGTTAAAATAATCTTATCTGTATTGGAGGAATCAGAATGGACACAAGATTTGCCATCAGCACCTATCCAGATGCTGTAGCCATCAACAAAGAGCTCGACGAGCTCATCAAAAAGCCGATTTATTCTCTGGATCCCGCTGCTCTGAAAAGATATGAGGACGAGTATTACGGTAAGAAATGCCAGAAGTCGAAAGCAATGATCGACGAGGCCCGCAATGTCATCCCCGGCGGCGTCCAGCACAACCTCGCATTCAACTATCCGTTCCCGCTGGTCTTCACCAAGGCCGAGGGCAATAAGCTCTATGATATTGACGGAAACGTCTATTACGATCTCCTTCAGGCCGGCGGTCCCACCATTCTCGGTTCCAACGACCCGGTTGTCCGTGATGCGGTCATCGACCTCCTGAACACCTGCGGCCCGTCCACCGGTCTGTTCCATGAGGCAGAATACAAACTCGGCAAAAAGATTGCCGACTGTGTCCCGTCCGTTGACATGTTCCGTATGCTCGGTTCCGGTACTGAGGCCTGCATGTGCGCACTCCGTATCGCCCGTCTCGCAACCGGCCACAAGAATGTCCTGAAGATGGGCGGTGCTTACCACGGCTGGTCCGATCAGATGGCCTGGGGCATGCGTGTTCCCGGCACCCGCAACTTCCAGTCCCACGGTGTTCCGAACTTTGTATTTAAACACACCCAGGAGTTCTTCCCCGGCGACCTCGACGACCTCGAGAAAAAGCTCTGGCTCAACAAGTTCAACGGCGGCACCGCTGCAGTTTACATTGAGCCCATCGGTCCGGAGTCCGCGACCCGTCCGCTCACCAAAGAGTTCGTCAAGGGCGTTGAGACCCTCTGCCATAAATACGGTGCCCTTCTCGTCTGCGACGAAGTTGTATCCGGTTTCCGTATCGGTCTTTCCGGTGCACAGGGCTACTACGGCATTGACCCGGATCTCACAATCTTCGGTAAGATCATTGCCGGCGGCTACCCGGGTGCCGGCGGAGTCGGCGGACACCGCGACGTCATGAAGCATCTCGGCGCCGGCCTCGACAGCTCGGGCAAGAAAGTCACCAAAGCAATGTGCGGCGGCACCATGGCAGCTACTCCTATCTCCTGCGTCGCAGGCTACACCACCATCTGCGAAATTGAGAAGCGCAACGCCTGCCAGGTTGCCGGTCAGATGGCTGACCGTCTTATCGCCGGCATTCAGAAGAGCATTAAGAAATACAATCTTCCGTTTGTCGCTTTCAATGTCGGTTCTGTCTGCCACCTCGACACCGTTGGTACCATGCAGTTTGCCATCGACTGGAGCAAAATCTGGACGGTCCCGAAAGTTCTCAAGGAGACCAGTGCCCGCCAGAAAGAGATGGAGCACATGGGTGCAGCCTACATGGCAGAAGGCATCGTAACACTTGCCGGCTCCCGTCTTTACACCTCCGCCGCCTATACGGAAGAGGACATTGACGATGTCATTGGCCGCTTCGACAAGGTACTCTCTCAGTGCAAGAAACTGTAAGATCATTTACCGCGGGGAAGGCAGGATTCTGCTTTCCCCGTTTTTAACTTAAGAAAGGAGGCCTTTTCATGGCCTATTCCATGGAAGAAGGAAAAAAACTGGTCGTGGAAGCCGGACTGAAACTGGTCCGTTCCGGTCTGATCGCCCGTACATGGGGCAACGTCAGCGCCCGGGTCTCTGACAACGAATTTGTCATCACGCCCAGCGGAATCCCCTATGAGAAACTCACCCCGGACGACATTGTCCCGGTCAAAATTGATGACTGCTCCTACGACAAAGAAGGTCTGAAGCCCTCCAGTGAAAAGGGCGTTCATGCCGCTGCCTATCAGCTCCACCCGGAAGTCGACTTCGTCATTCACACCCACCAGATGGATGCGTCCGTTGTCGGCATCACCGGAGAAGATCTCCCGGTTCCGCCGGAATTCCGCAGTCTCATGGGCGAGAAGGTTCCCGCAGCAAAATACGGGCTCTCCTCCACCGAGACTCTGCGCAAAAACGTGTACAATGCCATGAAGAGCAATCCATCCAGCTATGCGGTTTTCATGATTCATCACGGCGCACTCTGCCTTGGCAAAGACGAAGCGGAGGCCTTTGAAGTAGCATCCACTCTGGAGAAAATCTGCGGTGCGAAAATTGACTACGCCTGCAATGGCAAGGATCTGATCTCCGCTTATCTTGACAAAAATGTTGACGCTGCAGACCGTGAATCGAAGCCGATGGACTTCGGTCGCAGTGAGCGCAATGGAGACGTCTTTACCCTTACAATGAAGGACGGCTCCAGCTATAAGTGCGGTGTCCTGTCCGGCGCAGCGCTTATCGGCGAAGGCATTGCTCCCCGCGTCTCACGACTTCACGCCGCCATCTACCGCAGTTCCGATGTCAGCTTTATCCGCCACGACACCAACCCTTATGTCGTCGCGCTGAGCTGCAGCGGCAAGACAGAGATCCCCTATCTAGACGACTTCGCCCAGATCTCCGGCATCGACGTCAAAAACGAGTCCTACGAGGAGTCCGAGATGCGGACCCAGGACAAGGTCATTGCAAAGACTCTGAAGTCCCGCAATGCCGTGTTCATCAAAGGCCAGGGCGCTCTTTGCACCGGCAGCACCGACAGTGACACCGAGGCAGTCGAGCTGGTTCTCGAGAAAGAAGCCCATGCAGCCCTTTATGCAGGTCTGGTAGATAATGCCAGCACGCTGATGTTTGCAGGCGTTGCGCTGGAGCGCACTGTTTACGTCGCTAAATACTCCAAACTCGCGAGCAAAAAATAATCCATTCTGCTCGTCTTCTCCAATTTGACAGAGGAACCGCCCTGTACCGGAATTTCGGTACAGGGCGGTTCCTCATTTACCAGAAGGACCTGCTTGGCTCAGGTTCTCTGAACGTTCAATTTCAATTTTCAGGCTGCCTGCGTTTTGTTCTTCCTGGAACGGACTTGAAGAACTTCAAAAACGATAGCAAGAAGAATGCAAAGAATCAAAACATAAATCGGATAGAATTTATAACCGATACTAGTATGATCAGCAACAAGGTTAAACAGCTTTGGCATAAGAAGATTACCAATATTGGACATCGTCAAGATAAGACCAATAGCCGCTTGAGAATATTTCCTACCAAAGTTATCTGGCGCAGAGTGTACAATCATCGGATTGATAGGCGCACAACCTACACCTACAATGGCAATCGCAATTAGTGTAGCTGTCACGCTATGGCTAGCAGCTAACATAAAGATAGAGCCGACGAGCATGATAGCTTCTCCGATTCGAGCCAAAGTGCGATCACTTAATTTAAGTGTTGCAAATGCTGTTACAAAACGCCCAGCAGCAAGGCCAATGAAGAATACCATGCCAGCCGAATTTTTTTCAGGAGCGCCTAGAACATTAAATAAATAGTTTGTAGCATTTGTATTGTTTACATTTTCAATGGATGCATAAAGAAATAAGGCAAACATTGCAGCAATAACACCAGGAACAACAATTGCATCCTTCATAGTTATTGGCTTGCTGTTCGCTTCCTCTTCTTTTTGTTTATGTTCTTCCTCCACTTCTATAGGTGGAACTTGTTTCCAACGTCTTGCATTGATAAGCAAGATTACTAAAACTACTGCAACAACTATTGCAATACTGATAAACGCAGAGACATAGCTATTTGCTTTTTTTATAACTAATCCACCAACTGCAGCACCGCCAGCCCAAACACAGTTTACCATGCTTAAATGGAACGCACGATAATGGTCAACCATGTAATTATTGGTTGCAGCAACACCCCAGCCTGCACCAAAGCCAAACGGTAATGCAAAACAGCAGAACACAATGAATGAGGTTGAAAAAGCCCAACCAATTACCGCAATAATTGTCAGTATCAACCCTAATGCGACTACTTTTGCATGTCCCAATGAACGAATAATTTTATCACTTGTAAAAGAAGCGATAATATTACCAATAGAAATAATCATAAAGACGGTGGAAACACCGCCAAGACTAAATCCAAGTTCATTGTTCAGTGTAGGCCAAGTCGAGCCGATCAGATTGTTCGGAAATCCAAATGTGAAGAATAGAAGATAAACGATAGGCAGTACAAGCCACCACCACTCGAATTTCTTTTTTTGCTTTTCGGGCATTCTTACATTCCTCCTTTATTGTTGTATTTGAATACGCTCTCATTATACGTGATTTCAACCACAACTTCTACCGAATCTGTAAAAATTATGGTAAAATTGTCGCATAATTGACGGAAACCGGCGGTTTGCTCAAAACCGCCGGTTTTTTTGACGGATTCAGATTTGTTTCGCGCCCTCGTCAAACTTTTCCAGTACTTTGACGGATATGGCATAGCATTCCGCAAGCCCCTGTTTGTTCATATTGTCATAGGAGTCTCTGCGGGTGTGGTAGTAATTTTCCAGCTTGTGGTTCAGACCGGTAATGCCGCCGGAACGGAAGCCCGCCTGCGTGAAAGCCGCTGTATCAGTGGCTCCGCCGAGCGGCGGGACCCAGCCCTTTTTGCACTTATAGCCGAGCTCGTTGGCACATTCGACAAACAGGTCGTTGGCTTCTTTATCGGTTTTCACGGTGCCATTGAGATCTCGGTAATTCGCCATCAGATATTTCGGATCGTAAATAGTGTCATAGGAATAGATGAAAGTCGGAACGTCATCGTATTCTCCCTTATGTGCCTCTGCCCAGGCTTTGGCCCCGCGGAGGCCCGCCTCTTCCGATCCGGTGATGATAACGCCGACCTCGGTGTGCTCAAGGTCAATCCCCTTCTCCTTCAGCTCTTTGAGAATGGCAAGTCCCATATAGCAGCCAGAGAGGTTATCGTTGGCGCCGTCTACAATGCGATGGCGATTCCACATGAGATACATCCCGACCCAGAATGGGAAGAACAGGAAGCCCCAGAGCGCCATCTTAAAGAGGACGCCGTCGGTGGCCACCCGGGTAAAGCAGCCATAGCCCGCGATGGCACAAATAGCAATTGCCATATAATACAGCGTGCCGAGAGCCGAGATTACCATGTGCGATTCAAACCCGATGCCGCCGAGCTTATAGTTGACCGGCCACTCCCAGACCGCGTCGCAGTGTCCGTTAAAGAGAATGCGGCGCTCTACCGTTCCGGTCGGCTTTTTGGTCGCCGTCATATTATGCCCTGTCTTCTCCGGGAACAGCCGGTCCACAAACTTGAAATAGCCGCCGAACTGGAGCAGCGCAATGAGCCAGCCGAATGCATAGAGGATGAGCGAGATGAGATGGGCACCTGTGAAAAAGAGAATGACGCCCAGGAACATCAGCGAAAAAGTGATCCACATCCATCCAAAGAAGGAGTAGGGGTTCTCCTGGAAGGACTCGACTTTTACATTGTCACAGCCGTATTCGTCCCGGCAGAGACCGGCCATGTACTCACATGCCTGTTCCTCCCCTTTGGAACCCGGTTCCCGTTTTTCAAAGTCTTTGCAGACGTGGGTGATGTCCTCCACCATCCAGTCCGCGGTTTTGTCGCGGTCGTCGATTAATGCTTGCAGTTTCATATCTTCTCCTTGACCGTTCTGCGGTCAGCCAGCATTTCCCACAAAAAGACAAACATATCGCTTGCATTCATTATACAAGATCTATGAATCCCGTACAATAGTTGTCGTTATCGGATTCAGTCAGCTGCTTTTCTAACGGATCGTTCCAAAAAATGCCCTCCTTACCGAGCGTCCGGTAAGGAGGGTACTTGTTCGTATAGCCGATTTAATGCACATGAATGCGCTGATGTTTCTGAATGCGGTGGAACGTCTCACGGATTTCCCCGTCCATCTCATCATTTTTAATCTGCCCCATACACTTTTTCAAAAGCGAGTCGTGCTGAATGTCGTGGAGCATTCTGCGTCGAATTTTGGATGGCAGATCCGACTGACGGATGTTGGAAATAATATCCGAAGTTGAGAGAAGAAAATAATACCGCAGTGCTTTCTCCACCATATTGTTGTAGCCGATTTGGCGGCATGCGGAGATATCCCGTTCGAAGTCGCCGCGGACCGTAGTGAAATCTTTTCGGCAGTGCGTCGGCTCCTTGTTCTCGGAATAGCAGTAGAGCGCTTCCTGGACGACATCAACGGCGCTGACATCTTTATAGAGCAGCAGAAGGGAATAGATGTCCGACAGACTGTCGATGTCAAACTGCCATTCGGTCCGGTTGATCAGAGGCAGTGAGAACATGGCACAATGTGAATTCATGGCAAGGCCGGTTTTAATGCCGGACTCCGGGTCTATGCAGACCAGTCTCGGCAGGAACTCCGTCTGAACCCGTTCGCCGCGAAAATAGTCGCTGCAGTGGCTTGGGAGAACCCGTCCGGTTACGGCGCCGTTTTCATCCACCAGAGAATAGCCGAAACAGACAATTTGAGCCGGACGTTCCCTGACACGGTCCACACAGGTTTTCACCGTGTCAACGGAAAGGTAGTCGCCTGCATCGACAAAAATGGCATAGGCGCCGGTACTGAAGTCGATTCCGACATTATAGGCAGTATAGTAGTGCTCTGCGCTGGAGGAGACAATACGGATGCGTCCATCCTCTTCTGCAAACCGTCTGGCGATGTCTGCCGAGTCATCGGTGGATGCCGCGTCGGAAACAATGATTTCCAGATTGGGATAAGTCTGTCCGCAGATGCTGCGGAGGCAGCGTCCAAGCGTATCTTCTGCGTTATGAACCGAGACAATTACAGAGACCAACGGTTCGTCCTGAACTCGTTCCATGCTTGCGAGACTCCTTTTCCATAAATTGCGAAATAATCACTCTACATATAATAGTCACATTGCACGGGTTTCGCAATGTCTAAATGAAAAATCTTTCATGAAAAAACGGAGTACGTGCTTTTTCACACATACTCCGTTACAGGCACATAGAGTGGATCTTATTTTGCGTGGAGCTCCCCTGCATCGAACAGGAAAGCCGTCTCAATCAGAGTCTTGATACCGGCGGAAATAGTCTTTGGATCGAGGTTATCGGGGGTGTCCAGGCGGGTATGGTAGTAGCGCGCCGGAGTCGGATCCATAGCGGCGAGGCAGCAGGCTTTCATCCCGCCCTGGGCGAGCGCAGCCGCATCGGAGGAACCGAAGAATACATTTGCATAAGGGAGATCCAGACCGACTTCCTGTGAAGCACGGCGGACAAGATCTGCCGTCTCTGCGTCCAGTTTGACAGTGCCGGACATATCCTTGTTGTAAATGCCCATGTCGTCAAAGTCGCGCAGCGTGTCGGTACAGATACAGATGGTCTCGACACCGCTCTCCTCATACTCTTTGGCGTGCGCCTTGGCAAAGGCTTTGGCGCCGCGGAGACCGGCTTCCTCTCCGGAAGTCGACATGGAGATGACCTCCGTGTTCTCAAAGCGGATATCGTTCTTGTCCAGGAAACGCATCACCGCCATGGAGGCAAAGACGCCGGTCAGGTTGTCGTTGGCGCCCGGGACGCAGAGATTCCATTTCAGAAAGAACAGAACTGCAATGAATGCCGGCAGAGAGGCAATGGCCAGGATCTTCATGATAACAATCAGCGGTGCTGCTGAGACGCCGCAGAGGACCAGGATGTCCATGACGAGATTTGCCACCAGAGAGATGATGGAATAGGCAATTACAAATGTGAGAAGATGGCCGCCGCCAAGATAGGTATAGTGCCACTCATAGGCGGAATCGATATGGCCGGAAAAGACGATCCGGCGTTTGGTCTCCCCTGCCGCCTTTCGTGTGCAGACAACATTATAGGAGTCTTTCTTCGGGAACAGCGGGTCCAGCATCTCTTTATAGAGCAGGAATTCGCCCACAATGCAGACTACGGAGATAACCGTGCAGACCAGCATAATCCACTTCCAGGCGGTGCCGGTGAAGACATTGAACAGAAGCAGAATGAGGATGAGGGATGCGATGGTCATCAGGCTGCCGTCAATCGGCACCCAGCCCATAAAGGCGTGTGGGTGCATGGACATCGGCTCTTTTTCCACCTTGTCCGCCGTGTCCTCCATCAGGTCGGCGACATAGTCCTGTGCCTTATGTTCACTCTCATAACCTGATTCTCTCGGGCCGATGGTGCCGATGACCTCGTGGATTTGGTCGGAGACAAACTGTGTCTGTTCTTCTATCTGTTCGTTATAATTGGATACTGCTTTATCCGATTTCATTCTCCCGCCCCCTTATTCCGCGACCGGGGAAGCGAGCGGCATATCTTTGAATTTCTTAATATATCTGCGGCAGAGCATAACAGTGCCTTTGCAGAAGAACGCCATGATTTCCGGCGTAATCTCTGCATTCTCGCCGCTGCCCTCATCAACATTGTTCAGATGATACTGCAGGCACTCAATGAGGCCGATGCGGCGCATCATAACGAACGTCGGAACTTCGCGGATATCGTCATCGGTCAGTTTGCGGACTTTCTGGTAGCCGATCAGTGCCTGGTCGAGGATATCATCCAGATCGGGGCGGTGCTCCATGAAGCCGACGATACCGGCGATGTCGGTAAGATACCAGCCCTGGCCGAAATCATCGAAGTCCAGGACGGTGATGTCGTCCCCGTTTTCCAGGAGGTTGGACATACGGAGATCCGAGTGGATCAGACCGTAGCGGGACGGGTCTTTGCCATAGGCCTCAATGCGTTTCTGCATGAGATAGACACAGGAGTCGATGGCTTCGCAGTCACGCTCACTCAGGAAGTCGCAGTCCCGGTAGTGCTTGCCATAGTAGTTGTTCCAGCCCGGCCCGAAGGTACCGTCCCAGTCCCAGGAAATACGCTCGAAATACTCCGGGCGCTTCCAGGTTTCGCCCTGCTTGTGCAGCGTCGCGGCAATTTCGCCGAGTTTCTGGTACAGTCTGCAGTCGTTCTCTGTCAGTTTCATCTTTCCCTTCGGCTTGTGGGAATTGACGGTATCATAAACAACGGAAGCCGCTTTGAACGTCGGCAGTGTGATGGCATTTGGAATTTTCTCACAGATGACGCCAAGATTGCTGATGGCCTCGGTATCGTCCTGCGAGTCAGACGGCGATTTGCCGGCCTCGAAAGTAAAGCAGACTACATTGCGCTTCTCGTTCATCTCCGGGGTCTCAATGGTGATGACGTTCTGCCCGTTTTTGGCCGGGATCGGGGTCGGAAGCTTCAGATCGGTGTCCTTCTGGATGGCGCGGATCCACGCCTGCTCGGTCTTGATAGAGTTGACCGAAGCATAGTCCAGGCGATGGACGCGCATGATCATTTTCTCATACCCCTCATGGGAGATCAGATAAGTCGCGTTCTCGGTGATATTGAGCAGTTTAAAGGAGGAGTCCTCCGGATATCCCCAGTAAGGGAGTGCACGTTTGGCGACGTCCAGGAAATGGGCCTTCTGCTCTTCAAAAGGAAGGGCATTAAAGGTGACCGATGCAGCGGACGGATACGAAGTGGTGGCAGTGCTCATGGCAAATTCCTCCTGATCAACAATCAAAAAATGGTGTCGAAGCGAACAGCCTCGACACCATTGTCTTACAATATAATTGGTCTTGATGTTTATACTTTACACCCTAATTTGGATCAGCAATTGTAGGAAAGCGAACTGCCGTCCAGATTATTCGTTCAGAAGTTCTAAGAAGTATGGAATGGCCTCTTCAAAGTTGACCCCGTACCAGTTGGGATTGGAGTCCGCCCTCGTCTTCTCAATGCTCGCCAGCGTAAACTCCGTTGCCACCCGAAGCGCATCCTGCAGATTCTTTCCCCGCATGAGTGATGCAGTGACAGATGACGCAAACAGGTCGCCGGTCCCATGAAAGGACTGCTCTATTTTTTTCGTGTAGTGTTCATAAAATTCGTCGGTACTCGAATCGTAGGCCATAGCCCCGAGGTGTTCCTCGTCAAACGAAACACCGGTGATAACAGCAGCGCGGCTGCCCATGTCCGTCAGCCCCTTGAGGAGTCCCTGAATATAGCTGCGTTCATATCCGCTCTCCCGGTAGGGCTGATTCAGAATCATAGCCGCCTCCGTAAGATTCGGGACCGCCACATCGGCCGACCGGCAGAGCCCCCCGAGCGTATGGGCAAACTGCATGTCAAAACCAGGATAAAGCTTTCCGTGATCTGCCATTGCGGGGTCTACAAGAAAAAGCCCGCCAGGCCGCAGGAAACGCTTCACGATATCCTGCACCAGGCTGACCTGCTCCGCCGAGCTGAGATAGCCGGTATAAACCGCGTCAAACGAGAAGTGTTCCTGTTCCCACGAGCGCTCAATTCCTGCGATGTCAGGAGTGAGGTCGTGAAGGGTAAAACTCGAGAATCCGGTATGGCAGGAAAGTACCGCCGTCGGAAGGACACAGGTCTCCAAACCGGCAGCCGACAGCACCGGAAGTGCCACCGTCAGGGAACATTTCCCGACGCAGGAGATATCCTGGATGGTCAAAATTCGTTTCATAGGGCAGTTTGTTCCTCCAATTCAGTATGGACCTTATTGTAAGCGCTGGGGTCCATCCGGTCAATGGACAGTTTCCAGAAAAAATCAAAGGACAAAAAAGAGGCAGTCGCTACTGCGACTGCCTCCCGATTTTTCTAGAACATTGGAGTGTCCTCCGATTGAACCAGTAATTTCAATTCCTTGTTCAATTTTTCAGTTATTTAAACTGTACTTAGGACTCACCCTTTACTCTAAATTTTTATAATGTTCAAAAAACTGAATTGATAATCTTAGTGGTACTTTCCTGTTGTCTAAGATGTTTTCCGAATCAGAACTCTCCCAGAATCTGTTCCTGGAAATTTTTCCGATCGTAACAAATAATTTTTTTGATCAATTACGTCGATCTCAACTTGAATGGGTGATTTCGGTCAACCCTGAGGAGAGATCTGAGAAAATTTCATCTGCAGGAATTTGAGAACAAGGTTCTTTATTCCAAATCAAACCTTTCTATATGGATTCGGCCGGCTTTCCGAAGTCGGTCCGAAACTTGACGTCTCTTTCGGACTCACCACTTTCTAAATTCGTTCTATTGAAATTTGCGAACAAATTTATATCAATTTCCTTTTTGCTTGTGGTTCAGTCTCAGAAACCCAAAGAAATGCGAAGCACTGGAACTGATAACTGTCTTCTTAATTCCTTTTCCTTGTACACTAATACTTGGACGGATAACAGTTATTTCCGTTTGAGCTTCCGAGCCTTACTGCACGGACACCTCTTCTTCGCCCATTGGACTCATTCCTTTCTTCGCGTTCTGCGTTTTTCTTTTGCTTTAGGACTTTTCCTTTCTGCATCTTCAATATAGCATTCTCATCTGGGAAAGTCAATTGATTTTCAATTATTTTTTCACATTGTGAAAAGTATTTGTATAAGTTGTATAAATTGGTACAAATTTTCGAACATTATATGAACGTCCGGACACGGTACTGGACGCCGAGTTCCTCACAGATTTTTCGGCACGCCTCTACTTTTTCCGGTCCAATAACGTCCACAACCGTCATGGTCACGCTTGGGACATACTTTTTGCAGTCCACTGCATACCGTTTTAACGCCTCATAGGCCTCTTTTCCAAATTTTGGATGACACATACGAGTGTACTCTTCTTCCGTCGGATAATTCAGGCTGATGGAGACCGCATCTATTATGCCCGCCAGTTTGTGCGCCGTAGGCTCTCCATATTGGAGGTCCGCCAGTCCATTGGTATTGATGCGTATGGGATTGCTGCATTTGCTCTTCATGTATTTGGCCAGCTCAAGCAGATCATCCAGCCGTTCCGTTGGCTCCCCAAACCCGCAGAAGACAATACTCTGATAGCGGCTCATATCGAGACGGTCAAAAGCTTCTTCTGCTTCCGCGACCGACGGCTCATGGGCAAGCCAGAGAGAATTCTCACCATCCATTTCATCCGTCTCATTGCGTACGCACCATTCACAGTTATTTGGGCACCGGTTGGTGAGATTGACATAGATATTGGAACCCACCTCATAAAAGATGGTCATTGCTTTTTTCATAGTATATCCTCCGAATCTGAAAAGAAATAGCGAAAAAGGGACCTGCCGCATCGACAGATCCCTGAGAAAAGCGAAAAATCAGATGGAAATTTCATGAGCCATCCGGTAGAGGTCAATGTCAATGGATTTCTCCATGCTGAGTGCCTCCGTAATACCGAAGTCGACAATTTCCTCGTGCTGAATTCCGACAACCCGGCTTTCATGGCCGTCCCGCAGAAGACGTGCCGCATAGTTGCCCATGCGGGATGCAAGAACGCGGTCCCGAACCGTCGGGGAACCTCCGCGCTGGACATGGCCGAGGATCGTCGCGCGGGATTCAACGCCTGTAGCCGCCTGAATTCGTTTTGCCATGTCGGTAGCGTCTCCACAGCCCTCTGCAACGATAATGATAAAGTGCTGTTTTCCGGTGCTGATCGTATATTTCATTCGCTCTACGACGTCCAGGTCAAAGTCGTACTCGAACTCCGGCAGAAGAATAGAGGTTGCGCCAACTGCAATGCCGGACTCAAGAGCAATATAACCGGCTTTCCGACCCATAACTTCGACAACCGAGCACCGGGAATGGGACTCTGTAGTGTCTCGGACCTGGTCAACCATGTGCATAACCGTATTGACCGCGGTATCAAAACCGATTGTAAATTCGGTAGAAGAGATGTCGTTGTCAATGGTGCCCGGCAGGCCTACACAGACAATGCCGTCCGAGGCAAGGTCGCGCATTCCGCGGAAAGAACCGTCGCCGCCAATAACGACCAGGCCCTCAATGCCATAGCGTTCACAGGTGGCCAATGCTTTCTGACGTCCGCGCTCCGTTTTAAATTCAGGACTGCGTGCTGTGCGGAGAACCGTGCCGCCGCGCTGAATGATATTGGAGACGGTACGAAGGTTCATTTCGGCAATGTCGCCGGACATCAGTCCCTCGTATCCATTATAGATACCAAGGACACGCATATCATTTTCCACGCCGGTTCGAACTACTGCACGAACTGCGGCGTTCATGCCCGGTGCGTCGCCTCCGGACGTCAATACTCCGATGGTTTTCATCGTAATTCCTCCCTCAACAGGATGTCTGAGAATAAAATTATGTCACCAAAACAGCCTAAAGTCAACCAAGCAGAATGACTGCTGGAATTTTCAGCTCAAAAGTCAGCGAA
This sequence comes from uncultured Oscillospiraceae bacterium, assembly GCA_900542575.1. Classification (GTDB taxonomy): domain Bacteria; phylum Bacillota; class Clostridia; order Oscillospirales; family Acutalibacteraceae; genus RUG420. The sequence continues at coordinate 142,169 of UQOE01000001.1, forward strand.
AAATCACATTTTCCTTCCCGAGAATTCTGCGAAGTTCCCCCAGCAGGCCGTCACTGACCTGAATGCCGCCCGAGTGCGTCTTCCTCTCATAGTGATTGGTATCTTTATAATAGTAATAGACCGCATGAGGACCACCGGAGAAGATGTCCATCAGCAGATCTGCCCGGCTGACGGAGGGGTCTTCCGCGGAAGGAAACCGGAGAAACAGGCCTGTATATTTGTGTTTCCTGGGCGGGCGCCTTTGGGGCCCTGCCGCCTTTCCGACCTCCTCTTCGGAGGGACAGGGCTCCAGCGACGAGACAAGCACATTGGGACGCTCTTCCTCCCGTACCTGAAGACGGCCCCGGATGAGGAGGACAGCCCCCTCCTCCAGCAGTCTGCCGGATTCCTGATAGGTACGAGGAAACACCGTAATTCCGATGGCACCGGTCAGATCTTCTGCCGTTGCAGCTGCCATAGTAGCATTACTGCGGGTCAGACGCACACGGACGCCCGTTACCATGGCGAGAAGCACAACACTGTCATTGTCATGAAATTTTGATGTGCCGTCTTCGGAGGCGTCCAGCATTTCATAAATTGGATTGGGATTCAGCTTCCTGCGAATTGGCTCATATGCCTGCATGGGATTGCCGGAGAGATACATTCCCACCGCCTCTTTTTCAAAGGAGAGCAGGTCGGAAAAGCGGTATTCTTCCAGATCGGGAAGTTCGGTATGCCGTACGGCATTTTCCCCTCCGCCGGCGAGGTCCAGCAGGCTGATCTGTCCTTCCACATTGCTTCTGCGGTAGGAATCCAGTTCTGCCAGAATGTCCGGAAGAGCGGCCATCATCTGCCGGCGGTTGGCACCCAGCCCGTCCAAAGCTCCGCTTTTGATCAGGCTTTCCGCAGCTTTCCGATTGAAATTTCTGCCCTGTACCCGTTTCAGAAATTCATAAAAGTCGGTAAACGGGCCGTTTTCCTCCCGTTCCCGCACAATAGACTGGATGAGCCCGCGTCCAAGCCCTTTGATAGCCAGCAGACCAAAGCGAATTTTTTTGTCCTCGACGGTAAACTGCGCAAAACTGCGATTGATGTCCGGACGGAGCACAGAAATACCCATCCGTTTGCACTCCGCCATGTATTCCACCACTTTGTCCGTGGATTCCAGCACACTGGTGAGAAGGCTTGCCAGGAACTCCGCCGGATAGTGGCACTTCAAATAGGCAGTCCGATAGGCAAGCGTTGCATAGCAGACCGCATGCGACTTGTTGAAGGCATAGGAGGCAAATGAGATCATATCGTCAAAAATGGAGTTAGCCGCAGAACGGTCTATTCCGTTTCCGACACAGCCCTCCACAAAATTGGTCCGCTCTTTTTCCATGACATCGTGCTTTTTTTTCGCCATGGCGCGGCGGACAATATCTGCATGCCCAAAAGAGTAGCCCGCCAGACGACGGCAGATCTGCATAACCTGTTCCTGATACACGATACAGCCATAGGTGACATCTAGAATTTCAGCAAGTTCCGGCGTCTTATAGTGAATTGCGGAAGGATTTTTCCGATTTTTCAGATAGGTGGGAATGGAATCCATTGGGCCAGGACGGTAAAGGGACGTCAGCGCCGTCAGGTCTTCGATGCTCTCCGGGCGAAACTGGGTCAGCACGTTTTTCAGACCGGAGGACTCAAACTGAAAGACCCCTTCTGTCTCGCCCCGTCCGAACATAGCGTAAGTCTCCGGGTCGTGGTCCTGGATGTTCTGCGAATAAAAAGCAGGCTCTTTTCGACGGACCATTTTTTCGCAGCTGTCAATGACGGTAAGGGTTCGAAGTCCCAGAAAATCCATTTTCAGAAGGCCCAGCTCTTCCAGCTGCGTCATCGTGTACTGGGTAACCGGCATGCCGTCCCGGGACGCCAGAGGAACATAGGTGTCTACCGGGTCCGCTGTAATGACAACGCCGGCCGCGTGGGTAGAAGTATGCCGCGGCATATTTTCTATTTTTCGTGCATTTTCAATGAGGTCCCGTACTTCCGTGTCCTCACGGATCATGTTCTGAAGTTCTCTGGAGCTGGCAACAGCAGCATCCAGGTCGTGGGCAAGCCGCCAGGGAATACAGCGCGTTACCGCGTCAACTTTTGCATAAGAGATATTGAGGACACGTCCGACGTCCCGAATGGCGGCGCGCGCTGCGAGAGTTCCAAATGTAACAATCTGCGCCACATGGTCCTCTCCATATTTTCGAATGACGTAGTCGATAACCTCGCCGCGCCGCTCATAGTCAAAGTCAATGTCGAAGTCCGGCATAGAGACCCGCTCCGGGTTCAGGAACCGCTCAAACAGAAGGTTGTATTTCATTGGGTCGATATCCGTGATGCCAATACAATAGGCAATAATACTGCCTGCCCCGGACCCTCTGCCCGGCCCAACCGGAATCTGCTGCGATTTTGCATAGTGGACGAAATCATATACGATGAGATAATAGTCGGTATATCCCATCTGGTCGACAACGCCCAGCTCATAGTCCAGCCGCTCCCGATAAGACGGGTCCGCCTGGTTCCCATACCGGCGCACAAAGCCGGCTTCCGCCAGCGAGCGGAGATAGCCGGCATGCGTAAAATCGTCCGGCACTTCAAAATGGGGAAGTTTGGTCTTTCCGAACTCAAATTTGACATTGCAGCGTTCCGCAATTTTGGCGGTATTGTCCACCGCCGCAGGAGAATGCGCAAACAGTTCGCGCATTTCCTGTTCCGATTTCAGATAATACTCCTCACCCTGGAACCCCATGCCGGTGTCCTCGTTCAGCGTGTGGTTTGTCTGAATGCAGACGAGAATCTGCTGCGTCCGGGCATCTTCTTTCCGAATATAATGGACGTCATTTGTCGCGGCAAGCGGAATTCCCGTTTCTTTGGCCAGGCGAATTTTCTGCGGCAGCAGCTTCAGCTCTTCCGAAAGCCCGTGGTTCTGAAGTTCCAGATAATAACAGTCCGGCCCAAAAATATCCTTGTACTCCAATGCCGTCTGCCGGGCACCTTCGTAGTCCCCGGACAGAAGCCGCTGATCTACTTCGCCGGCGAGGCAGCCGCTAAGTGCAATCAGCCCCTTGGAATAACGGCGAAGAAGCTCTTTGTCCACTCTGGGCTTGCGGTAAAAGCCCTCGGTAAAAGACAGGGAGACCAGTTTGATAAGATTGCGGTAGCCCTCCTCATTTTCGCAGAGAAGAATAAGGTGGTACCGGTTGTTGGATGCGGGAGTCCCCTTTTCCGTGTGGTCCCCCTCTGCCACATAGACCTCACACCCGATAATCGGCTTGATTCCTGCGGCGACAGCTGTCTGATAGAATTCCACGGCCCCATACATGACACCGTGGTCTGTGACAGCCAGCGCGTCCATTCCCAGTTCTTTTGCGTGCTGAACCAGTTCTTTGATACGGCAGGCGCCGTCCAGCAGGCTGTATTCGCTGTGAACATGCAAATGAACAAATGCCATGGCGTGCGCCTCCTTTTCATCCGATTTCCGTGTCCTCTTCTTTCATGGATTCATACATCTGGACAATTTTTTTCATGCGGTGATTGACGCCGGATTTGGAGATGGAGACCGACAGAGAATCGGCCAGCTCCTTTAACGTGTATTCCGGATTTTCCAAACGGATTTTTGCAAGTTCCCGGAGGTCGGGCGGGAAATATTCCCATCCATGGCGGTCGCGGATATAGCGGATAGCCTCGATCTGCCGGTAGGCGGCATCAAAAGCGCGGGAAGAGTTGGCATTTTCAAAATTCATGCGCCGGTTGACTTTGTTGCGCATATCTTTGTAGACCTTTGCCCCCATTAGATGAAGCGAAGACTCCGTAGCGCCCATCATGGTCAGCAGGTCTTCAATATTTTCACTGTCTTTGAAATAAATGACATGTGCCCCATTGCGGCGGATATATTTCGGACGCAGGTCCAGCTCGCGGAGCAGAGTCATAAGGTCTTCACACAGCACTTTGTGAGACAGAACAAATTCCACATGGTAGTCTTTCTCCGGGTCCGTAATGGTACCGCAGGAGAGAAAGGCACCGCGAAGGAAAGCGCCGTAGTCGCAGTCATATTCAAGGTTTGCGCGATTCAGCCGGCGGTTTACCTCGTCGCCGCTGTAGCCGAAGGCGTCCAGAATTTTGAGCCGGTCTTCCGGTTCGGTTACGGTAATGCGCCAGTTTCCGGCCGCAGACTGCTCCGCTTTCGGCGGGCGGCCGACCAGTTCTCGGACCCCTTCGGTATATTTTTCCGCCAGATTGCGGTATTCCGTTTTCATACCCATTTCGGAAACGCTGAAATATCTGGTAAACAGGAAAAGACCGTATAGTTCCGCATGGTGACAGCAGTCTTTTTCAATTTCCTCTTCCGCCATGTCGGCGTCCCGGTCCAGCAGTTCCGTTTTTACCTTCTGTGCAAACGACAATGTTATTCCTCTCTAGATTTCACTTCATTGCTGTTTTTAACGGCGTCCCGGTGCAGAACACTGACCCGAACGCCTCGCTCTTTCAGGTGCCGGTAGACCGCCTCGGCGAATGTCACAGAGCGGTGCTGCCCGCCGGTGCAGCCGAAGGCCAGCACAATGTCGCTCTTCCCCTGTTTCAGATAGAGGGGAAGGGAATAGTCGATCATATCTGCCATTTTCTGCAGAAGCGTTCGGGAAGATTCAAAGCTCATGACGTAGTCGTAGACCTCCGGGTCCATACCGGTTTTCGTCCTGAGTTCCGGGATATAAAACGGGTTCGGAAGGCAGCGCATGTCGAATACGATATTGGCGTCCGGAGGAATGCCATATTTAAACCCAAATGAAATGCACTGCACCTGCAATGTATTTTCTACACTTCCGGCAAACAGCGCAGCAATTCTGTCTTTCAGCTGGCGTGCTTCCATGCCGGTGGTGTCTATGATATAATCTGCCTCCTGTTTCAGGGGGTCCATCATCTCCCGCTCCGCCGCAACGGCTTCTTTCAGAGAGTTGCGGTACTTTTTGGCCAGCGGGTGACGGCGCCGGGTTTCGCTGTAGCGGCGCAGCAGGACATCGTCCGCGCAGTCAATAAATAAGAGCTTATAGTCAATATGCTGTTGATTCAGCTCCTGGAGCGAATGGGAAAGGTTTTTATAGGAAGCTCCTGAGCGGGCGTCTACCACAACGGCCGTTCTTGCGGCCGACTCACTGGCTTCCAGAATTTGGCCCAGGGACGGCAGCAGCTTGGGAGGAAGGTTGTCAATACAGACAAAACCGATATCCTCCAGCATTTCCATGGCCTTTGATTTCCCGGCGCCGGACAGACCGGTAACAACGAGAAATTCCATGTAATCTCCCCCTTTCTGTGCGGATACTATTATACCAGCGATCCAGAAAGACGGAAAGAAAAAAAGGGCCATGTCCGCAAAAGCGGACACGGCCGAATTCAATATTCTGTTATTGATTTGCGAGAATACGGACTTCCGGCTCCAGGTGCACCTGGAATTTTTCGTAAACCGTCTTCTGCACAAAGGCAATCAGATCTTTGACATCTTTTGCGGTTGCATTTCCGACATTGATGATAAAGCCGGCATGTTTGGTGCTGACCTGAGCCCCGCCGATGGTTTTCCCCTGCAACCCGCTGTCCTGTATGAGCTTTCCGGCATAGTACCCTTCCGGACGTTTGAAGGTGCTTCCGGCGCTGGGATACTCCAGAGGCTGCTTCGAGCGGCGGCGTTCCATAAGACCGTCCATTTTGCTCTTAATGACATCAGGATCCTGTTCATCCAGCAGATAGACAACGGAAGTAATAATAAGGTCTTTCTCCATAAAATTGCTGTGCCGATAAGAGAAGCCGCACTCTTTGTTGGCCCAGGAGCCGCGGTTGCCCTCGTAGTCCATATAATTGACCGCAAGCACTGCGTCTTTCATTTCACCGCCGTAGGCACCTGCATTCATATAGATGCCGCCGCCGACGGAGCCGGGAATTCCGAAGGCAAATTCAAGTCCGCTCAGCCTGTACTCCAATGCGAACCGACAGACGCGGATAAGAGATGCACCTGCCTGAGCCTTGACCATATTGTTTCCGCAGTATTCTATTTTGGAGAACCGGTCTCCCATTACGATGACAACATTATTAATGCCCTCATCCGGAGCCAGGACGTTGCTGCCGCGGCCGAGAATCAGCGGTTTGACCTTTTCCCGGCTGCATGCCTTCAGCACGGCCTCCAGCTCATCTGAACTGCCCGGTTCCAGCAGCAGTGCTGCGGGTCCGCCGATTTTAAAAGCTGTATACTTTTTCAGTTCCGCATTCTGAACTGCGGCACAGCCTGCCTGCTCTGCTGCAGCAAGAATATTCTCATACATGTTGGCCGATTCCTCCCGTATTCCTTGGATGTCGTTTCGGATAATTATATCTCTGCGGTGTTCATTCGGCAAGCTTATTTCTGCCGATAGAGCAGAGCCGCTCCGATGATTCCGGCATCGTTGCCGAGAGTCGCTTCACAGATTTTGGTCTTTTTCTTGGAGTTCTTGGTGAACTGTTCTTCATCGATCACCTTGCGCAGGGGCTTGATGAGAGTGTCGCCCTGTTTGCTGATGCCGCCTCCAATGCAGAGTACATCCGGCTGGAAGATGTTGATGAGGTTGGCGCATCCAATGCCGAGGTAATGGATGTATTCTTCGACGACCCCTTTTGCAATTTTGTCTCCCTCATCTGCTGCGTCGAACGGCACTTTACCGTTGACGTTCTCCATAGCACCGTCAATCAGTTTCCAGATAAGGCTGGACTTCGTGCGGTCGCGAATAAGGGCATCTTTGGTCTCCCGGATAAGGGCAGTTGCAGAGGCATAGGCCTCAAAGCAGCCCGAGCGGCCGCAGGTACAGGCCTCGCCATTCATCTGGATGACCATGTGGCCAATTTCACCGGCCGCACCATTGACGCCGGTCAGGAGCTTATTGTTGATGATAATGCCGCCGCCGACACCGGTTCCCAGGGTAACCATTACCAGGTTGGCAACGCCGTTTCCACAGCCCGCAACCTGTTCGCCCAGAGCAGCGCAGTTGGCATCGTTTCCGACGAAGGTATCCTTTTCAATTTGGTCGGAGACCAATTTGCCGAGCGGCGTATCGACAAAGCCGAGGTTGCCGGCAAATTCAACGACTCCGCCGGAAGTAACGGCACCCGGTGTACCGATTCCAACAGAAACAACATCGTCCATGAGGACGCTGGCCTCTACAGCAGCCATAAGGGTCGCCTGTTTAATAGAGACCGCGATTTCCTCTGCCGAGCGTGGGAGATCGGTGGGGACCGATGCCTTGCCGACGATTTTATAATTGTCGAGATCTACGATACCTGCGGCGATATTGGTTCCGCCGAGATCAATTCCTACACTGTACATATTTTTTCCTCCCTTTCTTAAGAAGGTATTATTGCGTATGCCAAATATCGTCTGGATCTTCGTTCTCGGAGATTTCCTCCGCGTCATCGTACATACCCAGATTTTTCAGAAGTTCTTTTGCCGAGTTGTGTCCCATCTTTTTGAGACGATTGTTCAGCGCAGCTGTCTCAATGATGATGGCAAGATTTCGTCCCGGACTGACCGGAACGGTGTAAAGCGGCACCTTGATGCCGAGGATATCCATTTTTTCGTCGTTGATTCCCATCCGTTCGTAGGCTTTGGTCTCGTCCCATGCCTCGAGAGAAATAACCAGATTGATCTGCGAGGTCATTTTGACGGCGCCCATACCGAACAGACGGCGGGCATCTACAATGCCGATGCCGCGCAGCTCAATAAAGTGCCGGATATTGTCCGGTGCGGAGCCGACCAGCGTTTTACGGGACACTTTTCGGATTTCCACCGCGTCGTCCGCCACCAGACGGTTGCCGCGTTTGATGAGCTCGACAACGCATTCACTCTTGCCGACGCCGCTCTCTCCGATGATGAGAACGCCCTCACCGGAGACTTCTACGAGTACGCCGTGGCGCGTCTCCCGCTCGGCCAGTTCTACATTCAGATAGGAAACCAGCGAAGTCGTGGCAAATGACGTCTGCTCGTGGGCCTGCATGAGCGGGATATCATATTGCCTGGCGGGAACGATAAAATTCTCTTTGATAAAATCGGGGTCTACCTGAACCGAAAAAGCAAGTGCTGCCGGATGTGCAGACATGAGCCGGTCAATAGCCTCCGTTCGTTCCTGGACATCCAGCCCTTTCAGGTAAATATATTCGGAATTGCCCAGAAACTCTATGCGTTCCGGAGCAAAGTTGGTATCGTATTTGGCGAGGATAAGCCCGGGGCGGTTGACCTCTCTGGAGCTGATCATGATTTCCTCTGCCGGCTTTGGCATATAGACAGGCGTATAGCCCTCGGATTTGATGATTTTGCTCAGGGCCACTGAGTACTGTCCTTTCGTTTCGCCCACTCCCCTTCTGTTTCGGTATTTCAGACAAATTTATCATAACATACCCCCGGTTTTCTTTACAACCACAACAATAATCAGAATGGCACCGGCACTGGAATTCATTGCGCCCCCTGTGGGAACGGTGTAAAATTATAGGCAATGACACAGCAGCCAAGGAGGCATTATGAGCAATTCCAGACTAACATCAGAGGAAATACGGGAAATTCTGTCCCATGTCGACCATACCGAACTCCGGACTACAGCATCCTGGAATGACATCCGCGCCTTATGCGACGATGCCATTCGCTTCCGGACCGCAACGGTCTGTATCCCGCCCGCCTATGTACAGCAGGCAAAAGAATATGTCGGCAGCCGGATGCGCATCTGCACCGTCATCGGGTTTCCGAACGGCTACAGCACCACAGCGGTAAAGGCGGCCGAAGCTGCAGATGCTGTCCATAACGGAGCCGATGAGGTAGATATGGTCATCAACCTCGGCTGGGTCAAAGACCGCCGCTGGAGCGCTCTGCGAAATGAGATTGACACCGTCAAAGCCGCAGCCGGCGAGCATATTCTCAAGGTCATCGTGGAGACCTGTGCGCTCACCCCGGAAGAGCGGGTGAAAATGGCTCAGATCGTCGACGCCTCCTCTGCCGATTTTATAAAAACCTCCACCGGCTTTTCGACTGCCGGCGCCACATTTGAAGACATCCAGGTTTTTGCAGATACTCTGCAGAATGGGACCGAAATAAAAGCGGCCGGGGGCATCTCTTCGCTGGAGGATGCACAGAAGTTTCTTCAGCTGGGGGCAGCCCGACTCGGCACAAGCCGCATCGTACGAATTGTAAAGGAGCTTTCCCTATGAAACAGACCCCAACCCCACATAACACCGCCGGGCCCGGCGACTTCGCAAAGACGGTCCTCATGCCCGGGGATCCGCTCCGTGCCAAATACATAGCCGAACATTACCTGGAAAATCCCAGGCTCGTCAACAATGTGCGCGGCATTCAGGGCTATACCGGCACCTCTGAAGGTATTCCGGTCTCTGTCATGGCAAGCGGCATGGGAATGCCTTCCATCGGCATCTACTCCTACGAGCTCTACCATTTCTACGGGGTGGAAAATATTCTGCGCATCGGCTCTGCCGGGGCCATCTCCGATGAGCTGGAACTGAAAGATCTCGTGGCAGGCATGTCCGCCAGCACCAATTCCAACTACGCAAATCAGTTTGATCTTCCCGGAACCTACGCTCCAACCTGCAGCTATCCCCTGCTCCGTCTGGCGGATCAGACCGCCGAATCGCTGGGGCTCTCCCTTAAGGTCGGAGAGCTGCTGTCTGCAGACACCTTTTATAACGATGTCCATGGAATTGATGAATGGCAGAAGATGCACAATGTGCTCGCCGTTGAGATGGAGGCCGCTGCCCTCTATTTGAATGCGGCCCGTGCCGGGAAACAGGCTCTTGCCATCTGTACCATCTCCGACTGCCCGCTGAAAGGGACCGGTCTCTCTGCCGAAGAACGGGAAACCAGCTTTACGGAGATGATGGAACTGGCGCTCTGCATGGCCCGCAGGCTGGATGAGGCGGCATCATGAGCGACCGGGAACTGCTTCTTCTGGCCGAAGAGGCAAGACAGCATTCCTACAGCCCCTATTCCCACTTTTCGGTCGGAGCCGCTCTCCTCTGCCAGGACGGCTCTGTCTACAAGGGCGCCAATATTGAGAATGCCTCCTACGGCGCTACAAACTGTGCAGAGCGGACTGCCTTTTTCAAAGCCGTATTCGACGGAAAGCGTGACTTTTCCGCCCTGGCAGTGGTCGGAGGAAGTGCGGATCGAGCGGAGGATTTCTGCTTTCCCTGCGGCATCTGCCGTCAGGTTATGGCGGAGTTCTGCGGACCCGACTTCCGGCTCCTGTTTCAGAACGGCAGCGGCAGACAGAAAGTCTGCACACTGGGGGAGCTGTTCCCCTGTGGATTCGGCCCGGAGGCACTCAGCAGCACACGAGAGGATGAAACAACATGAGAATGTACGATATCATTGAAAAGAAACGGGAGGGCGGCGCGCTGACCGGAGAAGAAATTCGTTTCTTCGTCAACGAGTACTGTGCAAAACGGATTCCCGATGCACAGGCTTCCGCACTCCTTATGGCCATTTGCTGCAACGGCATGAACACGGAGGAGACCGTGGAGCTCACCCGTTCCATGGAGCATTCGGGAGATACGCTGGATCTCTCCCGCATTAACGGCCCGACGGTCGACAAGCACAGCTCGGGCGGAGTCGGTGACAAGACTTCCCTCATCGTTGCACCTGCTGCGGCGGCGCTGGGCTGCAAAGTGGCAAAAATGACCGGGCGGGGGCTTGGGCACACCGGCGGCACCCTCGACAAGCTGGAAAGCATTCCAGGATTCGTCAGCGACCTTCCGGAGGGTCTTTTTGTTCAGCAGGTGAATCAAATCGGAGTTGCCATCATCGGACAGACGGGACAGCTGACGCCAGCTGACGCCAAGCTGTATGCGCTCCGCAACGAGACTGCCACCGTGCAGAGCAAAGCGCTGATTGCCTCCTCTATTATGAGCAAAAAGCTGGCGGCCGGCTGCGCCAACATCGTGCTGGATGTCAAATACGGCAACGGCGCCTTTATGAAAACGCCGGAAAAGGCGGAGGAACTGGCACAGGCCATGGTGGACATCGGAAAATCCGCCGGCCGCAACATGACTGCTGTTATCAGCAATATGAATCAGCCCCTCGGCCGAAATGTGGGCAACAGCCTGGAAGTCATTGAAGCCATCCAGGTTCTCAGCGGCGAGGGCCCGGACGATCTCTTTGACCTCTGCTCTACCCTGGCCGGGCTTATGTATTCCTCCTGCTACAGCGTGCCGTATCAGGCGGCAAAACAGCAGGCTGCCGAAGTCATTCGGAACGGCAAAGCCAAACAGAAGCTGATTGAGCTGGTTAAAGCGCAACGTGGCGACAGCAGTCTCATTGAACACCCGGAGTGTTTTGAGACAAGCCGGTACACCCAGATTATTCGCGCCTCTTCCAGCGGCTATCTGGAAGAGATGAATACAACGGACATCGGTCTCACCAGCTGTATGCTCGGTGCAGGCCGTGAAGTCAAGGATGCGGGCATTGATTACACCGCCGGCATTCAGATTCTGAAAAAAACCGGAGATTTCGTGCAGGTGGGCGACACCCTCGCAGTTCTTCGGACTAATCACGAAAAGTCCCTCCGCGACGCGGAAGAGAAGTATCTGGGCGCCCTGACCATTGGGCCGGGCAAGCCGAAACAGCAGAAACTGGTCTATAAAATTATCCGGTAACTGCCTCTCATACAGCAACAAAGACCGCTGCAGAACAGCATCTGCAGCGGTCTTTTACTATTATTACCGATTAAGGAAAAGAACTCCTGTCTTTTCAGTCTACCATGAGAGCGGCGAGCAGAGAGGAATAGATGCGGGCGGGATCTTCGAGAAAGTTCTTCTTGAGTTTTTCCGCCTGTGATCGGTCCGCGGCGTAGATGGTAAGTTCCATCATAGAGAAATCGTGGTCCTTCAGGGAAAACGAGACGTCATAGCCGCCATCCCGTTTGGTAATGACAACCTCATTTTCCTTCGCATTCCGCTCCAGCGTCTGGAAGTGGACCAGCGACTTCAGAGCCACTTCCCGGATGGTCTTGGGGATATCCTCCGTCACCATTTCAACCGCACCGCGGCCCCTTTCGGTGATGGAGAGCATCTCCTCCCCTTTTTCCTCGCGGCAGTGCAGGTTGCCGATTTCTACCAGCTCACTGATGGCGTCCATGACCTCGAAATAGTTTGCAATGGACTGCTCCTGCATAACTTCGCCCATCATGGTCTTGGAGACTTCGCCGCCCACCTGATCCAGCAGGAAGAGAAGAAGCATTTTGATGTCCCGCTTGGAGTTCAGACCGCCGGGCGTCACGCCCTCATTCAGCGCGTCAAAAACCGGCTCATCGTGAAATTCCTCTGCGGGGCTGTCCTCCTTAAGCTCGGGGACCGTAAACTGGAACATCAGATCTCCTCCTCCTCGTCATTGGTGACGCCGGGGATCTCTTCGCGGGAGAGGAAGAGATAGCCGCTGTTTTCCAGAGAATCCATATTGCTCAGTACGCTGCCGATTCCATTTGCCACGCAGTTCACCGGGTCATCTGCAATGCGTGTTTTTATTCCGGTGGAGGCATACACGGCCTCTTCCATACCAAACAGGAGCGCAGTGCCCCCCGTCAGCAGGATGCCCTCTTCCATGATATCAGATGCGAGTTCCGGAGGCGTCCGCTCCAGAACCTCGTGGATGGCATTCAGAATAGATCGGATATTCTCCCGAATGGCATAGTAGACTTCATCCGAGTCAATTTCGAATTCCACCGGCATTCCAGAGATGTAGTCCTTCCCCTTCGCCATCATGGCAATCTGATTCTCCCGGCGGACGGCTCCGCCGATGGTCGTCTTGATTTCCTCGGCCGTCTGCTCCCCGATTACGACGCCCCGTTCCCGCTTACAGTACTTATAGATAGAATCGTTCAGGGCATTGCCCGCTACGCGGATAGAGGTGGCAACTGCCATGGACCCCATGGTAATAACCGCAACGTCAGTCGTACCTCCGCCAAGGTCTACCACCAGCACACCGTTGGGCTGCAGCGTATCAATTCCTGCTCCGACCGCAGCGGCCAGAGGCTCTTCCAGAAGGCAGGCTCTGCCCGCACCGCTGGATGTGATGACGTCCAGAATGGTCCGTTTTTCGAGGTTGGTCACTGTGCCGGGCATACTGACGATGATATTGGGCTTGAAGATTTCGCTGCCGCAGATCTGCATAATGACATAGCGGAGAAGCTGTTCGGTTACGGAGAAGTTGGAGACAACGCCGTCACGCATTGGCCGGACCACAACGACCGACCTGCTTTCGCGGCCGATCATCTTATAGGCTGCTTTCCCCACCGCAATCATTTTGCCGGCAGGTTTCCGAAATGCAACAACCGAGGGCTCCGAAAGGACAATTCCTTTTCCCTCCTGATACGCTATTACCGATGTGGTTCCAAGATCTATGCCAATGTTGATTCCCAGCAAGCGCGTACACCTTCCCGTTCAATCTTTCGTATCATGATAAAACTTTTTCTGTCTCCTGTAAAGAAGTGCCCGGCTCTGCATTTTTTCTCCGCGTCAGAGCGGCACAGGCAACCACTACTTCTTCTGCGCCGCAAAGGCGCAGGATCTCACTGCACTCCTCCGCTGTGGAACCGGTTGTAACGATATCGTCCACGAGAAGGATGCGTTTTCCCTCCACGCTTTTTTCCGGCCGGATGGAAAACGCATTGCGAATATTGGCCCGCCTTCCGGATGCGCCGAGAAAATGCTGCATGCTGTCCGTCCGATTTTTCCGGAGCAGCCGGAAGTCCCGCTCCGTCCCCTGGAGGAATCCGGTTTTTGGATCTGCCTTTATGCAGGCGGCGATGGACTCTGCCTGGTTATAGCCGCGCTCCGCAATTCGCTCCCGCGTTGTCGGTATACAGGTCATGAGGTCAAAAGAACAGCCGAACAGTCTGGCGCTGAGTTCCCGCTTTAACTCCTCTGCCAGAAAGACAGCGCCCTCCTGCCGGCCGCCGTATTTCAGTGCGAGCAGCATCTGCCGCACTCCGCCCTCATAATAAAACGGCGCGATGACCTGGCTGTAAGCGTGCGGCTGTTTTCGACAGGTACAGTCCGCCGTATTCATGCCGCAGAAGGGGCAGTATGGCGCCGTGATGCGGGCGAGCTCCGCTTTACAGCTTTCGCACACATAAGTCTGCTGCCGGATCGGCCTCCCGCAGACCGCACAGCGCGGCGGAAAGAGCAGGCTTAAAACGGTTTCTACGGCAGCACTCATACAAGCGGCTCCTCCTCCATGGTCAGAAAGTCCCGCAGAGCGGAATAGCGGCGGAATTTTCGGTCATTGCGCACCATTGCGGCAATGATCTGCTCCCGCCCGATGGTAATCATCTTCTCCCGCGCCCGGGTGATGGCTGTGTAAAACAGATTTCGGTAGCAGAGCTGCGGCGGGATGTCGATGACCGGCATAATGACCGCGGGAAATTCGCTTCCCTGGCTTTTATGTACCGTCACGGCATAGGCGAGCTCAAGTTCATTAAAGTTTTCCGGCGAGAAAGCCACAAGCCGCCCGTCAAAGTCGATTAGGATTTTTCCGCGCTTTCGGTCGATTTGAAGGATGATGCCGACGTCCCCGTTAAAGATGCCGGTGCCCTCCTCTCCTTCGCGCGTCCACGCAACGTTGTAATCATTTTTTATCTGCATGACCTTGTCACCTTCCCGGAAGACCCGGGTGCGGTATTTGATTTCCTGCCGTCCCGTGGCCGGAGGATTGACCGCCTCCTGCAGAACACGGTTCAGATTGACAGTTCCGCACTCTCCCTTGCGGGAGGGGCAGAGAATTTCAATGTCTTCCACCGGATTGAATCCGTATGCCGCCGGCAGACGGCGCTGATAGAGGTCTACGATGTCGCGGACCGTACGCCCAGCGTCATGCCGCTCCATATGGAAAAAATCCTTGTCCGTGCGGTGGAGCTCCGGCATTTCACCTGCGACAACCCGGTGGGCATTGGTGACAATGAGGCTCTGCATGGCCTGTCGGAAGACCTCGTTCAGCTCTACAACCGGGAGCAGTCCGGAGCGGATCATGTCGCCGAGGACATTGCCCGCCCCCACCGGAGGCAGCTGGTCCGAGTCGCCCACCATGACCAGGCGGCAGCCCAGCGGGAGCGCCTCCAGAAGAGCACCGAACACGACGGTGTCAACCATAGAGAGTTCGTCGACAATGACGGCATCGGCCTCAATGGGATTTCGCGCATTCCGCACAAAATGCATGCGCTCATTTCCCTCCCGCTCTGCTTCCAGCAGACGGTGGATGGTCCTGGCATCCTCCCCTGTAATTTCCGCCATGCGCTGCGCCGCCCGCCCGGTGGGCGCCGTCAGGACAACGCGAAGACCGCGGGCTTTCATCAGCTGATAGATGCCCCGGACCGTCGTGGTCTTGCCGGTTCCCGGGCCGCCGGTCAGAATCAGGATGCCGCGCTCGAGGGCGGTTACAATGGCCTCTCTCTGTTTTTCCTCATACTGAATATCGTTCTCCGTCTCGATTTGCCGGATATCCTCGTCTGTGACCGGACTCCCTTCAGGCGGGAATTGTACCATCATTTTAATACGTTTGGCGGCGCCCATCTCGGAGTCAAAAATATAGGGCAGGAAGATGAATTCCCGGCCGCGGAGTACAGAGGATTTCAGCCGGAAATGTGCCAACAGATCGTCGATGGCGATGTCGATTGTGTCGGTGTCCGTCCCGAGAAGTCCCGCACAGGGGGCGAGCAGCTTTTCCCGCGGCAGACAGGTGTGCCCGTTTCCGAGGTTATGCCGGACGACATGGAGAATGCCCGCGTGGATGCGGAAGTCCGGATTCGGCGGCGTCTCCAGCGTATCGGCAAGCCGGTCCACGTCCTCAAAGGACATACCGATTTCCGGCGAGCAGAGCAGATACGGGTTTTCTTCCAGCCGTTCCACCGCATTGCGGCCGAGCACCTGTGAGGCGCGGATGGCCTGGGTGGGGCTCAGGCCGAAGTTCTCCAGAGCCATCATCTGCTCCCGCTCCGCATACTGTTCCTGAAATTCCCGGCTGATCTGTTTTGCTTTATTCGGGGAAATACCGCGGATTTCCGCCAGGCGGTCCGGAGCATGGGCAAGCACCTCAAAGGTCTCTTCGCCGAAAGCATCGATGATTTTCGCCGCGGTCGAGGGGCCGATGCCCTTTACGGAACCGCTGGAAAGGTATTTGAGCATCTGTGCCACCGTGGCGGGCATTTTTCGCTCACAGTACTCCGCGCGAAACTGGCGGCCGAAGGTCGCATGGTTGTCCCAATGGCCGGCAAGTTTCAGCTCCTCTCCGGGCGAGACCTCCGGGAGGACACCCACGACCGTGATGAGCTCTCCGTCGTCAGACGAGAGGTCCAGTACCGTAAAGCCGGTGTCCTCCCGCCGAAAGGTCAGTTCCTCCGCAACGCCGCTCAGCGTCTCCAGTTCCTGCTCCACCCTCTGTTCCGCCTCTTTCTTTCCTAAGATCTGTCCTCTATTATATAGGATATTTACCTAATAATTGTAGAAAAATCATAAAAATCAGGGAACACCGAGACGGTGTTCCCTGTAGCTCTCAGATGTGACCGGGGTTGTAAGCCGAGTTCTGTCGTTGAAAGCAGCTATCTATCTAGACGACCCATTGCTGAGCCGTTCAAGCCACCCTTCTGAAGTATAGGCCGAGCAGACCACTTCAAGTCGGTGTTGCTCCGGATAGGGTTTACATGGCCATGATGTCTCCACCATGCCGGTGAGCTCTTACCTCGCCTTTCCACCCTTACCCGGCAATGCCGGGCGGTATCTCTCTGTTGCACTTTCCCTGGGGTCACCCCCGGCGGCCGTTAGCCGTTATCCTGCTCTGCGGGGCTCGGACTTTCCTCTCGTGCGTCAGCACCAGCAGCTGCCCTGCCCGGTCACGGTCTAAAATTTTACACGGAAGCCCCTAAAAAGTCAACGAATCGCGGTTCTTCTTGTAAAATGATGCGCAGTGGCGTAAAATTCTGGATATGTAGAATCCGATGGAGGGAAAGGAACCCCTATGCCAGATATCTATTTCAACAAAGACAAAAACCGGCAGAATGGAAATAAGAATGGGGCCAGGCCGTCCAATCAGAGCGGGCAGCGCAACTATCAGCGCCGCCGCTATCAGCCCTATGAACCGCAGCAGCAGCCCCGTCGGCCGGAACAGACCAACCGGGTATACCACTCTGCTTCCTATAACAGCAGAGGAACCAGGCCGCAGCAGACTCCGGTCCGGGTCCGACAGCCGCGGCAGCGCCACACCGGCCGAACCATTCTCTGTATCCTTCTTGTCCTGGTCATTCTCTATATGATTACCGCTCATATTCTGTTTGGCGGCATTGACTACAATGGAAAGTACCATCGGCGAAACCAGTATATCTCTTCCATCTCTCTGCGACAGAGCCCACGGGTCACCAACATCCTGCTCCTGGGCGTCGACGCCCGTCAGGGTGAGACCATCTCCCGCGCTGACACCATGATGCTGCTGAGTCTGGACCGCGGTCACCGTCAGATTAAACTGACCTCTTTTCTCCGGGACAGCTATGTGGAAATTCCGGACCGGGGCATGAACAAGCTGAATGCTTCCTGTTCCGAAGGCGGTGTCCAGCTCGTCATCGACACCATTGAGTACAATTACCATATAAAAATTGACAAATATGTGGTCGTCGACTTCCAGGCCTTTACTGCCCTCATCGACTCACTGGGCGGCGTAGATGTACCGGTCACCTACCGCGAAGCGAACTATCTGAACCGCACCTGGTACAAATGGTCTCTGACCGGCAATCCGGTCCATTTTGACTCCGGCGACAGCGTTCATCTGGACGGCGAAAAAGCCCTGATGTTCTGCCGCATCCGCAAACTGGACTCTGACGTCCAGCGCACGCGCCGGCAGCGCCTGGTCATGGAGTGCGTCCAGAAGAAGCTGGGCGAAGCTGACACCGGCGCCCTCATCTCGGCGGTCCGCAGCTTCTGTAAGTACCTGACAACCGATATCAGTGCTGAGAAGCTTCTGCATCTTGCCATCCAGTACGGTACGCGCTATAAGCGTTATGACACTTATTCCGAGAGCATCCCAGCCAGCGGTACGTACCATGATGAGTATACCAATGCCGGCGACTCCCTTGTCTTTGACATCGATGAAAATGCCTCCATTCTGAAGGACTTCGTCTTCAATGACGCAGCGAGCCGCGACAGTTCTTTCAGTCTGTTTTCCTGAACCGCTGTGAGGTGAATTCCTGTTGCCGTCCAACCCATCCGTACGGGAAGTCCGTATCCCGCAATGGTCCTGCATTCTACTGCTGATATTGGCTGTGCTCTCCCGCGCCGTCATCCTCTTTGGACTGACTGTACATACATTTCCCTATGATATTTCCTACCGTCTGCTCGTCTTTACCGCAGCCGACTTTTTCCCGGCAGAGGTCGCTGCGGCAGCACTGCTGCTGATAGAGGCCATTGCCTGTTTGCTGCTTTACCGCGGGCTGGGAGATCATGCCTCTTCGCTAAGCCGCGGAACGGAGATTAGCAATGCCGTGCTCACCGTTCTGAGCGTCTCCGTACTCGGCGTCTGTGACGCACAGAATGTCCGCTTTCCCTATCCGGCACTCGCCGTTCTTCCCTTTGTCTTTCTGCTGGTCAGCCTGGTATTTCTGCTGACCGACAGCATCCGTTGGCAGAGGGAATCCGGGGTCCTGCACCTTTCCAGGCACCGCAGGCCGGTCCATATTGCACGCGGTTCCGCCCTGAATCGCGCGGAGAAAGAAAAGGCCCCCGGCGGCCCGACGTTTACCGCCGAAGTTCGGCAGAGCAGCCGGGTGGCCGCCCAGGTCCCGAAAACGCCGCGCCGGGCTACCCATGCGAAGGATCACTCGCAGAAGCGGAAGAGCCGAATTGCCTCCCAGCCGAGCCCGGCATCCGGGAAGTACGCCACCGGCAAGAAATCCCATTCCAATGAGGTGGAGGGCACACTCTTTCAGGCGCCCGACGCATCTTTTCAGGAACAGGGCAATCTGCTGGATCAGATTCTCGGCGGTAAACCAGAAGAGCACGAGAAGGAGAACAAAAAAACCGGGCAGACCTTTGCGCCGGAACATCCAAATCCGTCCCGACGTGCCTATCTGGAAGAGTTCTCCGACTATAAGCCGCAGTCTTCCGGGCACAACTCACTCTATTCGAAGCGGCCGCCCCGAACTGCAAAACTGACATCGGAAGATGCTTCGAACGCACTGCACGCCCATACGGGCACTTCCGTGACCGTGTCAGAAGATCAGATCATCCACCGAAGGAAACGGGGCTCCGGGGCTCTGCAGAAGCCGAAAAACTGACCAGAGCAAGAAGGCTCGCCGCATTTTGTGACGTGCCTCTTTCTTTTTAATCCCATCAGCAAAGGAGAAATGTGCAAAATGAATTGGGAAATTGCAGCATTTATTCTGTATTTCGTGCTGGTTCTCGGAATCGGAATCTATTATTTTATCAAGGACAAGCATGCCGCCGGCGGCGAATCCGAGTACTTTCTCGGCGGCCGGAAGATGGGACCCTGGGTCACCGCACTGAGCGCACAGGCCTCTGACATGTCCGCCTGGCTCCTCATGGGATTCCCCGGTGCCGTGCTCGCCATGGGTCTCGGACAGATCTGGCTCGGCGTCGGTCTGCTCGTTGGCACAACCTGCAACTGGATCTTTGTCGCCAAACGGCTTCGTAAGTTTTCCAAAGCGGCCGATGACGCCATCACGCTCCCGCAGTACTTCCAGAACCGATTTCATGCGAAAAGTCATGTTCTGTCCGTACTCTGTGCTGCTGTTATCCTCGTCGCTTTCACCCTCTATGTCGCCTCCGGATTTGTGGCAGGCGCCAAGGTTTTCACGACGCTCATTCCAAGCATGAGCTCCAGCACGGCCATGATTATTTTTGCAGTCATCATCCTGCTCTATACCTTCCTCGGCGGATACAAAGCGGTCTGCATGACCGACTTCTTCCAGGGCACGCTGATGCTGCTGGCCGTCATCGCCGTGCCAATCATCACGGTCTGCACGACGCATCTGGATTCCTCTGCACTGTCCTCTGTCTACACCAATGCCGCCAGCCATACACAGTACGCTTTCACTTCGAATCCGTTCCAGACCACGTGGCAGGAAGCCGTCTCCGGACTGGCCTGGGGCCTTGGCTACTGCGGCATGCCGCATATTCTGGTCCGCTTCATGGGCATTGAGAAGCCTTCCATGATTAAGAAGTCCGCAACGGTAGCCATTATCTGGTGCACGATTGCGCTGTTCTGCGTCATTGTCATCGCCTACATGGGCCGTATGGTCATGGGGCAGGAACTTCTGGAAAACGGCAAACAGGAACTCGTCTTCGTCTACATGGTACGTAAGTACTTCCCGGCCTTCCTGTCCGGACTTCTGCTCTCTGCCATCATCGCAGCGTCCATGTCCACCGCAGACTCCCAGCTTCTGGTTGCCTCCTCTTCTTTCACCGAAGACATCTACAAACCGCTGATCCGGAAGAACGCCTCGGAAAAAGAACTCCTTTGGATGGGCCGCCTTACCGTTGTTGTCGTCGCCGTCATAGCCTACTTTATTGCCAGTGCAAAAGGCTCCGGCGCCGCAGCCGTCATGGATATCGTGGAAAATGCCTGGGGGCTCTTCGGTGCCGCCTTCGGCCCGGTCGTCCTCCTCTCCCTCTACTGGAAGCGGTTTAACGAGGCCGGTGCCTGTGCCGGTATCCTCGGCGGTGCTCTCTGTGACATCCTGTGGTACAACTTCCTGACCGACCGCACCGGCGTCTACGAGCTGCTGCCCGCCTTCTTCTTCGCCCTGCTCTGCGCCGTTGTCGTCACCCTGCTCACCAAAAAGCCGGATGAAGAAGTCGAGGCAATTTACGCCAAAGCAATGGAAGATACCGACGATTAATCGGAAAGATTTCTGCACACTAAAATGGCGACCCGCTCTTGCAAGCGGGTCGCCATTTTTACATTGATGAGATCATTTGGAGCCGACTGGTCAGCTGCCATTTGCCCAGGAAAAATTTTCCTTTCCGGCTGCGCGCTCAAAATGGTACATGGCAATACCGAGATCCAGGTCGGTATAAAAGCCGCGGTCCGTCCAGGCACGTACCTGATTTCCATTCTCCAGCGCAAAATGATATTTCTGCTGATTCATGGCGCTCGGCGCGAGCAATGCAGCCTTTACACCCTGCTGGAACCAGAACGGCTCATCTCCCGTCGCGCGGGAAGCGATGCCGCGATACGATTTGACCGGATGTCCATTTCCCGGACGAACGCCATAGCCGACGGCGATCAGGCAGGAAAGCGCTTCTCCACGATCAATCGAGTAAGCCGATGGGACCTTGCCAAATGTGAGCGCCACCCAGCAGGTATTCAGTCCAAGCTGCTGCGCGAGCAATACCAGCCTCTCTCCCCAGAAGCCGCATTTCAAGTCCAAGTTACGGTCTTTGGGTCCGATAAGGGCAAAGTAGTTGGTTACGCCGGAAAAACTTCCATAGCGTGCCCGTCCAGTTGTAAACGCTTTCGGCTCATCGGTTACGAGCTGAATGTGGAGACCGCTCTCCCGGTTGATCTTCGAGATCTCCGCAAGGAGCTTCTGCTGAATATCGGATGGAATGGGACGGTCCTGAAAATTCCGCACACTGTGCCGCACCGTCATGGCTTCCAGTTCTGTCATAGGAATCCCTCCCCTGTTTTGTATCATTTTAGAAAAATCTGCCGGATTTGGTATGGGGCAAAAGCGGTACGTTATCCCAAATTTGGGATTGCCCAATGGGATTGCGGTATTATTTTCACTCCACCTGTGCCGGTCTGCGCGGCACCGTTCTGACATATTTCACGGCAGGGCAGCCAACTGCCATAGCGGTGACCAGCTTCTCTTTTCCCTTCAGGCCGAGTTTATTCTGATTGTTTCGGCTTATTTTGGAAGCTCTTACAAATAAACCGACATAGAGGACGCCCAGCCCCATAGATTCCGCCATCGTCTCCATATTCGCAGAGGCCAGCGATGCATTGAATGGAAGAAAAAGCCCGCTTCCGGGTCGAACCTGTCCGGATCAAACGGAAGGCGGATAACTTTTTAGATTGCATTTGCCGGACGAATCCGTTTCTGGAATACTTCAATGCCGTCTTTTTCAATTTTGTCCTCCGGATGGCTCATCACAATATAGCGAATATTCTGCCGGTTGCTCCCAGTAGGGGTATATCTGCCGGCGGCCAGGATCTTTTCCAGTTTCTCCTGTTCTGCGTCTCGCTCCTGATACTGACGAATGGATCTTCCATACCGAACGGCATTCAGGAACTGCTCCGAGTCCAGAGTAAAGTTCTCAGGGTCGTAGTCTTTCGACTCACTCATATCATAGCCATCTATAGAAACCGCGTTTTTGGGACATACTGCAACACAGTGCCCGCATTCCAAACAGTCGTCCGCAATAAAATAGTCCTGGTTCCCCAACATTGCAACATGGAGAAAGCAGGACGAGACCAATTAATTTGTTTCAAACCGTTCCAGCAGCTCTGCAATCAGATAGTTGGAGACGAGAAACCCCTCAGAAGTCAGCGAAAGCGTTTCCCCGTCCCAGTTCAGAAATCGGGCCATTCCAGGCTGCTGCACATACTTCCGGACCGCTTCGGGAACCGGACCGCTCCATCCTTCCCGAAGGCGAAGCGCAAGCATGATCCGTTCTTCCAGATCTCCACCCGCACCGTCCTCGATTGGGCGGTCGCCCCGCAGAAAAGCGTCCAGATTCCGGGGATAGTAAAAACGGCAGCCGTGATAAAAAGAATGGGCTGCCGGACCAATTCCGACATACTCCTCACAGCGCCAGTAATGCAGATTATGCCGGCTCTCAAAGCTCGGCCGGGCGAAATTGGAGATCTCATACTGCCGGAGGCCAGCCGCTTCCAGGAACTGACAAGTATGCAGATACATGGCACATACGGTGTCCTCATCCGGAAGCGCCAGTTGCTCTTTCCGGTGCGCGAAAACCGTGCCCGGCTCAATTTTTAGAAGGTAGGCGCTGATATGGGGGACCCCGGAATCTGCACAGAACTGAAGTGTCTCTTCCAGAGAATCCATGGTCTGGCCAGGGACCCCGAGCATGATGTCCAGCGAGAGGTTGTCGATGCCGTTTGCCCGTGCCAGCCGGAGTACCTCCTCCACGCGTTCCCGGTCTGAAAAGCGTCCGAGCTGACGCCGCTCCCCTGACACTGCAGACTGCATGCCGAACGAGATTCGATTGACGCCGCAGGAGGCGGCTGCAGGAATTAAGTGTTCCAGGTCCGAAGAGGGGTTGCACTCAACCGTGATCTCCGCATCGGGCGGAAGGTCATAACTCTGTTTTGCCGCTTCTATGAGACGAATCAGCGAATCGGGCGGGAGAAGAGACGGCGTTCCGCCCCCGAGATAAAGGGTATCTGCTTTCGTCGGGAATGCGGGGAACGCTGCAATAACAGCGCTGACATACTGCTCCATTACGGACGGTACCCTGGTGCGGAGCGAGTAGAAATCACAGTACGGGCACCTGGAGGCGCAGAAAGGCACATGGATATAAATGCCGCGTCTCATGAGTCGTCGTCCAGTTTGAGCACGGCCATAAAGGCCTCCTGTGGCACTTCGACGCTGCCGAACTGTCGCATGCGCTTTTTGCCCTCCTTCTGCTTCTCCAGCAGCTTTTTCTTACGTGAAATATCGCCGCCGTAGCACTTGGCAAGGACGTCCTTGCGCATCGCCTTGACCGTTTCCCGGGCAATGACTTTGCCGCCGATGGCAACCTGAATGGGGATTTCAAACAGCTGTCGAGGGATATTCTCCTTGAGTTTCTTCGCAATCTTCCGTGCACGGGTGTACGCCTCCTCGCGGAAGATGATAAAGGACAGAGCATCTACCGGCTCACCGTTGAGCAGAACGTCCATCTTTACAAGGTCGGAAGTACGGTAGTTTGCAAGTTCATAATCCAGAGATGCATAGCCCCGGGTGCGGGATTTCAGGACATCGAAGAAATCATAGATAATCTCGTTGAGCGGAAGCTCGTAGTGGATGTCGACGCGGTCCGTTCCCATATACTGCATATCCTTAAACACGCCGCGCCGCTCCTGGCAGAGATCCATAATGGGGCCGACATAGTCCGGCGGGGCAATAATATGAGCGTTGGCAATGGGCTCCTCGCAGTGTTCAATGAGACCCGGGTCCGGGAAGTTGCTGGGGTTGGAGATCTCCTGCATGGTGCCGTCCGTGAGATAGACTTTATAGATAACGCTCGGAACGGTCGTCACGAGGTCCAGATTATATTCCCGCTCCAGGCGCTCCTGGATGACCTCCAGGTGGAGCAACCCCAGGAATCCGCAGCGGAAGCCGAAGCCGAGTGCCGCAGAGGTCTCCGGTTCGAAGGAGAGAGAGGCGTCATTGAGCTGAAGTTTTTCCAACGCCTCTTTGAGGTTCTCATAGTCGGCTCCGTCCGCCGGATAGATGCCGCAGAACACCATGGGGTTGACCTTTCGGTACCCGGGGAGTGCTTCCGTCGCCGGATTGTCCGCCAGCGTCACGGTATCGCCTACCCGTGCCTCCGAGACCGTCTTGATGGAGGCCATAATATAACCGACCTCGCCGGCCCGGAGGCAGTCGGTCCGTTCCAGAGAGGTGGCGCGCATGTATCCCAGTTCGACGACCTGGAACTCCGCACCGGAAGCCATCATGCGGATGGTGTCCGAACTCTTCAGCGTACCGTCCATAATTCGGACGTAGACAATAACCCCTCGATAACTGTCATAGATGGAATCGAAAATAAGGGCACGGAGCGGAGCGTCTTCCTCGCCGCCGGGGGCAGGAATGTTATAGACAATCTGTTCGAGCACCTGCTCCACATTTTCGCCGGTCTTCGCCGAGACCCGCGGGGCATCCTCACAGGGCAGACCGATGACCTCTTCCACCTCTTCGGCGACCCGTTCCGGATCAGCGGCAGGGAGGTCGATCTTATTGATGACGGGGCAGATTTCGAGATCGTGGTCCAGCGCCAGATAGGTGTTGGCCAGCGTCTGTGCCTCTATGCCCTGGGTCGCATCGACGACCAGCACCGCCCCCTCACAGGCGGCCAGAGAACGGGAGACCTCGTAGTTGAAGTCCACGTGACCGGGGGTGTCAATGAGATTCAGCTCATAGACCTCGCCGTCATCTGCGGTGTAGTCCAGCTTGACCGCGCGGGATTTAATGGTAATGCCGCGCTCCCGCTCGATTTCCATATTGTCCAGGATCTGCTCCTCCATGTCGTGCTTGGCAACGGAATCGGTGAGCTCCAGCAGTCGGTCTGCCAAAGTGGACTTGCCATGGTCAATATGGGCAATGATGGAAAAGTTCCGAATATGATCTTTGTAATCGGACATGTGAAATTTCGTCCTTCCCGTCTTTTTAGTTTCTGATAATTCTGCTGTAATGTTTCTATTATAGTATAGAGTTGATGTGTCGTCTGCAAAAAATTCGCTGTTTTGAGCAGAAAAGCACAGGGCCATTCCGAAGAATGGTCCTGTGATCTCTATCTGATAAGGATCATACCATGTGAGCGAGGAAGAAATTGCACTCGTCGTCATTGCAGATTTTCGCATCTTTCGATTTGATATCGCAGTGGAAAACATGCTGGAGCTGATTCTTCTGCGTCCCATACAGTTTATAAGTAAACGGAACATTGTGTTCCGACAGGCACTTCGCCATGATTGGAGCCTGCATCTTCAGGAAGTCACCGGTTGCCGTCATGATAAAGGTCGCCGGGTAATCCGAAGTAACCCAATTTACCGCAGAGAGCATCTTATACTCTTCCTGTGTGCCGCCATTCGGAAGATAAAGACTCATAATACTCTTCGTCTGATCGTTGTTGGTCATAGCCGGATCTGAGAAATCATAGATGCCGCAGTTGAGGGCAACCGCATTTATCTTCAGCCCCTTCGGCACCTTGAAGGAGTATTTCGCCGCATATTCCGGATTCGTGACAATTGCCGCATAGCAGGCCAGGCCCTGGCCTCCGGCGGAATCACCGACCGCAAAGAGATTCTTTGTGTCCAGCCCGTATTTGTCGGCATTCTTTAAGATCCAGGCAAATACCGAGTTGGTATCTTCCAGCGGAGCCGGGAACTTATAGGCAGGAGCCAGGCGATAAGTGTAATTCACCACCGCAAATCCGCGCTCAGCGAGATTCATACAGTAATACTGGTACCGTTCTTTGTCGCCGTATACCCATCCGCCGCCGTGATAGCTGACAATAACCGGCAGTTTTTTGTTTTTGGCCTTTTTCGGACGATAAACATCCAATACATTGTACTTTTTGTCGGAGGCGTACTGGATATCATCATACCGCTTGATGTCGGCAGGGGTCTTCAGGCCGGCATCCCGTTTATCGTCCCCCTTTTTAAACATCTGCCGGATGGTATCGACCGTCAGGTTTCCGCTGATTTCTTCTCCGGGCGTTGTTCTGCTCTTTGCCGCAGCGTAACCGGGAACACAGAAAAAACATGCGGCCAGCATCACTAGCGTCAGAAAAATTGCGAATGTTTTTTTCATGTCAATTCACCTCGATCTCATTATAATTATTTTTAATTTTAGGTACAAGTGTTTAGAATATTTTATTATATCTGATATTTTTTAGCTGTTTTGTACGATGCCAAAGCGGATCGATTTTTCCATCGAGTGACTTCAGCCTCCTTCTGTCAGCACCTGGCATTAAGTTGTGCCATATGTTGGATTATGCTATAATCTCTAAGATATTTTTGCATGATACAAGCATTTCGGAGGTGTATTTTCATGAGAACGCGCCGCTCTGTCCGGTGGGCCTCTCTGCTTCTGGCCATCCTAGTACTCGTCGTCAGTCTCAGTGCATGCGGCGGCAAAGTGGAGCCGCAGAACATAAACTATGACCCAAACACCTACACCCTCTGCACCAATATTGACGGCGTATCGTTCCTGGTTCCCCGTTCTCTGGACGACAGCAAGGAGGACTACTCGAACTACGATCAGTACAGTTCTGATCAGCTCATACACCACTCCTTCGAATGGGCAAGCAGTACCGGCAATGTCTACGAACTGCTCCGGCCTGGCTTTTATGGGTGCTACGCCTTCTCCCTGGGGAAAATTGACCACGCCGAAGGCGAGCGAAACGCAGAGCAGCTGCCCTCCTACCTTGGCATAGACGAGAATATTTCTCTCCAGCCGCGCGGAAAGCACCCTTTTTCCACCTCTGTCAATGCGGACGGCGACATCCGCAATGTCTTTGCCGTCGTCATCCAGGACCAGGATCTCGGCAGTATCTGGTACGGCTACTTCACTTTTATCAAGGACTTTGATACCGGACATATTTACTGTTTTGCCAACGGCTACGCCAACGAAGAGGATGCCGCTCAGGCCAAACCTCTGGCAGACAGTTTTCAGCTCACGGACTAAGACCAATTCCAGGGACCCTGCAACCTGCAGGTGAAAGACTGGAACACATAGAATACAGGGGCCCGCTCATAAGAGCAGGCCCCTGTTCTTTTATATTTCTTCAGTTATCGGCCATAAAGGCGTCGTACTGGCGGATGATCCATTTTTCCGCCTCGTCGATGCCGTCGTTGGAATAGGCAAATGTCTGCTCATTCACGCGTCCGGCCTCTTTTTCCAGCTCATAGCACCGGTCTGCGTAGGCTGCAGCCACGATTACGGTCTCGTCGTCCCCTTTCTGAGGGAACATCTTATAACGAAACCGGCCATAGCTGCCGGAATAGTCATTGTTCTGAACCACGTAGTCGAACCGTGGCAGCTTAACGGTAAATCCGCCGCTTGTCTGCAACTGCGACGCCTCCTCCTTATTTGCGGTTTTCCTCTGCAAAGCGCTTGATCTTGGCCGTCGTGGTCTTCACAAACTCTTTGCTCCGGATGCTGAACTCTTTGATGGCTTTGTAACTGGGAAGCTTTTTGTTGATCTCTTTAATAACCTGGTTGACGGTCTCCCAGATTTCCTCCTGGGTCGGCTCGTGGCCGTCCTTTGATTTTTCCCGGATTGCTTTGATGTCCGGGAAGATTTTAGCCTCTACCACGGTGTCACCGTCCTGTGCCTCCTCGCTTCCAACAACCATGGATTCCAGGATGAAGGGATTGCGGTTCAGGTAGTACTCGATTTCTTCCGGATAGATGTTCTCTCCGTTGGCGTTGACAATTACATTTTTGGCGCGGCCCGTAATACGGATGTTTCCGTCCTTGTCAATGTTGCCGAGGTCTCCGGTCCGGAACCAGCCGTCCTCGGTGAAGACCTTTTCGGTCTCCTCCTCATTATTATAGTAACCGAGCATGACATTCGGTCCCTTGACCAGGATTTCTCCGACACCCTTCTCATTCGGGCGGTCAATTCGTACCGAAACGCCCGGAATGGGTTTGCCGACCGTGTCTGTTGTAAAAAGCGAATCGTTGTTGCCGGCGACCAGAGGAGCACACTCCGTCAGGCCATAGCCGATATAGGAGGTGACGCCGAACTGCTTTAAGTCCTTGATAACGTCCGGGCGGACCGAGGCTGCACCGACTATGATAAGCCGGAGGCGTCCTCCAAATGCCTTGGTGACCTCTTTGTAATACTTTTCGCTGAGGCTGAGCCCGACGGCATCGGATGCCTTGAGCAGCGTCTTCTTGACTTTCAGGCCAAATTTCCCGCCTTTGTCTTTGGCAACCGATTTCACCATGCGGTCATGGGCTTTTTCCAGCATAAGCGGAACGGAATAGAAGACCGTTGGCTGAACGGTCTGCATGTCCCTCGCCATGCGCATG
The DNA here is from genome assembly GCA_900542575.1 of uncultured Oscillospiraceae bacterium. Lineage (GTDB taxonomy): Bacteria > Bacillota > Clostridia > Oscillospirales > Acutalibacteraceae > RUG420. Next base: position 170,956 of record UQOE01000001.1, read on the forward strand.
ACGCTGTCACAGAAAGCATTGCAGGCGCCGCAGTAGATGGGTGCAATGAAGCCAAGTGTGCATTCAAAGGTGTGGTGCATGGGCAGAACGGAAAACAGTTGATCCTCAGGCGTCATTTTTACGACGCTGCAGACGGACATGATGTCAAAACAGATATTTTCCTGGGAGAGCATGACACCTTTCGCCGTACCGGAAGTACCGGAAGTAAAGATAAGCACGCTCATTGCCTTCGGGTCAATTGGATTGTTCCAATAGCTCTGGAAACTCTCCGCCTGGCTGCGGACAGACTTGCGGCCGTTTTCCATAACCTCCGAGAGCGATTCCATGCCTTCCTCGCGGTACTCGTCGGACATGGCCATGATCTTCAGACCGCTGGGCAGCCGGTCCGCGTGCATCTTCAGCTTGGCTATGCCTCTTTTGTCGGCAATGATCAGCGATGTCTCTGAAGCGCAAAGGATGTTTTCCTCTTCGTCGAAGGGGAGATCCTTGTCCACCGGGACAACTACGCCGAGGCCCGAAGTGACAGCAAGATAAGAGATTCCCCACTCGTAGGAGTTGACGCCCGTAACAGCAATTTTGCAGTCCCGATACCCGGCTTCCCACAGGCCGGTTCCAAGAGCCTGGACATCTTCATAGAAGTCCCGGTACGATTTCGGCACGTAGGCACCGCTCTTATCCCGAATTCGAAAAGCAGGGCGGTCGGCATACAGTTTGACGCTCTGATTCAGCAGGTTGCGGATATCCGTAATTTTTCTTACTTCATAGATAGGCTGTTCATTCTTGGCCTGTGTTTTTTCCATATAGCTTCACTCGATTTCATGTGAAATTAATACGCACCTTCTGTACCCGTACGATAGGAATACGGGCGATACGAAAAGGAACTGCCGGAGCTAGCCGCAACGGAAGTCTCGTCAGCGGAATCATCCGCCTGTGTCTCCTCTGCCGTCTCATTCTCATCCGCCAGCCACCCATTCTCCGCCTCAGCAGCGGTTGTGGTCTGGACAGTCATGGTGCGGTTGGCGGCGAATCGGCGGCTCTGATGATGTGCAGTAAGACTTCCGGCTATGGCAGCTGCAAGTGCAACCACGAGAACAATCAGAAGAAGAATCAGCTTCCGCCGGAGTTCCGGTTCCATCTTCTTTTTCGGAGGCTCCTCCTCAATGAACTCCGATTCCGCCGGAGCAGTCTCCTCCTTTTTGCTTTCCATGGTGTTCACCTGCCTTTGTTGGTCCGGCGCTGTTTATTCGCCGAATTTTTCCCTGTAGTCGCGTACCATTGTCTTGGCCGCCTTATAAATGTCTCCGCAGCCGAGGGTAATGATAAGGTCACCCGGTTCCGCATGAGCCTCTACATAGTCGGTTACTTCGTCAAAAGTGTTGAACCATACACTGCCCGGTACTTTTTCAGCCAGCTGGGAAGTGTAGACATTCCACTCATTGCGCTCGCGGGAACCCATGATTTCCGTCATAACACAGTGGTCCGGAATCTGCAGCGCCTTTGCAAAGTCGTCCATAAGCATATAGGTTCGAGAATACGTAAATGGCTGGAAAACTGCCCAGACACTGTGGTAGCCCATTTTCATGACCGTGCTTAGAATAGCCGTGAGCTCGGTCGGATGGTGGGCATAGTCATCTGCAACGGTAATTCCGCCGTACTCACCGAGAATTTCAAACCGGCGCCCTGCCCCTTTAAAATTCTCGATATACTTTTCAATATCGTCCGGGGCAACGCCGTTCTCCATAGCTGCAGCAATTACACCAAGAGAATTGTACACATTGTGGCTCCCCGGAATGCCGAGTTTGACGTGTACCAGGAATCTGCCCTCGCAGAAACAGTCATATTCCGCAAAAGCACCGCGGTTATAGGTGATATTCTTCGCCGTATACCGGCTTCCCTCCTTCAGGCCGAAGGAAATAAACTTCTTGCCTTCCGGTTTCTCTGCATTCTCCACAGCCTTGCAGGTATTGTCGTCGTCTCCGTTGTAAATGACGACTTTGGTGGTCATATTGATGAATTTGGTATAGGAACGGATGACATTCTCCATGGTTTTAAAATACTCCATGTGGTCGTCATCAATATTCAGGACAACGGTTGTGTCAGGGGAAAGCGTGAGGAAATGGTCTTTAAATTCACACGCCTCGGCCACCATGACATCGGACTGACCGGCGCGGCCATGGCTGTCGATGAGCGGAAGCCGTCCGCCGATGACAAGCGTAGGATCTTTCCCCGCCTCTACCATGATCTGGGAGATCATGGATGTAGTCGTAGTCTTGCCATGGGTACCGCAGATGCAGATGCAATTGTCATACATGCGGGAAATAGCACCGAACAGAACTGCCCGCTCGGCACATGGAATGCCGCTTTCTTTCGCTGCAACCAGCTCCGGATTGTCCGGCAGAATAGCAGCCGTATAAATGATGAGCTCCGGTGAGAGGTCCCGGATATTGTCCGCGGACTGTCCCATGACAATTTCCGCGCCGAGGGAGCGGAGTTTGTCGATATTGTCACCGGGATTATTGTCCGAGCCGGTTACGGTGTAGCCGTTGCTGATGAGGATTTCCGCCAGCGGCGTCATGCCCGAACCGCCGATGCCGATGAAATGGACGCGTTTGACCTGTTTCAGGGTTTCGTCGATATTCAAAATAAAGCCCTCCGTATGTCTGGACTGTCCCCGGCGGATGCTCCGCACAGGGACAGAATCTTATGCTGATAAATCGAATCCATTATAGAGCAATTTTCCAAAAAAAGAAACCGTAAAAGGTCCGCTCGGTTAGTCCCATTTCTTGTACACAGTCCGCGTTTACCCGTCCCGGCCGGTATGGTAGAATGGCTATTAGATTTTCAGGAAAGGAGACCGCCATGCTCCATCTCATTACCGGGCGCGCCGGTTCCGGAAAAACCACGGCGCTTCTGCATCTGCTCCGGCAGCAGGCGGAAAAAGGCAGCCGTCAGCTTATATTAATTGTTCCGGAGCAGTATTCTTTTGTCTCCGAGCGAAATGTGCTGCAGGCCTTCGGCAGCCAGACAGCCCAGAACATTCATGTTCTCAGTTTCTCCCGTCTCGCCGATTTCTGTTTCCGGCTGGCGGGCGAAGCCCCGGGCTCTGACCCGGGTGACAGCACACGCATTCTGTATATGCTCCGCGCCATTTCTTCGGTACAGGACCGCCTTCAGTTCTACCGCCGCCATATTACCAGTGTCCCGCTCGCCCGCCGGCTGGTGGAGACCCATCGGCAGCTGCGCCAGGCTTCCGCTACGCCGGAACAGCTTGGCCTGCTTGCCGCCGGCTCCTCCCGTCCCGCTTTCACCCGCAAGATGGGAGACCTCGCACTCATCTATACCGCCTATGATGCCATGTTCCTTGCGCACTTCCCGGAGGCGGACCGCACACCGGAGCGTCTCTGTCGTCTTCTCGACGAGACCCATATGCTGGAAGGCTATTCCATTGCCGTAGACGGGTTCAAAGGCTTCACGCAGCAGGAACTGGAAATCCTAAAGCGGCTGTTCCGCCAGTGCAGTGACGTCTGGGTCTCGCTCTGTACCGAAGACCCTTTCCAGACAGACGCCGCACTGCTGTTTCCAGCGGTCAACGAGACCGCGCATCATTTGCTCCGAATCGCGAAAGAGGAGCAGGTAAAGGCAGTTCAGGAGCCGAGCAAAGGGGAACCTCCCTGTCGGTTCCGGAACGCGGCACTCGTCCATCTGGAGCAGAATTTCCTGAGCCCGACGGCCTCCCCCTTTGAGGGAGACGGCAGCCCAGTTGTGTGCTGCGCTGCACCGGGGAAATACGAAGAGGCCAGGTATATCGCGGCGGAAGCCCACCGGCTGGTGCGGGAAGAAGGGTATCGCTGCAGAGAAATTGCCGTTATTGTGCGGCAGGAAGAGGACTATCATCGGGAACTTCTCTCGGCCTTTCGGCAGTACGGGCTCCCGGTCTACGATGACACGCGGCAGCCGGTAGAATACCAGCCGCTCATCGTGCTCTGCCGGACGCTTCTGGACCTCGCCTGCGGCTTCTCCACAGCCGGTTTGCTGCGGTATCTGAAAACCGGTCTCTCCCCGCTGCAGAATTATGATGCTGCACAGCTGGAGAACTATATCCTGCTCTGGGACCTGAAGGGAAGCCAGCTGAGAAAGCCATTTACTGCTAACCCATTCGGCTACGGCAAAGAGATGGATGACGACGCAAAAAAACAACTGCAAAAACTCAACGCTCTGCGTGAAACGGTCCTGAATCCGCTGGAGCATTTTCTGAGCCGCACGCACCGCGGTACCTTTACCCAGTTCGGCACTGCCCTGTTCCAGTTTCTGACGGAAACCAGTGTACCCGAACAATTAAAAGACCTGGCCGTCGGGTATGCAGACACAGGCCGCACTGCCCTGGCAAATGAGCAGAATGCTGTCTGGAACCTTATGACCGACCTGCTGAGCCAGCTCGCAGAGGCTTACGGCGAGGAGGTCACAGATATCCGCATTTTTGCCAACCTGTTTCAGGCCATGGTTTCCGTCTCTACGCTCGGCTCTATTCCGCAGAGTCTGGACGAAATCGCCGTCGGCTCCGCCGACCGAATCCGTCCAGATGCACCCCGCGCCGTTTTTGTCGCCGGCTGTGCCGAAGGCATCTTCCCCGCTTCGGTGGAGAACACCGGCCTGCTGACGGCTCAGGACCGGGACGAGTTCAGCGAAAAAGGCCTGAATATCGGCTTTCCGGACGATCTCGTTGCCGCAGAAGAACGGTTTACCGCATATACGGCTGTTACTGCAGCTTCCGAACGTGTATACATCTCATATTCCCGCATGGCACCCTCCGGAGAAAGTCTGCTTCCCTCCGTTCTTTTCACCAGCGTGAAAGCGCTTTTCCCCCATTCCGAACGAAGGCCGCCGGAACCACTCGCTCTCGCAGAGACACCGGCCTCCGCCTATAGTACCTATGCCGAACTTCTGCACCCGAAAACGGCAGGAGAACAGGAAAATGCCTATGTGCTGCGCTCCGTTCTGGAGCAGTGTCCCGAGACGGCAGACCGTCTCCCTGTCCTGGACCGTGCAGCCGCCCGGGCGCCGTTCCGTCTCACCGACCGCGGCACTGCGGAGAAACTGTTTGGAACCCATATGGGACTCTCCGCTTCCCGCGTTGACGTATATCATCAGTGTCCGTTCCGCTACTTCTGCCAGTACGGACTGCAGGCGGTTCCGCGAAAGCCCGCGCGGCTGGACCCCGCTCAGTCCGGAACCGTCATTCACTATGTACTGGAGCATCTCATCCGGGAACTCGGAAGCGAAGCACTTATCTCCATGACTGTGCAGGAGCGCCATGCCGAAGTGGACAAATGGCTTTCCCGCTACCTGGACCAGTATATGGGCGGCAGCGGTGACAAATCCCGACGGTTCCGGTATCTCTATTTTCAGCTTGCACGCACACTCTACGACATCATCGACCGTCTCTGCGCCGAGTTCGCCGAGAGTGACTTTGTCCCGACCGACTTTGAACTAAAAATCGGCGGAGACGAAGCAGACATTCCAGCCTATCATCTGGACCTTGAGGGCGGTGCCTCCTTGGACATCTACGGTTCCGTCGACCGGGTTGACACCTATGAAAAAGACGGCACCACATATATCCGTGTCGTGGACTATAAAACCGGCGGAAAAGACTTTGCGCTCTCCGACGTGCTCGCCGGCCTAAACATGCAGATGCTCATCTACCTCTTCGCCATTGGGAAAAATGGAGAGAAGCGCTATGGTCTGAACAAGCCGGCCGGCATTCTCTACTATCCGGCCAGGAGGAACCCCATTCCCCAGCACAGCCGCTCCGGCCCGACCGACGAGGAACGGAGAGACCAGAGAAAAGCGAACTGCGGCAGCGGTCTGTTTCTGCTGGACTCCAACACGCTCACCGCAATGGAACACGATCTCGGGCAGAAATACATTCCCATCAAACAGGACAAAAAGGGAAATCTTACCGGCAATCTCATCACGGCCCAGAATCTCGGCAGCCTGAACCGGTATCTCGACGACATTCTGCGCCGCATGGCGGAATCGCTTTACAGCGGTCAGATTTCCGCTGAACCGGCACATGGGAGCCGCTATCCCCACACCTGCACATACTGCGACTACCAGTCCGTATGCGGCTACGAAAACGATGCGCCGAGGGAACTTGACGACTGCAAAAATGAAGAAGCAGTGTCCAGACTGCAGGAATGGGCTCAGCAGCAGAACGATGAGGAGGCAAAAGCATGAAAAATAACTGGACCGAGGCACAGCAGGACGCCATTCAGGCCCGCGGCGGCACCCTGCTGGTCAGTGCAGCTGCCGGTTCCGGCAAAACATCGGTTTTGGTTGAGCGGGTCCTGCAGCGGCTGACGGACCCGGAACATCCGACCCCCGCCAATCACCTGCTCATCGTCACATTTACAAAAGCGGCCACCAGTGAAATGCGCAGCCGACTCAGCGCCGGACTGGACGCTCTGCTGCAGCAGGACCCGGACAACCGCAGTCTGCAGCGCCAGAAAATGCTGCTCCCCTCTGCCAGAATCTGTACGATTGACGCCTTCTGCACAACCCTGGTACGGGAAAATTTTGACCAGCTCAGCGTCTCACCGGACTTCCGAATTCTGGACGAATCCGAGGCGGAACTGCTCCTGGCAGAGGCGGCGGACCAGGTAATCGGTACTTATTATGAATCCGAAAACGACTCGGCCTTTCAAAGTCTCGCCGACCTCCTGGTCACGGGACGGGACGACGCAAAACTGGTCGACTATATTCTTCGGCTTTACCGCTACTCCCGCTCCTGGCCAAGCCCGAATGCATGGCTCCATTCCGCCGTGGCCGCCTATCAGCCGGACCGTCTGGAGGACTCTGAAATCATCCGGGTCGTGGAGCAGAATGCGCTGGAGCTCTGCGACTTTCTGGACAGCCGGCTTCAAAGTGTACTGCCTGCCTTGCGGGCATCCCAGGAGCTCTCTCAGAGCAATCCGCGTCTGTTCCTGGAGCAGGATGCAAAACGGCTGAAAAACACGGCCGATGCTATTCGCGCCCACGACTACGAAAAAGCCCTCCATGCCGCAGAATATGATAACCAGCGCTGGAGCAGTCCCATCACTAAAAAGACCTGTGAAAAGTATTCCCAACAAGCCGCTGTTCTTGCCGCGGATGCTCAGGCAGTCCACGACCTGGTCAAAAGCACTTTGACCGGGAAACTCCCTGCACTGCTCCCCGCCACACTGGAAGAGACCAGGGAAGACTGCGAAACCCTGCGCCCCATGGCAGAAAAACTGGTAGAAGCAGTCGAGCATCTGGACCAGCTTTACACTTCCGCCAAGGCAGAGCGAAACGCCCTTGACTTTTCTGACACGGAACTTCTGGCACTGCAGCTTCTGGCAGAAGACCCGGCAGCGGAGAATCTGGTTCCAACCCCCTTTGCCCATGAACTCAGTGAACAGTTTGACGAAATTCTGATTGATGAGTGCCAGGATATCAACCGCGCGCAGGACTGCCTTTTCCGCGCGCTCTCACAGGACGAGAACAATCTGTTTATGGTCGGCGACGTCAAGCAGTCCATCTACCGATTCCGCCAGGCAAGCCCGGAACTTTTTCTGGAACGGCAGAATGCTTATCCGCTCTATGACCGAAACAGGAATCAATATCCGGCCAAAATTATTCTCGGCCAGAATTTCCGGAGCCGCTCGGGGGTTCTGGACGCTGTCAACTTCCTCTTCCGCCAGCTCATGAGCAGAGAAGCCGGCGACCTCGACTACACCGCCGAACAGGAACTCCGGTATGGCAGTGGAAATCGCTTTCCCAAACGGGATGACCCCGACGTCGAACTGCATATACTTGGAGAAAGCGAATCGGTGAACGCTGCCGACTACACGGCACGTCTGATCCTCCGCGAAATCGAGCGCTCCGCGGACAGCGGCCGTCCGCTCTCATTCCGTGACTTTGCGGTTCTCCTGCAGTCGCCAAAATCCTCGGCTGAGCTGTATAAGTCTGCCTTTTCCTCATACGGCATTCCCTGCTACACAGATGCCAGCGAAAGTTTTCTCCAGATGGCAGATATTCAGTCTGTCCGCTCTCTCCTTCGCATTATCGACAATCCTTTGCAGGATGTACCGCTCCTTTCCGCCCTGTTCTCCCCATTTTTTGGGTTCACCGCCGACGAGCTCGCAGCCATTCGGAGTGAGCACAAGAAGGGAAATCTTTATGCAGCGGTTCTGCAGAGCAGCAAAGAGGGAAACCGCAAGTGCACGGAGTTTCTGCGTCTGCTCCGCCGTTTCCGAACCTGGGCAGCCGCCATGCCATCCGGCGAACTCCTGCGCGAAATTTTTGAAGAGACAGCTTATCTCTCCATTGTCCGTGCCATGCCGAATGGAACCCAGCGTGCAGCCAACCTGCAGCTGCTGCTCTCCATGGCAGATCAATATGACAGCACACAATCCGCCGGGCTGGCCGGTTTTCTCCGGTATCTGGACCGGATGGAGAAGAGCGGAACCGCTCCGGCTTCCGCCTCCACACTCTCCCCGGACGCCAATGTAGTCCGCATTATGAGCATTCACAAGAGCAAAGGACTGCAGTTTCCCGTCTGCATCGTCGGGGAAACGGACCACGGCTTCAACGATACCGACCTCCGCAGCGGACTCATTCTCCATCCGGACCTCGGCATCGGGCTCAAAGGCCGCGACCCAGAAACCGGCAACACCTATCCCACTCTGTTTCACACCGCTGTTCGGGAAGAGACCCGACGGCGCAGCCGCGCCGAGAGCCTCCGTGTTCTCTACGTCGCCATGACCAGAGCCGAGGAGAAGCTGATCCTGGTCGGGCAGAATCGAAAATCGAATCTGCTCAAGCACATCTATCAAAACGGCACTCAGCTCAGCGGAGATGCTCCGGTCCACCCTTACGCGGTCAAGTCGGCCGGTTCCTTCCTGGACTGGCTGGAACTCGGTTTTCTTCGCCACCCCTATGCCCGCGCACTGCAGGATGCGTACTGCGACGGAAAGGAAAAAGCCCTCAAAACCAAGGCCGAATTCACACCGTCCGACGTCTCCGACTTTGAGTTCCGCATCGGGAACACGGGCGAGCCCATAAAAGTCGTTGTGGACGAAGAGCCCCAGCTGCCAGAGCAAGACAACAGGAATGATATTGTCACCTATACCCCTACGGAAAAAGACAGGGAATCGGCACAGGTTCTCCTCTCCCGCATGACCTATCAGTATCCATTCGCAGCTCTGCAAAATACAGTCTCCAAACGCACCGCATCGAAGACCGGTGAGGAGGCGTTCTCTCCGCTGAATTTTGCTAAACGGCGGCCGGAATTTCTCTCAAAAGGCGGCCTCACTCCCGCCGAACGGGGTACCGCCCAGCATAAATTCATGCAGTATGCCGACTTTGCTTCTGCTGAGCAGAATCCGGAAGCAGAGCGGGACCGACTGCAGCAGGCCGGTCTGCTGTCCCCGGCAGAGGCGAAAGCCATTCGTCTCGAGCCCATCCGTACCTTTTTCACTTCAGATCTGTATCGGCGTATCCGGAAAAGTCCAAATGTCTTACGGGAAAAACAGTTTGCCGTCCTGCTGAAGGCCGGTTATTTCAATCCGGAACTCCCTGGGGAATCCGCGAATGAGCCGGTGCTGGTGCAGGGGGCTATCGACTGCGCCTTTGAAGAGGACGGGAACATGGTCATCGTGGACTATAAAACCGACCGCGTCAAAGCCGCAGAAGAACTTCGCGCACTCTATACGGAGCAGCTTCATATTTACGGAGAGGCCCTGCAGCAGATTACCGGGAAACCCGTTCGTTCGCTCCTGCTCTGGTCTTTCTCATTGAACCGGGAAGTGCCAATTGAATAATACGAAATCGCCCGCCGAACTTTCCAGTACGGCGGGCGATAATTTTACAGACAAAAAATGGACTCCAACAAGTCAGGTTGGAGTCCGATTTCTCGAAATACTCTGGACAGCGTATTGGCGCTTACTCTGCCCATGCATTCGAGCTGGCTGGCAATATTACAGATTTCCCATCTGCAGTTCTATTCTAGCAGGCAAACATTGTCCGGACAATAGACACCGCCAGAAGAATGCAAAAATTTAGTACAAAACTTAAAATTTATAAGTTTCCGCTGTACAAACGCCAAGATTTGCAATGTAGAGTTCAGCTAAAGGAGACCGAATCGTGTTTCTCGTCCCGATGCTTTTCAAAGCGCTCCAAGCTGTCCTGAATGGTCCCACGCGTCATGGTCATAATCTGTGAGACCAGACGTTCCCGCTCATCTGGCATGCCGTCCTCAATCCACTGTACAAGCAGGCCGGAAAAGGCAAATGTGTAGAAGTCAATAATAAATTTTCGGTCCTCTTCACTGACCAGCTGGCTGCTCGCAAAACTGTTGACGGCACGGGACAGAATATCGGAGAGAACTTTGTGCAGATACTCGTCAATCTGACCGCGCTGGATGGAATGGAACGCATTCTGAATGAAGTCCCGGTCCCCATACAGCACATCGATAAACTGCTCCAGATCCTCTTCCCAGTTCTCGAAATTCTTGTTCCCCTCAACGGCAGCTTTGTAATCCTCGTTGCAGATCCACTCAATTAGATCATAAATATCCCGAAAATGATAATAAAAGGTCATGCGGTTGATTCCGCAGTCATTGGTAATATCGCTGATCGTTATCTTATTCAGGGACTTTTTCTGCAACAGATGCTTAAAGGAAGCTGCAATGGCTTTTTCTGTTCTCTGTGACATTTTAGATTCTCCTTTTGTCCCAGTTGTTCGATATAAAAAGAACAAATAGAGTAATTTATTATAGCACAGAACCCACAAAAACGACAAGTCTGAGAAATATTGTCTATTTTAGAACTTCGGATGTTCCGCCTTGGTGTCGCAGTAAATGCAGCGATAAACACAGTTCTCACGGTCGGTCAGTTTGAAAACGTGCTTGAGTTCATGCTCGATCGAAGTAATGCAGCGCGGGTTCTTGCATTTTATGACGTCGGTTATGGTTTCCGGGAGCTCCGGATGAACCTTTTTGACCCGCTCGCCGTTTTTAATGATGTTGACGGTGATATGCGGATCAATATACCCGAGAATATCGTAGTCAATGGCAATCAGATCATTGATCTTGATGATATCTTTGCGTCCGTATTTATGACTGGTCGCATTTTTGATCAGCGCAACCTCGCAGTCCAGGTTTTTCAGTTTCAGATAATTGTAAAGCTCCATGCCCCGCCCGGCGGGGATATGATCAATGACAAGCCCATTTACAATTGTTCCAATAATCATTTAATCCACCCCCAGAAGTTTCAGAATCAGAGCCATACGGATGTATTTGCCGTTGCGGACCTGGCGGAAATAGCAGGCACGCGGGTCTTTATCGATTTCATAGGAAATCTCGTTGACACGGGGCAGCGGGTGAAGAATGGAGAGATCATACTTCGCCGCCTTGAGCTTGTCCGGGGTCAGAATATAGGTATCTTTGAGTCGGATGTAATCGGCCTCATTGAAGAAGCGCTCCTGCTGTACACGGGTCATGTAGAGCACATCCAGGTTCGGCATGGCGGTCTCCAGAGACCGGGTCTCCTCGTAAGGAATATGGTAGCGGTCCAGAATCTCCGTCCGTACGCTCTCCGGAATTTTCAGCTCATCGGGGCTGATCAGTACGAATTTGACATTCTCATAACGGGACATCGCCGCAATCAGAGAATGGACCGTGCGGCCAAATTTCAGATCGCCGCAGCAGCCGATGACCATATTGCCGAGTCGGCCCTTCTCCCGTGAGATCGTCAGAAGGTCGGTCAGCGTCTGGGTCGGATGGTTGTGTCCGCCGTCGCCGGCGTTGATGACCGGAATCTGGACATTCTGCGCCGCCACAAGCGGAGCGCCCTCTTTGGGATGCCGCATGGCAATGATGTCGGCAAAGCACTCAATGACGCGTGCCGTATCCGCTACGGTCTCGCCCTTGGAGACCGAGGAGTTCTTGGCGTCCGAGAAGCCGATGACATTTCCGCCGAGTTCGTACATAGCCGACTCAAAGCTCAGCCGTGTCCGGGTCGAGGGCTCATAGAACAGCGTCGCAAGCTTTTTGCCGTCACATTTGTGGGCATATTTCGACGGATTGGCAATAATATCCTGAGCGGTGGCAATCAGCTCATCGATATCGGTGTTGGTCAGGTCGCGGATGTCAATGAGATCCTTCTTCATGCCTTTGCCTCCCCAATCCAGCTCTCATCGGACGGGTTGTCGCGGAACTTCCGAATGCGTCCCGCATCCTCCGGCGCGATATACTTTTCCTCTACGGCAGCCTCAATGAGTTCATCGAGATTGGTCAGACTGTGGTTGACAACATTTGCCGCACCGAGACGGTCGACACTCTTCTGCATGCCATAAGTGAAAATACTGATGATGCCGAGAACTTCCGCTCCCGCTTCGCGGAGTGCATCGACGACATCCAGAACGCTGCCGCCGGTGGAGATCAGGTCCTCAATAATTACGACCTTCTGACCGGGCTCCAGCCTGCCCTCAATGCGATTCTTACGGCCGTGGTCCTTGCTGCTGCCGCGGACATAGCCCATGGGCAGGCCGAGGATCTGGGCGGCAATGGCGGCGTGGGCGATGCCGGCCGTGGAAGTACCCTCGAGGATCTCCGCCTCCGGGAAGTACTCCTTCACAGACTGCGCGATGGCATTTTCCACATCGGTGCGGACCTCCGGCGCCGAAAGAACCAGGCGGTTGTCACAGTAAATGGGGCTTTTGATGCCGCTTGCCCAGGTAAAGGGCTCATTGGGGCGCAGGAAAACGGCCTGGATTTTGAGCAGATCTTTGGCAATGTTTTTCATTGGTAGTTCCTCCCGTATGTATCTGTCAGATTAATCGACGAATTCAGCAATGCATCTCTTCCAGGCGGCAGTCGGATCCTCCGCCTGGGTAATCGGGCGTCCGACGACGATGAAGTCGGAATTGGCCTTTGCCTTCTCCGGCGTCATAACGCGGACCTGGTCCCCCTTCTCACCGTCTGCAAAACGGATGCCCGGGGTTACGGTCATAAAGTCGCTTCCGCAGCGTGAATGGACGCCCTCGGCCTCCAGAGGCGAGCAGACGACGCCGTCGAGTCCGGCCTTTTTGGCGTTCTCCGCATAGTGGAGAACGGTCTCCGGCATGGTGGCAGAAATCAGGAGTTCCTTCTGCATCCGCTCCTCGGAGGTCGAAGTGAGCTGCGTCACCGCAATGACCAGCGGGCGCGTGCCGTCCGGGCGGGTGACGCCCTCCAGGGCCGCCTCCATCATGGCAATGGTACCGGAGGCATGGACGTTGACGATATCGGCGCCGAGACTGGAAAGCACATGCATGGTGCGCTTTACCGTATTCGGAATGTCGTGCAGTTTGAGGTCCAGAAAGACCTTGTGTCCGCGGTCTTTCAGTTCGCGGACCATATCCGGGCCTGCAGAATAGTAGAGCTCCATGCCGATCTTAACAAATGGCCGCTCCTCTCCAAAGCGGTCCAGGAACCGCATGGTCTCCTCTCTGCCCGGGAAATCGCAGGCAATAATGACGTCTTTTCCCATGGTTAATGTCCTCCTCCAATGATATCGGTAAGGGATGAAATCCCATATTTTTCCATAACATCCGGCAGATCCTCAACTATTTTTTTGCTCGCAAAGGGATCCACCAGATTGGCGGCGCCGACTTCGACGGCCGTTGCCCCCGCCAGCATCAGCTCGAGGACGTCCTCCGCAGAGGAAACGCCGCCCATGCCGATGATCGGAATCTGAACCGCCTCGTAGACCTGATAGACCATACGGACCGCGATTGGGAAGACAGCCGGGCCGGAGAACCCGCCCATCTTATTGTAGATCACCGGTTTGCGTGTCTTGACATCGATGCGCATTCCCATAACGGTGTTAATCAGGCTGATGCCGTCTGCGCCGGCGTCTTCACAGGCCTTGGCAATGGACGCGATGTCCGTGACATTCGGCGTCAGTTTCATATAGACCGGTTTCGTGGTGACGGCCTTGACCGCCCGAACCACCTCTGCCGCACTCTTTGGATCGGTGCCGAAAGACATGCCGCCGTTGTGGACGTTGGGACAGCTGATGTTGACCTCCAGGAGGCCGATCTGTTCCTCCCGGTCCATCTTTGCACAGGTGTTTGCATAGGAATCCACCGAAAATCCGCTGACATTGGCCACAGCCTTTTTATGAAAGACCGGTTTCAGCTTCGGGAGCTCTTCGGAAATCACTTTATCCACACCGGGATTCTGCAGACCGACCGAGTTAATCAGCCCGTCGGTGCACTCCGCAATGCGGGGCGTCGGATTGCCGAAGCGCGGTTCCTCTGTTGTCCCCTTCAGCGCAATGCTTCCCAGCACATTGATGTCATAGAGTTCCGCAAATTCATATCCGAATCCAAAGGTCCCGCTGGCGGGAATAATCGGATTGTCCAGTTCCATGCCGGAGAGACTGACCTTCGTGTTTACCATATGATCTCCTCCCTTTCCAGAACCGGACCATCTTTGCAGATGCGCTTATTGCCGTACTTTGTTTTGCAGGAACATCCCATACATGCGCCAAAACCGCATCCCATCCGCTCCTCAAAGCTGAACTGTCCGCTGGTGACAGCGGTCTGCTCAATGGCGCGGAACATCGGCATGGGGCCGCAGGTATAGAAGTAAGAATAATGGAGTGTTTTCATGACGTCGGTCACAAACCCTTTTGTGCCGACGGAGCCGTCCGCCGTGGTGACATAGACGGCACCCTCGCTCCCGGCGAGCAGCTCTTCAAATTCTTTTTGATAAAAGATTTCCGAGGCCTCGTTAAAGCCCAGGATAACAGAGGGCTGTTTTCCCTCCGCCAGAAGCTTCCTGCAGAGCGCATACATCGGCGGAATGCCGACGCCACCGCCCAGCAGAAGCGGATACGCACCGCTCTTGGAGGTGTCATAGCCGTTTCCGAGACCGGTCAGCACATCCAGCTCTTTTCCGGGCTGATACTGTGCCATGGCCTCTGTACCGTGGCCGACGGTCTTATATAATAGAGTAATGCTCTTATCATTCCAGTCGCAGACGGAGATAGGGCGGCGCAGATAAAAGCCGTCCAGCCGCAGATTGACAAACTGGCCCGGCTTCGTGCAGGCAGAGGTGTCACCCTCCAGCACCATCCGGTAAACCTGTTTCGTCAGCGGCGTGTTCTCCCGAATACAGTAGATTCCCTGTTTCATAGCAGCTCCTTTCCCAGATGATCAGTCCGTCAGCTCAACCGACGGGTCTTTCCAGGCTACCTTGCCCCGGCAGACCGTGAGCAGGCATTTTCCATAGACCTGCTTTCCGGCAAACGGCGTCGACCGCCCCATGGAGAGAAAGTCATCCGGGTTAATCTCATACTGATCATTCAGATCAAACACCGTAAAACTGCCCGGGTCCATCGGCACGCCAAACCGTTTGTGCGGCGCAATGGACATGAGATCAATTAATCGATCCAGCGTCAGAGTTCCGGGGCGGACCAGGTCGGTGTAGAGCACCGGAAAAGCGGTCTCCAGCCCGACGATACCGAAGGGGCTCTTCTCCAGCCCGCGGGATTTCTCCTCTGCCGAGTGCGGCGCATGGTCGGTGGCAATCATATCGATCGTTCCGTCCAAAAGGCCTGCCAGAAGGGCTTCTCTGTCCTCCGGGCTCCGCAGAGGCGGGTTCATCTTAAACCGCCCATCCTCCTGAAGCATAGTATCATCCATGGTCAGGTAATGGGGACCGGTCTCGCAGGTGATATCCACGCCGTCTGCCTTGGCCTTTCGGATGATCTCTACGCTCTCTTTTGTGGAGATGTGGCAGACATGGAAGCTGCAGCCGGTCTCTTTGGCGAGCTCCGCATCCCGTTTGATCTCACCCCACTCGCTCTCGGAACAGATGCCCCGGTGGCCATGCTCTTTCGCATAGGCACCGTCGTGGATATAGCCGCCGTGCAGCAGGGAATTGACTTCACAGTGGGCGGCAATGATTTTGCCGAGCTTTGCGGCCTCTTCCATGCCGGCACGCATTTTATCGGAGTCCTGGACCCCGTGGCCGTCATCGGAGAAAGCGATGACATAGGGCGCCAGAGCCTTCATGTCAACCAGTTCCCGACCGAGTTCCCCCACAGTGATGGAAGCATAGGGATAGACGTCAATACAGGCATCCCGTTCAATGATATCCTGTTCCTGTTTCAGATGCTCCAGCGAATCCGGAACCGGTTTCAGATTCGGCATAGGGCAGACCGCTGTATAGCCGCCGTGGGCACCCGCCAGACTTCCCGTGCGAATGGTCTCTTTATAAGAAAAACCCGGCTCTCTGAAATGAACATGCACATCAAAGAATCCGGGAAATAAAGAATACTGATTCAAATTAGAAACACGGGGAGCGTCAGCAAGGAAGCCTTTCTCATAGATGGAATTTGCGTGGGCCATAAGGTCACGGAGAGAGAATGTCATTCTGTTACCTCACTGTATGATATTTTCAAAATTTTGCTCCAAAATTGTAACCATTATACCCTACGCAAATACGACTGTCAAACGAAGCCAGATTACTTCATAATCTTCTCCAATTGCTGGACGAGTGCTTTCTTTTTTTCGTCACTGAGACCCGGCATATGGGTCAGCACCTGGCGCAGCGTCAGATTTTTCAGCAGCGGATTCAGAAGATACTTCTGTGCCCGTTCCGGAATATGTTTCTGAATGAACGCCCTGGCCTTCTCGTTTTCCATCAGGGTGCCGAACCGGGTGTCCAGACTGATATGGCTTTCCGGAAGAACGCCGGCCTTCTGGGCGGCCGTTCGGCCAGCCTTCAGCAGTTCTGAACCCACAGCGCCGTCTTTCAGGAAATCTACCGCCCGGGCAATGGAGTTGACCGCCTTTTCCCCTGCCGTCAATTTCGGCTTTTCGGCGGTGTTCAGATAAGATTTTTTCGGAAGGGCCTCCGAAATCTCGTCCATAGTCCAGCAGAACTGAAACTTCTTCCGCTGCTCAGCCGTCATAAAACCTTCCGCCTGCATGCGGTCAAACATGGAGCGCAGCGGTTCATAGTAACCCTCTTTATTATAAAAGATACAGGCATCGTGCAGTTTGTCTATGCTGATAAGGGAGACCACCTGTGCAATTTCGTCCAGCGTGCCGGCTCCGCCCGGAAGGGCAAGAAACGCATCTCCGAGCTCCAGCATCTTCTTTTTGCGCTCGCTCATGGACTCTACGCGGATGAGTTCGTCGAGATCATAGCGATGCCCCTCCTCCTTGTCGAGGAAGTCCGGAATGACGCCGATCACCTTGCCGCCGTTTTCCTTTGCCGCACCGGCAACCGTGTTCATCAGACCGAGACGCCCGCCCCCGTAGACCAGCGTGTGCCCATTCTGCGCGATCCAGGTACCGACCTCGCGCGCGGCCTCCGCATACACAGGGCTTTTCCCTGAACCGGATCCGCAGTAAACTGTAATATTCATGTGACCTCACTCCCAGATGCAGCCAGATAATCTGGCTTCAGTATACGCCCCCTCTGAAAGGGAAACAAGAAAAATATCCCTCGTTTCTTGCATCTGAATTACAATCGTCTTAATATGAATAAAAAAGCAGAAAGGCTGAATTTTCATGAAACAGGTTTCCATCTTCGCCGCCAATACCAAAGGCGCCATGAATCGCATTACCGAGCTCCTCAAAGAAGCCAATATCAATCTGATTGCACTCGTAACGAACGACAGCGCCGAGTTCGGCATTATCCGCATGCTGGTCTCCGACCCGGACAAGGCAAAAGAAGTTCTGACAAATGCCGGCTATCTGGTCCAGCTCACCGAGGTCATCGGCGTGGAAATCTCCGACCAGTGCGGCGGACTGAATGCTCTGTTAGAAGATATTACCAAGAGCAATATCAACGTAGAGTATCTCTATATCTCCTATCTGCGTGACTCCGCCAGCAACGTCATTGCGGTCTTCCATGTCTCCGATGAATCGGAGATCGAGGAAAGCCTCACGGCAAAAGGATGGAAAATCTTTTAAGTTATGCATATATATGGAAAAGGGCTGTCCAGTTGGGCAGCCCTTTTTCATTTAACTTTTCAACATAAAAAAAGAGTACAGCCAGGAGCCGTACTCTTTTTTATGTCGGCATCGCCCTATCTTTCCAGGGGGCTACCCCCCAAGTATTTTTGGCACTGATGAGCTTAACTGCCGTGTTCGGAATGGGAACGGGTGGACCCTCATCGCCAATGACACCGACTATGAAATTTAAGGGATAATACCCTGAAAACTAAACAAAGAGCATTGATTTCAAACGCCTAATACTTTTAGAAACGCTAGCTTTGAACTTGTTTAGACAAGCCCTCGACCTATTAGTACTGCCTGGCTGAACATGTCGCCATGCTTACACCTGCAGCCTATCTACCACATAGTCTATATGGGGTCTTACTAGCTTACGCTATGGGATATCTTATCTTGGAGATGGCTTCACGCTTAGATGCTTTCAGCGTTTATCCTAACCGCACATAGCTGCCCAGCCATGCCACTGGCGTGACAACTGGTGCACCAGCGGTGCGTCCATCCCGGTCCTCTCGTACTAGGGACAGCGCTCCTCAAATATCCTGCGCCCACGACAGATAGGGACCGAACTGTCTCACGACGTTCTGAACCCAGCTCGCGTACCACTTTAATCGGCGAACAGCCGAACCCTTGGGACCGAATTCAGCCCCAGGATGTGATGAGCCGACATCGAGGTGCCAAACCTCCCCGTCGATGTGGACTCTTGGGGGAGATCAGCCTGTTATCCCCAGGGTAGCTTTTATCCGTTGAGCGACGG
>UQOE01000002.1 GCA_900542575.1 uncultured Oscillospiraceae bacterium
TCTGGCTTTGCACAATGGTTTAAAAATCTTCTTTGAACCATCTGATGGTCATGGGTGAAATCGTCGACGCCTATATTCTGAAATAATCCGAAAAAAACGAAGAAAGATCCATAAAAAAACGGCACCTTCGGGTGCCGCTTTTTTTGCCTGCAAGTAAGGGCGTACTGCAGAAATTGCATTCTGCAGCACGCCCCTTTCTTTGTTTTCAGAGGAAAAGCCGTCTGGTTCACTCCGCCTGGCCGGCCAGATAGTCGACAAACTGCTGGGCCGTCCGGCCGGAGAAGCCACCATGGCGGACTTCCCAGACCTGTGCCTGCTGTTTGAGCTCCTTGTCGGTGAGCGTAATTTCCGGGTGTTTACGCGCAAGGGTGCGGACAATTTCATAAAATTCATCCGGACGCGGCTTGAAGTAGCCGATGCTGACACCGAATCGATCGGAGAGGGAGAGCTTCTCCTGAATTGTGTCGTTGCGGTGGATATCTTCCTCGTCGACGTCATTCCGGTCGGACCAGGTCTCGCGGATAAGGTGACGCCGATTGGAAGTGGCATAGATGAGGACATTTTCCGGTTTCGGCTCGAGGCCGCCCTCAATGACGGCTTTGAGGTACTTGTACTCAATTTCGAACTCCTCAAAGCTCAGGTCGTCCATATAGATAATAAAGCGGTAGTTGCGGTTTTTAATTTGGTTGATGATGCGCGACAGATCTTTAAACTGGTGTTTGTACACCTCAATCATGCGGAGACCGCAGTCGTAGTACTCGTTCAGGATGGCCTTGATGCTGGTGGATTTACCCGTGCCGGCATCGCCGTACAGGAGGACGTTGTTGGCGCGGCGTCCCTCGACAAAAGCCTCGGTGTTGGCAACCAGCTGTTCTTTCTGCTTCTCATAGCCCACCAGGTCGTCCAGCCGGACTTCGCTGCAGTTGGTAATGGGGATGAGGAGCTCCCCCTCCTCGTTCTCCTCTGCCACGCGAAATGCCTTGTTGAGGCCGAATTTGCCGACGCCGTAGCGGGCATAGAAGTCAGTGACGGTCCGGTAGAGGTCCTCATCGGTCTCCGCCTGTTCCAGCGCCGTGCTGAGTTCCTGCACTTTTTCACTGACGTTCTTATTGTAAATGGCCTCTTTCTTACCCACGGCATCGTAGTGTTCAATAACCGTAAAGCAATTGAGATGAAGTGCCTTTTCCAGCGGACCAAAGTCGTAGTCAAAAAGCTGCTTAAAGATGCGGAGATCATTCTTGGCAAACTCCGTCACAGACCCTTCCGAGGCGCCGACTTTTTCGGAGACCAGGGTAAACGGGGTCTCCGTCATGGCCAGCAGATAAGCGAGATAGTTGTGCCAGAGATTGTGGTTGAAGCCGTAGCGGGTAGCAAGATCTAACAGATTGTGGATTTCGTCGAGAATCTCCTGCGAGAGCTCCTCCGCCTCATAGCGCCCCTCGTCAAAGCGGCGGCAGATGTCCGCCAGGCGGAAGAGGATGCTGTTCTTCCCGATGCTGCGGTAGATGATAAGTTTTGAAGTCAGTTTATACACGCGACTGCGCCTCCGGATTACAAAATCTTTTTTAGTTTATCACGATTTCGGGCTTTGTACCACTTTATATGTGGCGGCGCTGTCCTCCTCTCCCAGGCCGCGCTTCTCGGCCTGGTCGTAGACGTTCCGCACCAGCAGCTCGCCGGGCATGATGCGGCCGACATATTTTGCATAGCTCAGGATTCGATCGACCTCGTCGGACATCTCCGAGACCGAACTCTCTTCAGCGCTGTAGTCCCCCGCGTCAATCTTCCTCCAGACAGCATCCAGATAGCGGCTCCGCGCATTGCCGAAGTCCATTGCCATGGCAAATTTCTGCGGTCCGATGCCGCTGGCGTCCGCCAGTGCCATGGCCTCGTTGACGCTGTTCTGCACCTGGGTCAGCAGGGCATCGTGACAGAGCTTCATGATGAGACCTGCCCCGTTGAACCCGATATACATGACCTCATCGGTCAGCATCAGCAGATAGGGCAGAATTTTCTGGGCAGCCCGCTTGTTTCCCCCGACATAGATGCCGAAGGTCTGGTGGGACGGCACCATCGGGCAGTCCAGAAACTCAGCCCCTGCGTGCTTGACCTGGTCCGAGATGGCCACTGAGCGGATGGGATCAATGGTGCTCAGATCGACCCCGATCTTTCCGTGCTTCAGCTCCGGCAGCATGCTCTGCCAGGTTTTCTCCGCCTCTTCGGTTCCCGGGAGCAGCGAAAAGATGAGGTCCGCCTGCCGTGCCGCCTCCGCAGGGTTCCCACATGGCAACCCGCCGGCCCGCTCCATCGGCGCAATCCGCTCCGGATCTGCGTCATAGACATAGACCGAATCCTGATTTCTGTGGATGAGTGCCGCACAGACAGCTGATCCGCTGCCCTCCAGCCCGATAAATCCAATTTTCATAGCTCTTCTGCCTCGATTCTCGATCTGATTTCTGTCTCTATTATAATAGTTTTCGTCAAACAGCACAAAAAAATGACAGAAATTAGAATATTTCTGCACTGAACCGTCCTGCGCAAAAGAGCGCGCTTCAGAATTGCATTCTGAAGCGCGCCCCTGTGAATGTTGAAAATTAACGGCGTTTCCTGCTGCGGAACCGCTGTCTGGTCAGGAAAACCCAGTTGATGCCGAGCAGGGTGTCAACGGTATAGACCAACACGCCGAAGATGCGCATTCCGGTCTGAGAGATGCCGCAGCCCCCCTGTATGCCAAGCAGCCAGAGCAGGGTACAAACAACTGCAATTAAGAGTTCGGCGGCAAGTACCTGGCTGTAATAGCGAAGCGAACTGTTGTCGAAGTAATTCTCGTCGGAGAAGACATTGCGGACACGCAGAACGGTGTCCCGGCAGCCGTCCGAGGCATGGGGTGCCCGGTACAGAGCATAGTATTTCCGGTGATACGTCCGAATGCCGTGAACCATGACCTCCTGAATCTGCTCCAGTTCCAGCTTCGGATTCTGGTGCTTCCAGTTGGTCTCGATGCTGTGGGTCAGGTCGTCCCCGTCATAGATGTATTCCAGTCCGCTGGAGATGCCGTAATAGAAGTCATTCGGCTCCTCTTCGGTCTGATAGGCAATCAGCACGCGCCGCGGAAGGAATTTGCCAATACCCACTGTCGCTACACCCTGCACCTCAAACGCGGTGACTGTAATGCGGTCCTGTAGAAGCAGCCACTGGTTGGCGGCACGAAGTGAGGAAAACGTCTGCAGCTGAAAAGATTGTTCCATGCCTGTTACACTGTCTAACATATTTCTGAGCATGCCGCTTCCTCCTTCTTACAAAAATGATTGGCAACTCTTCGCTGTCTGTTTCTACAAATTTCAGGACAAACTTGTCACAAAATTGTTCAATACCTTTTTCTTTCACCTTCATTGTAACGGTTTTGTAACCGTTGTTCAAGACGAAATTCAAGATTAATTTAAGGAAATGGTATCTCGTTTTCGAACAGAAAAAACCCCCGGAACCCGGATAAGGTTTCGGGGGAAAAATCAGTGGAAAGAACGTACGATCTTCATGCACTGTTCCATTTTGGCGGGATCCTTGACCTGATTGGTCTCAATGCCGCTGCTGAGGTCTACCGCGTACGGGTGAAACCGCGAAATGGCCTCTTCCAGGTTGTCCGGCCCCAGCCCGCCCGCGAGGAAATAGGGACGTGAGAAATTGCGGATCAGAGACCAGTCGAAGGTCTCTCCCGTCCCCTTGCCATTGTCCAGGAGCACATAGTCGGCCGGCGACTGCTCCGCCGCCCGGAGGTCGTCCTCGGAGCGGATGCGGAAGGCCTTGACAATGGGGATGTACGAAGGCGTCACGGTCCGCAGATTCCGAATGTACGCCTCATCTTCCTGCCCGTGCAGCTGGATGGCATCGATAACGTTGGAAAGCGTGTACGGGGTGAGCTCTTTGATTTCGCGGTTCACGAAGACCCCTACGGAGGGAATCGACGGGTCCAGCATGGATTTCAGCATGAGCGCCGTCTGGAAATCGATATTTCGATGGCTCTTCGGGAACAGATTGATGAACCCGATGTAGTCCGGCTTCAGCAGATTGACGGCGGCGATGTCATCCACCCGGGACATCCCGCATAATTTGACCTTAGTCATGGCACTCCCCCCGCAGCTCCGCGAGCATGGCGGCCTTGTCCGGCGCACGCATCAGCGTCTCTCCGATGAGCACGGCATTGGTCCCGTTGCGATACAGCACGCCTACATCGGCAGCATTCCGGATTCCGCTCTCGGAGACGTACAGCGTATCCTCCGGGATCAGAGATCGGAGCCGAACCGAGTTGTGGATATCCACTGTGAAATCTTTCAGATTCCGGTTGTTGACGCCGATGATTTTTGCGCCCGTCTTTACGGCGCGGGCCACCTCGTCGGCGTCATGTGCCTCGACCAGTGCATCGAGCCCGAGGGAATCGGCCAGGCCGAAGTAGTCCTGCAGCTGCCCGTCACTGAGCAGGCTGCAGATTAGAAGAACGGCGCCCGCGCCGTAGAGCTTGGCCTGGTAAATCATATACTCATCAACTGTGAAGTCTTTCCGCAGAGCCGGGATGGAGACGGCAGCCGCTATTTCCTGCAGGTACCGGTCGGAGCCCTGAAAATAGACCGGCTCGGTGAGACAGGAGATGGCGGAGGCCCCCGCCTTCTCGTAGTCTTTTGCAATTTCGAGATACGGGAAATCCGGTGCAATCAGCCCCTTGGACGGGGACGCCTTTTTGCACTCGCAGATGAACGACATGCCCGGCGCCGCGAGGGCCGCGGCAAAGGGATAGCCAGTGTTGAGCTCTGTGTCCCGCACACGGGCTTTCAGTTCCTCCTGCGGGGTCTCCCGCTTCTGAGCCTCTATGCGCTCCCGGGTGGCATCGGCCAGTTTATCCAGGATCATGGGCTCAGTCCTCGTTGGTCAGGCGGACGTAGTCCTCCACCTGCTTCATGGCTTTGCCGCTGTCGATGGTCTCTGCCGCAAGCTTCAGGCCCTCATCAATGGAAATGCCCTTTGCAATGTGCAGTGCTGCAGCGGAGTTGATAAGAACGGCGTCGCGCTTGGCGCCCTGCTCTTTGCCGGTAAAAATATCCCGGATAATCTGGGCGTTCTCCGCCGGCGTGCCGCCGACGAGCTCTTTCTTCTCATGCCGGGTCATGCCGAAAAGTTCGGGCATGATTTCATAGGTGCGGTACTCGCCGCCGAGATATTCGCAGACCTGGGTCTTGGCGCTGACGGAGATCTCATCGAGACAATCTTCTCCGTAGACGACCATAGCTTTATTGACGCCCAGATTGACCAGAACGTGGGCCAGCGGTTCGACCAGAGATTTGTCATAGACGCCCATCAGCTGCATGGTAGCGCCGGCCGGGTTAGTGAGCGGTCCAAGGATGTTGAAGACGGTTGCAATAGGAAGCTCCTTCCGGACCGGAGCAACATATTTCATGGAGACATGATAGTTCTGTGCAAACAGGAAGCAGAAGTTCAGTTTCTTGAGGATCTCCTCCGATTTCTCCGCGGGAAGATTCAGTTTGGCGCCGAGGGCCTCCAGGCAGTCGGCGGTGCCGCACTTGCTGGTGGCGGCGCGGTTGCCGTGTTTGGCCACCGGGACGCCGGCCGCGGAGCAGACGAACGCAGAGGCCGTGGAGATATTGAAAGAGTTGGCCTTGTCCCCACCGGTGCCGACAATTTCGAGGACGGGCTGATCGTTCAGGAACTTGGCGCAGTGGTTTCGCATACCCTTGGCGCAGCCGGTAATCTCCTCAATGGTCGGGCCCTTGCAGGAGAGCGCGGTCAGGAACGAGCCGATCTGCACGTCGTTGCACTCGCCGTCCATGATTTCGTCGAGAACGGTCTCCGCCTCGGCGAAAGTGAGATCTTCCTTGTTAACCAGTTTGACAATTGCCTCTTTAATCATTTCGAAACGACCTCCAGAAAATTTTTCAGAATTTGATTGCCGTCCGGGGTCAGAATGGATTCCGGATGGAACTGCAGTCCGTAGACCGGGAATGTTTTATGCTGAACAGCCATGACTTCACCGTCTGCAGTTTTTGCAATGACCTGCAGGCAGTCGGGAAGGGTGTCCGGGTCAACCGCCAGAGAATGGTAGCGTGCGACCGGAATGGACGGCTTCATCCCGCGGAAGATTGGGCTGTCGGTGTCGAGTTCTGCAATAGATTGTTTGCCGTGCATGAGCTGGCGGGCGTGGATGATTTTTGCCCCGTTGGCCTCGCAGATGGCCTGATGGCCGAGGCAGACGCCGAAGATAGGGATTTTCCCGCTGTAAGTCTTCACGATGTGTTCGCAGAAGCCCGCATCTTTCGGCTTGCCCGGTCCGGGACTCAGCAGAATGCAGTCGGGCTGCAGCTGCTCAATGGCGCGGTCGTCCGCGGCGTCGTTGCGAAGCACCTTGATATCCGGACGGATTGCACCGATCAGCTGATATAAATTATAGGAAAAGCTGTCATAATTGTCGACCAATAAAATCATGCGTCTTCTACCTCCTCTGCCAGCTGAAGAGCCTGCACCACGGCCGCCGCCTTGTTGCGGCACTCCTGGAATTCGTTCTCCGGGACGCTGTCGGCCACGATACCTGCGCCGGTACGGACGGTTACCTGTCCGTTGTGGCGGTACGCCAGGCGGATGGCAATGCAGACATCCAGATTGCCCGTGAAGTCGAGATAGCCGACGGCGCCGCCGTACAGCCCGCGCTTGTCGCCCTCCAGCTCATTGATGAGCTGGCAGGCCCGAATCTTCGGGGCACCGGAGAGGGTGCCGGCGGGGAGAACGGCGTCGACCGCATCGACCGCGTCAAATTTTTCATCGGCAATCTGGCCGACGACGCAGGATCCGATGTGCATGACGTGGGAGTAGCGCTCAATTTCCATATACTTCTCCACTTTGACGGATCCGAAGGAGCAGACGCGGCCGAGGTCGTTCCGGCCGAGATCCACCAGCATATTGTGCTCGGCGCACTCCTTTTCATCGGCCAGCAGTCCCTCTTCCAGGGCCTTGTCCTCGGCGTCCGTCCTGCCGCGGGGCCGTGTGCCCGCCAGCGGGAAGGTGCGGATCGTCCCGTCCTCAATCTTGACGAGGGTCTCCGGGCTGGCCCCGGCAATCTCCACATCTTTCCCGGAGAAGTAGAACATATACGGCGAGGGATTTGTGGTCCGCAGAATGCGGTAAGTATTGAACAGGCTGCCCTCATACGGCGCCCGCATAGGGTTGGAGAGCACGAGCTGGAAGATGTCGCCCTCAAAGATATGTTCTTTGACCTGCTCCACCTTTCTGCAGTACTCTTCCTCCGAGAAGGCCAGCGTCAGCGGCCCGGCCAGATGGCCGCGGGGCGGCGTCTTCTGGGACCCGGTCCGGATGATCTTCTCCATAGTATTCAGGCTGAGCACGGCCTTATTATAGTTTTCCTCGACGCTGTCCGTGCGGACATTGGCAATGAGGTACAGCTTTTTGTCATAATGGTCAAAGCAGACCAGTTTGTCGAAAAGCATCAGATCCATATCGCGGAAGGAGTCCTCGCCGCCCTCGACAAGCTTCAGACTCGGCTCGCCGTATTTCATATAGTCGTAGGAGAAATAGCCGACGAGTCCGCCGGTGAACGGCGGCATTCCCGGAACACGGACCGAGCGGTTGTCCTGGATGACCTGTCTGAGATAGGTGCCCGGATGGTCCGTGTGCATGCGGATGGTTCCTCCGGCACCTACCATGAGCTCGTGGTCCTTGCAGACGAGCTCCATGCGCGGGTCATAGCCGAGGAAGGTATACCGCCCCATGCTGCGCTTATCCTCCGCGCTCTCAAGGATAAAGCAGTGCTCATCCACATTCATAAATGCCCGTAGCACTTCCAGCGGCGTGCGGATATCGGACAGCAGTTCCCGGCAGATGGGGATGAGCCTTGCCTCCTCATGTTCCTGCGCCAGCCGGCGCACCTCGTCGATCGTTGTCTGTTTCAACGTTTTCTCTTCCTTTCTGTCGCGATGGAATTCTGCGGACAAAAAAAGCCCCCGACAGCGGACAGAAACTCTGTCAGCTGTCAAGGGCGAGTATCCTGAATTGGGTTACCCGTGGTGCCACCTTGATTTGTGAAGCCACACACTCAGCGGAATACCATCATATTCCCGGCAGCTGACGCGTGCCTGACGTCATGCAATACTCGGGAAACCTCCCTTTCCGCATGCCCTCAGCGGTCCATTTGCGGCACTGCGTCCGACCCGGCTCTCAGCTCTCCGGATTCTCTGTGCGTGCACCTGCCGTTTGATCTCCGCCTCAACGGTTTCATTTGATTTTGGTCTATTAAACCACTGGATTCGATTTTTGTCAAGCTTTCCCTCGCCTGCGCGATTGAATCTTGTTCCGGATTCCTTTATACTGAAATCAATTCTTTTTCTCATATGGTTTGTTTTGATAAGGAGTCGACCATGAAAGCTTCCATCCGCAAATTTTTCTGCCTTCTTCTGACAATGGCAGTGCTCGTGCTCAGCCTAGCAGCCTGCTCGGTGTCCTCCATCCAGCCACAGAAATCCGGAGACCATACCAAAGCCGCTTCCGCTGTGGCAGACAAACCACAGATCACCCGGCAGTCGGCTGCCGGAGATGTGAGCAATTCCATGCCCTCGGTGCAGGGAGTTGTCATTGACGCCAGTACCAACCAGTTTGTGCTGCAGTCGGAGAGCGGCCGCACGCTCACGTTCTCCCGCGGCGGTATGGAGCAGCTTTCCCGCTATGGTCTGGTCAACGGCCGCGCCTATAAAGTTTATTACAAAAAGAAGGGAAGAAGTCTCACGGCCCGCCGCCTTGTGGACGCCCAGGCCGCCTATAACAACCCGACGGCTCTGGAAGCTGCCGGTTCCGTTCTCTTTGCCGTTCGGAATGCATCGGACCTGGACTGGTTTTCCCGCCTCTGCCATTATCCTCTGACGGTAAACGGAACCGAGTACCGCAGCCGGGACGAGCTCCTGGCGGGTGAGACCGTCTCTTCCCTGCTTCCGGAAGCACTCCGCGCCTCAGTTGAGGGCGTCGACCTCATGCATACGCCGCTGAAAAACAGCACGCTCACCCTGAGCCGCACAGGCCGCGCCCCCTGCATGGTTATGCGCTACATCGGCGGACGCTGGTCCGTCACGGAAATTCAGAAATAATTTTATCTGGAGAACGAAAAATACGATCCGCCCGGACAGGCGGATCGTATTTTTTACTGTTTTCGGGAGCTCTGGGAGAAGGGATCTGATTTGAGAAGCTGAAACAGCTTCATCTGCAGATCGGCAATTTCGTGATAGTCCTCTTTGCAGTCCCCGTTTACCCAGTCCCGGAGAACTCCCACAAACCCATAAGTCAGTGCGCGGCGGATCAGCTCGTCGTAGGTCGGAAAGTCCGGGTCCATGTTGTGGAGAAATTCCCGGTACAGACTGGTGGTTTTCTGGAACTCGCTGTTCGACGGGTCCATGGAAAAGAGCGTCTGGAAAATTTCCCGGTTGGACTTGATATACTCAAAAAAGAGGTCTACGAACTCATCAAACGTCTTGTATTCGTTCTGCAGAAACTTGTTGATGATTTCGTCGTTCATCTCCTCAACAATCTCATTGAAGCAGTCTTCCGGCACAGAATAGTGGTCATAGAAAGCGGAACGACTGATATCAGCTTCTTTGCACAGCATTGTGACCGTCATGTCCTCCAGACGATTCGTATGCAGAAGACGAATCATGGCACGATGCAGTGCATGCCTGGTCTTGACAATTCGTCGGTCGGTTCCCTTATTCTTCATATTTCTCCTCCATAATTGATGCGGACGCATCCCCCTGTACAGAGTCCGATCATCAAAAAATTATATATAATGTAATTATATCGCAATTGAAGCCGGCGAAGTATAATCAATCGATCGGGATATGTCCAGAAACAGAAAAACGGCCGTACGATATTTTGTCAAATTTCACATTAAAATATGGAATTGCTCTGCAAAAGTATATGCAATTATGTTAAAATACAATAAAAAGCCAACGAAATTCATCGGCTTTTTCGTTCTCATTGGAGTCTGGCTCCTCTGGGTACATCTTGGAAAGGAGAATCATATGTATTATCTGTCCGAACTTATCGGAAGTATCATCTTCCTGGCCGGCGGCTACGCATACGGCGCGCAGACCACACTCAAAGATACTTTCGTAAAGAAGTTCAACGCACTGGAGTGTGCGCTGGCTTGGGGTGTTTCCCTCGCTCTCGGCATTGCAGTTGCCACCGCAATGGGCGGCCCTGCCGCACTCAACCCGGCCGTTCTGCTCGGCCTCATCATCACCGGACAAATTACCGGCATCCAGTTCTGGATGCTCCTGCTCATGGAGTTCCTCGCTGCCGGCATCGCCGTTCTTATTGTCTGGATCTTCTTCTTTGAGAATTTCAAAGACACCACCGAAGGTTCCAAGAGAGGAATTTTCGCCGCTTATCCGGTTAAGATGAATATCCCGGTCAACTTCCTTCAGGAGGCCATGGCATCCTGCATGTTCATCTTTATCCTGTTCCTCGGCCTCAGTCACAATGCCAGCAACCTTGCAGGTCCTATCGGTGCACTCGGCATCAACAGCTCCATCGTCGTAACCGTTGCCTGCATTATCTGGATCGCCTTCACCTACAGCAACACCGGTTGGTCCATGAACCCAATGCGTTCGTTCTTCTCCAGCGTCTGGTATGCCATTCTTCCCATCCAGAACAAAAACGACAAGGTCGACTGGAAATATCAGTCCATCGTCAACATCTGCGGTTCTACCGTCGGTATGATCATCGGTGTTGTTCTCGCATGGCTCGTAAAGGGTGCTCTCACCAGAGGCGGCATGCTTTAATTTTTAAAAATCAGATCAGCATTTTCGGATGCACGGTGAGAACCGTGCATCCTTTTTTCATATCTGTATGGAGAAAGCCAGCGTCCTGGGACGCTGGCTCAATCTCTCTTTCTCACGGGATTCCTTAAAAAATTCCCTGGAGCATCATGGCTTTGGCCACCCGCTCAAATCCGGCGATGTTGCCGCCGGCCACCAGATTATATCCGAGTCCATATGTATCCGCCGCAGCTACACTCTCTTCATAAATGCGATTCATGATGCGGTGCAGCCAGTGGTCCACCTCTTCAGCAGACCAGGTGAGCCGTTCGCTGTCCTGCGACATCTCGAGGCCGGAGACAGAGACACCGCCCGCGTTCACCGCTTTGGCCGGCGCCGTGATCATATTTTTCTGCTCCGACAGATAATGCAGTGCCTCCGCCGTCGTCGGCATATTGGCCACCTCAATGTAGTAGCGGGTTCCGGCCTCGGCAATTGCCTTAGCGGATTCGAGCCCGACGTCATTTTCCACTGCACAGGGCATGACGATATCGACCGGAACTCCCCAGGGTTTCTTACCGGGATAAAATGCAACTCCGAACCGATCCGCGTAATCTTTGACCTGATTCCGTCCGGACGCGCGCATTTCCAGCATAGCCTGAAGTTTTTCGGGGGTATTGACGCCGTCGGGATCGTATATATATCCGTCCGGGCCAGAGAGTGTGACGACCTTCGCACCGCGCTCGGTCGCCTTGGAGCAGACACCCCATGCAACATTGCCGAAGCCTGAGATGGCAATCGTCTTACCGGCCAGCTCCTCTCCGTCATGATGCAGTACATTTTCCAGATAGTAGACCGCGCCATATCCCGTCGCCTGCGGACGGATCCGGCTGCCGCCGAAGGAGACATCCTTTCCGGTCAGGACACCGCCCTCAAAATCACCTTTCAGGCGCCGATACTGGCCGAATAAATATCCGATCTCCCGGGAGCCGACGCCCATGTCGCCGGCCGGGACATCGATATCCGGTCCGATGAACCGATAAAGGGCGTCCATATAGCTCTGGCAGAAATGCATGATCTCGCGCTCGGACCTTCCGACAGGGTTGAAATCGGCACCGCCTTTTCCGCCTCCCATGGGAAGGCCGGTCAGGCTGTTCTTGAAAGTCTGTTCAAATCCCAGGAAATGGAGGATGTCCAGATTGACGTTGGGCTGAAAGCGCAGTCCTCCCTTATACGGACCGATAGCGCCGTTAAACTGGACACGGTATCCGACATTGGTATGCGGCCTGCCTTCATCGTCCTCCCAGACGACACGGAAGGAAAAGCTGCGTTCCGGTTCGGCCAGCCGCGTCAGGAGATCGGTCTCCTCGTACTCCGGATGCTCCTCTACAACCGGGGACAGCGAGGTCAATACCTCTCCGACCGCCTGCTGAAATGTCGGCTCAAAGGGGTGAACTTCTTTTGTGTGCTGAATGACTTTGGTAATATATTCGTTCATGAGATACTCCCTCCTCATCTGTGATGGATCCGAGGAGTGAGTGGCCACTCACCTATTTTTCAATTTCACTATAGGCGCGGGATTTGAAAAAAGCAAGGAGTGAGCGAAATAATTTAAAAATAGTCGCTCACTCCATATTTTTTGTAAAAAACGACGGCCGGCAGAAGCCGGTCGTCGTCTGTAACTCAGAAAAGCTGCTCAGATTTTGAGAAGATCGTAAACCTGCTGTTCCATGTCTTTGATTTCGCAGACATTGGTAAAACGGACCTTTTTGTCTTTGAGGTTGGCGAGCTGGGGCGGCACCGTCGTGCCGGTCTGTCTGGAGAGCTCATCTGCCATGTCAAACTCGTCGATATCCGGTGCAGAGCCGTTGAGCGCCGTCAGAACCGCTTTCGGGAACTTGTACGGAGAAGCCGTGGAGGCAATGACCGTAGGTGTCTGGTCCCCGGTTTTGGCAGTATAGTCGTTATAGACTGCGACCGCAACGCCGGTGTGGGTGTCACAGAGATACTTATCGTCCTCATAGGTAGATTTGATGGTGGCAAACGTCTTGTCGTCATCGGCGAAACCGGCGGCAAAGTTCTCCCGGATCTTTGCGAAGACCTCGTCGGATACCGTGTACTTGCCGGTCTCGCTCAGCTGCTTCATCCAGGTACGGACCTTTGCGTCATCTTCGCCGTCGAGGAGGAACAGAAGCCGTTCCAGATTGCTGGAGATGAGGATGTCCATGGACGGGGAAGAAGTGGTATAGAATGCGCGGTTCCGGTCATAGGTGCCGGTCGTGAGGAAATCTGTGAGGACGTTGTTGGCGTTGGAGGCACAGATAAGTTTGCCGATTGGAACGCCCATACGTTTCGCATAGTACGCGGCAAGAATATTGCCGAAGTTGCCGGTCGGGACGACGACGTTCATCGCTTCGCCGGGTTTGACCTGGCCATTTTCCATCATGTCCGCGTAGGCGCTGCAGTAATAGACAATCTGCGGTACCAGACGGCCCCAGTTGATGGAGTTGGCGGAAGAGAACTGAAGTCCGCCTACAGCCAGCTTGGAGGCTACTTTCCGGTCGGTGAAAATACGCTTTACGCTGCTCTGCGCGTCGTCAAAATTTCCCTTGATGGCACAGACGCCGACATTGTCGCCCTCCTGGGTGACCATCTGCAGTTTCTGCATGGGGCTGACGCCGTTGTCCGGATAAAAGACCAGGATGCGGGTCTTCGGAACGTCCTGGAAACCGGCCATTGCGGCCTTTCCGGTGTCGCCGGAGGTGGCAACGAGAATAACAATTTCCTTGTCAGGAGCCGTCTTTTTGGCAGAAGTGGTCAGCAGATACGGCAGAAGCTGAAGGGCCATATCTTTAAACGCGCAGGTCGGGCCGCGGAACAGTTCCAGGATATTGGCATGGTCCGTCAGACGGACCGTCGGGGCAACTTTCTCCGAACTGAATTTGCCCGCTTTATAGGCACCGTTGACGCAGTAGTCGATTTCTTCCGGTGTAAAGTCTGTCAGATACAGAGAGAGGATCTTCTTTGCCCGCTCAATGTAGGACATGGGGATCAGCGACTGGAGATCCTCCAGAGTGACGGTGGGGATTTCCACCGGGACAAACAGGCCGCCCTCTTCGGAAATGCCTTTGGTGATGGCCTCGGAGGCCTGGACGCGGAGCGTCTTGTCTCGTGTACTGGTGTAAAGCATTGATCTTCTCCTTCCAGATTGTATGGCTTCTAAAAAATGTTTTTCAGATGTTGGAAACGGATGGGACAGCCTTCCCCGTCAGTATAGACTTCCATGCAGTCAAAACGCGGCTGCAGGCGGGCGTCCCGTCTCCCCTGTCCGGCCAGATAATATTCGGCTGTCAGACAGATGCGGTGCTGTTTGCCCCGGTCCACCGCCTCGGCGGGAGCCGTGGCGGATCTTCTGGTTCGGGTCTTGACCTCGACAAATACCACTTCCGTCTCTGAAACGGCAATGATGTCGATTTCCCCAAACCGGCTGCGGAAATTCCGGGCCCGGATGCGATACCCCTCTGCCTCGAGCACCGCCGAGGCATATTGTTCTCCCAGCGCCCCGACCGTGCGGGAACTGCGCAAAGGAACTCCTCTCCGGCTTCAGCGCTTCGACTCCTCCTGCTGCAGTCTGGCCACATGTTCCTCCAGATTCCGGAGGAAGGTTCTCCGGTGAATGGGGCTTGGACCATAGTTTGCCAGCATTTGATAGTGGAGCTTCGTGCCATAGCCTTTGTGTTTTTCAAACTGATATTCAGGATACTGCTCTGCCATTTCCAACATGTAGCGGTCCCGGCTGACTTTTGCCAGGATGGAAGCCGCCGCCACGGACATGGACCGGGCATCTCCCTTGATGACGGTCTCCGTTGCAATAAGGAGACCGGGATCTTTGTTGCCGTCCACCAGTGCATAGTCCGGCGGATTGTGCAGGCCCTCTTCGGCCCGCCTCATGGCGAGAAAAGTGGCCTGCAGAATATTCAGCGTGTCGATTTCCTCCACCGATGCAGAGGCGACACAGTAATCTTCCGCCTGTT
Organism: uncultured Oscillospiraceae bacterium; assembly: GCA_900542575.1. GTDB lineage: Bacteria > Bacillota > Clostridia > Oscillospirales > Acutalibacteraceae > RUG420. The sequence continues at coordinate 14,852 of UQOE01000002.1, forward strand.
CGCGGATGAGGTCAAACAGAATGTCTCGTTTTTTGGGGGTGAGCTTTTTCGAGTCGTTGAGACCGGGGATATCCAGCCCGTCCGGCAGCACCACGGCCGCCGCATAAACCGGACCCGCCAGAGGTCCCCGTCCCGCTTCGTCAATGCCGCAGATGATGGAAGCTCCGGCAGCGCGGGCACTTTGCTCCAGTTCGTAGGAAGGAACTGTTTTCGGCTGATTTTTCGCCATATTCACACCCCGCTCTGCGGCCGCTCGAGCGTAATTTTGCCGAGCTTCCCGCCGCGGTACTCGTCGAGCAGCATATTAGCTGCCCGTTCGGTGTCCACTTCGCCGCCGCGGATGAGCATGCCGCGCCGGCGGCCGATGGTCTCCAGCAGCTCAAATGGCTCCTGCTCACAGTCCCCCGGCTTCAGCCGGTAGCGTTCGGTCAGGCGGTCGGCATAGTCCGTCCGAAGCACTTCCAGCAGACGGACGGCGATGGTCTCCGGGTCGGTGACCGTTGCCTTGATGGAGCCGATGAACGCCAGGCGGTCCCCGACGGCGGGGTCCTCAAATTTGGGCCAGAGAACACCCGGGGTGTCCAGCATTTCAATGTTGCTGTTCTTACAGACCACCCACTGGTTGTCCCGCGTAACGCCGGGACGATTGGCCACTTTCAGGCGGTTCCGACCGCACATTTTATTGATGAATGAGGATTTTCCGGTATTGGGAATGCCCACTACCATAAGACGCAGCGCTTTGCCGGACATGCCCTTTTCCTCGTTGACCGCAATGCGGTCCTTCAGGGCTTCGCGGACAACCGGCTCAAACTGATTCAGCCCTTTCCCGCTTTTGCAGTCCACAGCCAGGCTGTACTGCCCCTGTTCCTGAAACCACCTGCGCCAGGCGCGCGTGGCATTCGGGTCCGCCATGTCGCACTTATTGAGCAGGATAATGCGGGGCTTCCCCGCGGTCATTGCGTCGAGTTCCGGGTTTCGGCTGCTGGCTGGTACCCGGGCATCTACCAGCTCTACCACGCCATCAACCAACGGCATGGCCTCTTTGATTTTCCGCCGGGTTTTGGCCATATGGCCGGGAAACCACTGGACGATTTGTTTTTGTGAATCTGGCATGTCAGTCCCCCCGGAAGGTCATATTCTGGAAACCGTTCTGCGTCCGCGCAAGGGCAGCTTCTCCGAGGATGTAGTCGTTGCGGATAAAGCCCACTTCCGTGAAGCGGGAGTCCAGTGAGTTCTGGCGGTTGTCGCCCATGCAGAAACAGTACCCCTCCGGGACCTGCATGGGGAAGATCTGGTCTGGCACGGTTGTGGTGGCGTTTTTGATATAGGGCTCGTGGAGCGCTTTGCCGTCCACATAGACGGTTCCCGTATTGAAGTCGATGTCTATGACCTGACCTTCCGTCGCAATGACGCGCTTGATGATGTTCTCCCCAAAGTCGTTGGGCTGGGAAATGACGACGATGTCGCCGTATTCCGGCTTCTGCTTCATCTGGCTCAGCATAACCCAGTCCCCCGAATGGAGTGTCGGCTCCATGGAGACGCCGACCACGGTGGAGAACCGGTAGAAGAAGGTGAAAAATATGGTAATGATAAGAGCGGCGGCCAGCAGGACACTGACGATGTCAAACCAGACACCAAGACCCCTGCTCCCCTTTTCCGGATTGGAACGTACCGCCTGTGCATTCTGCACGCGGTCCTGTCCGGGTTCTGCCGCTTCCTGCAGCTTTTGATTCTTGGACATAGAATGAAAATCCTCTCGAAAAACAGGATGCCCTCCCGTTTTAAATTGCTCTTTATTTTACACCATTCCCAGACAGATATCCACCCGCAATCCGGGACAGAAAAAGAGCGCACCGCCCAAAGACGATACGCTCTTTCCGATTCCAGTTACTGGATGCTGCTCTTAACTTTGGCGGCCTTACCAACGCGGTCGCGGAGATAGAAGAGCTTCGCACGGCGAACCTTACCGGTGCGGACAACCTTGACGTTCTGTACGTTCGGGCTGTTAACCGGGAAGACACGCTCAACGCCGACACCATAGGCGATACGGCGGACGGTGAAAGTCTTGGAGACTCCCTCGCCTCTCATGGAGATAACGGTGCCCTCATAGGCCTGCGTTCTCTCACGGTCTCCCTCTTTGATTCGAACGTCGACACGAACCGTGTCACCGACGTTGAATTCCGGGAAATCTTTCTTTTCCATACCTTCCGTGATGATTTTGAGTGCGTCCATGGAAAATCCTCCTTAAAAATACACGACGTTCATTCGCAGATGACTGCCAGAGGACCGTCCGGGATAATAAATGCTTAAATATAATAGCAAAAGCCCCATCGGTTCGCAAGAGTTTTTTTGAAACAGGGAGCATTTTTGCCCGCAATATGTTAAAATGTCTAGCGTAAAAGCGAAAGAAGGAGCGTGTTGCCCCGCATGAGAATGCGCCGAAAGAAAAATCTGGAATCCAGACTGGAAGCCTGTTCCGACTACCTGATTCCCGCCGAGACGGATGACCTCAATTTCAGCACCGCCGCCGAGCAGAAAGACTACATTGACTGCGCCGCCCTGTTTGGGCGGGAGGCGCCGGTGTACCTCGAAATCGGATGCGGCAAAGGACAGTTTATCACAGAACTGGCTCAGCGGCACCCGGAAAACAATTATCTTGCTGTGGAAAAAGTCGGAAACGTCATTGTCTCCGCCGCAGAGCGTGCCAAAGAACTCCGACTGCCTAACGTCCTCTTTATGAAGACGGGCGCGGAATATCTGGCCCGGTTTCTGCCGCCGCAGAGCATCAGCGGCATCTACCTTAACTTTTCCTGCCCGTTTCCCAAGCATTCTCACCGGACCCACCGCCTGACGCACCGCCGGTTTCTCGCCATCTACCGTACCATTATGAAACCGGACGCCTTTCTCTATCAGAAGACCGACAACATGCATTTCTTCGAATTTTCCATCGAGGAGCTCTCGAAGTCGGGCTTCGTCCTGCAGAATCTGTCTCTCGACCTGCACAGCAGCGACTTCGAGGGAAATATCGTCACCGAATACGAGAGCCGCTTTGTCGCCGAGGGCAAACCCATCTACCGGCTGGAAGCATACCTCTCCAATCCGGAACAAGGAGATGCATCTCATTGAGTACTTTTATTCTCTTTATGATCATCGCAGCCCTGCTGCTCACAGGCACCATCATCTTCCAGGTGCTCGCATGGAAGCGCGGCGAGACCATCCACTGGGTCCTGACTTTTGTCATGGAAGTCATCGGCAATTTTATGTACTTCATGCTGATGTTCTACTTTAATTCAGAGGCATCCGCTGCCCGTGAGCAGCTGCACGGTGCCATTGAATCGGGCCCGCCTTACTCAAAGTTCGCGGTGGTCTGCCTCATGCTGGCACTGCTCTTCATCGGCCTGCTGCTCATCTCTATCGTACTGGCCATCGGACATCATGCGCTGAAGGACCGCGGGGAACTCTGAAAACATGCATAAAAAACGGCTCTCTGGTACCAGAGAGCCGTTTCTTAATGCTTCAAATAAGATGATAATGCTGCAGCGCTTTTTCCAGTCCATCTGCGGACAGGTCTTCGGTAATGTAATCCGCCCTTTCTTTCACCGCATCCCGGGCGTTGCCCATGGCGGTGCCGTGGGCGGCAAATTCCATCATATCGAGGTCGTTGAGGCCGTCCCCGAAGGCGTAGGTGTCAGCCCGAGAGACGCCGAGATGATCCAGCACCAGCTTCATGCCGCTTGTCTTGGAGCATCCGGGCTGGACCACCTCAAAGGTGGAGCCGCCGCGGCCGATGACGTGGAAATGGGCATTCAGAAAATCCAGGAACTCGGTGACCTCCGGATTATCCGGTTTGGTCCAGCAGAAGATCTTGTCAAAGTGGTAGTCCGGCGCGTCGATGCTGCCGTTCACATCCAGTCCCACCGAGCCAAAGTGCCGGCGGGATTTTTCCATATACGGGTTCATCGGCCGGGAAGCATCGAAATACATGCCCGATTCACTCTCGTAGATGACATCGGAATCGCTGGCGCGGGCCAGGCGGATAACTTCCCGGGTCATGGGAACTGTGGCGGTAGCCCGGAGCAGCTCCGCGTCCTCCACAGCGACATGCATGCCGCAGGAGCAGACGTAGCCGTCAAAGCCGATGGCACGCACCTTGGGGTCCACATGGGAATAGGGCCGGCCGGAGCAGAGGAAACAGAGAGCTCCCCCTTTCCGCGCCGCCCGGATAGACCGGACCGCCGAGCCGGGAACTTCGTAGTCAAAGTCCATGATTGTGCCGTCAACATCAAAAAAGAGAATGGGTACTGCCATAATGGTTCCTTAATTCTGAGCCGGAAGAAGCGTGTTGGTCGTAAGGTAGGCCGGGGAATCCAGGATCATGAGAAGCGAGGCAGAGGTCGGATCGTCCACGGTCCAGACGTTGGTCTCGACGCCCTCAAGACGGGAGAGCAGCGTGGAGGCTGGCATGAGAAGAGCGCCGTAGCCGTTGACATCAATGCCGCAGTTCTGCAGGAATCTGGCAGTCATGACTGTGCGCTGGGAAGTGGTGTTGGAGAGATACTGCTCATGGATCTTCGGGTCCAGTCTGCGGACGGAGGCGAGCGGCTGGGTATAGAACGAAATGACGATGGCGGTATCTTCAAAACCGTACTCTTTAATCTGCTCGACCAGCTTGTCGAAGGGCTGATTCAGGCCGATGTCCTTGAGCTCAATGACCGGGGTCAGGCCATTGTTTCTGCAGGTCTGCAGGAACTCGGCCAGCGTCGGAGTCAGAAGGCCCGGGTACTTGTCGACATTGGCCCCATTCGTAATCGGGTGGGAGCGGACCTCTTCCAGGGTCATGTCCGGAATTTCTCCGTCATAGCCGGTCATACGCTTCAGATTGCGGTCGTGGCTGATGACCCAGACGCCGTCTTTGGTGGCGTGGATATCGGTCTCCACATATTTGAACCCGACTTTTGCCGCCTCTTCAAAGGCGGGGATGGTGTTTTCCGGTGCCGCCGTGCCGAGGCCGCGGTGGGCGACCAACTTAACGTTGTCGGCATTTTTTACATTGGTGATAGAATTCTGTTTCTTGTACTGAATGTCCTGACTGTTCTGAATCTGCTGGATGAGTCCGCCGGAATTCTGCTGACCGGCAGCGAAAACGGTGCAGGGCATACAGATGGACAGCACCATAGCAAGTGCAAGCAGAATGGACAGGATGGATTTGCGTTTCATATTCATTTCTCCTTGAATGGAAAAGAAGAACTGTGCCGGGAGGCGCAGTCCTCTTTTTCCGTTTTTTTCTTTTAAAAGTTCTGTGCGATGTAGTTCTTGACAAAAGCCTCTTCCTTGGCGTCCGGAAGAATGCAGTTAGTGGTCAGGAAGGTGACGCCGTTGGCGACTGCTTCCTCAGCCGGCTTCTTGTCGTCAACGGTCCATACATTCAGAACCAGGCCCTCATCGATGGCCTTTTTGGCGACGTCGGGGAACTCATTGACCGAGTTGTAGTCGATGTCCAGGCCGCAGTTGCCGAGCTGTTCTGCGAATGCGATGGCGCTGGTGTCCATGTTGTCGGACAGCCACATCATCTTGACGTTCTTGTCCAGCTTGCGGAGTGCGAGCATTGGCTCTTTCTCGAAGGAGATGAACGTCGTGCGGTCCAGCATGTCATACTTCTTGAGGATGTTGATGACGTTCTCATACGGAGCATTCGGGTCGTCGAGCTTCATCTCGATAACTGGGTAGAGGTCGTTTTCCTTGAGGCATTTGATCCACTCGTCAAAGGTTGGGGTGACAAGATTCTTATACTTCTTGATGTTGGCTCCCTCAATGATGGGATGGGACTGCACCTCTTTAAGGGTCATGTCCTTGATTTCCCCGTCATAGCCGGTCATACGGACCAGATTGTCGTCGTGGCTGATAACCCAGACGTTGTCCTTCGTGGTCATGATGTCAGTCTCGACAAATTTGTAGCCGGCCTTTGCGGCCTCTACATAGGCAGGGAGTGTATTCTCTGGTGCCTTGGAAGAGAGCCCGCGGTGGGCGACAAGGACGGTGTTTTCTCCGCCTTCTACTTTGCTGACGCTGAACTCCTTTGCGTACTGGCAGAAATAGTCGTCACGGCGCTTATTGTTCTTCGGAATAAAAATGCAGAGGAAGATGATAACCAGCACGAGAATAACGGCGAGGCAGATATAAAGTGCTTTTCTTCCGTTCTTTTTTCCCGCAGCTGCTTCATTGTTGGCCATAATGTTTTCTCCTTTCCAACGGGCCGGTCCGGCCCCTTTTGACACCTCTCATTATAACGCGATGTACCTGCGAGGAAAAGCAAAAAAGGCCGGTGTCCTGTTAAAAGGCACCAGTCTTTTTTGATAGTTGTGTTAAATTTTTGGAAAATCTGTGCAACAGATTTCCCGACTCGTCTGAAAATACTTATTCAGCCGGAGTCTCAACGTTCTCAGCAACGACAGCCGTAGTCGTGGACTCACCCTGCTCAGCAGAAGCGACCTTGGTGACGTTGGAGAAGGAATCAAGGAGAGATGCAGAAGCCGGGATAGCGGCAAGAGCAACAGCCATGATAACGGAGAGCATGATTGCAAGAACTTTCTTAGACATAGTAGTATTTCCTTTCACTGTCTACAATTTTGCCGCGGATGCGGCAATTTCCTGTTTATTATACCAGACAAAACATCTGATGTGAGGTATTGTAACGAAAAAAGTTTAAATTACCCTAAAAAAAGACCCATGCAGGACCTTTCTCTACAAAACGGGGGCGATTTGTAAGAGAATTACATCAGGAGAAGGTCAGAGAGAAGGAGGCTTCAATTGTTTTCCCCGGAGCGAGCTCCTGCTCACCGAATTTTTCCGGGAGCTCCCCCTGAAATCCCATGTTGTCGCACCGCCCGATCCAGGGCTCAAGGCACACATACGGGGCGTCCGCACGGGGTTTGGACCAGAGACCAAACGATGGAAACCCGGCACATTCCATGGTGACATAGGGACTTCCGTCCGGATAGCAGAGAACGGCGCGTGAGATCTGCCCGCCGTCAAAAATCAGTGCATCGCGGTCAAAGAGATCCGGGGTAAGCGCCAGCTTCCCGCCCGGAAGGACCAGTTCAGAGGAGTGCTGCCAGTCGACGGAGGCCGTCGATGGGTCGATTAAGACATATTCCAGCCGGTCACGGCCGAAGTCGACCGTGTAGCCGCTCTTGTCCGGAAATGCGGCAGAAGGCCAGTTGAAGGCCGGATGGGCGCCGATGGAGAAATAGAGCGGCTCACTCTCCGAAGGGTTGAAGACCTGCCAGAGGACCTGGAGCGTTCTCCATTCCAGATAATAGGCAATCTGCAGGCGGAAGGAAAACGGATAGTTTTTCTTTGTTTCCGGAGTGTCTGTCAGCTCATAGGTGACTTCGCCCTCTGAGGCGTCGACGAAGCGAAAATCGAGGTCTCTGGCAAAGCCGTGCTGGCCCATCTCATATTCGTTTCCCCGGTAGCGGTAGCGGCCGCCGTTGACCTTTCCGACAAAGGGAAAGAGCACCGGAGCGTGACGGGCCCAGTAAGCCGGGTCGGCAGTCCAGATGTCCTCCTGCTGCCGCTGTTTGTCATATACGCTGGTGAGCTCTGCTCCGTGCTCCGAGACGGAGACCCGCAAATACTCATTTTCCATAACGGTCATGGAAGTTCCCCCTTTTATTCACCTGCAAAGAGCGGCGTTGAGAAATAGCGTTCCGCCGTGTCCGGAAGAACGGTCACTACCGTCTTGCCCGGCCCGAGTTTTTTCGCAAGGCGGACCGCGGCTGCCACATTGGTTCCGGCGGAGATACCGCACATAATGCCTTCCCGACGGGCCAGCTCCTTGGCGGTCTGGATGGCCTCAGTGTCGGAGATGATGCAGATATCCTCATAGATGTTCTGGTTCAGAATGCCCGGGATGACGCCGTCTCCGATGCCCATCTGCAGGTGGGTGCCGACAGATCCGCCCGAGAGAATGGCCGCATGCTCCGGTTCCACCGCCCAAATGGTGATGTCCGGGAATGAGGCCTTCAGCGCCTCGCCGATACCGGTGATGGTGCCGCCCGTGCCGATTCCGGAGCAGAACCCGTCGGCCGTGCGTCCGCCGAGGTCTTCCAGGATTTCCCGGGCCGTAAAGTTCTTCTGCGCCAGGGTGTTGTTGGGGTTTTCAAACTGCTGCGGGACGAAAACTTTCGGGTTCTCCTCCGCCATCTCCATGGCCTCCCGCTGGCACTCCTCTATGCAGGCGCCGATGTCCCCTGCATCATGGACCAGGATTACCTCAGCCCCATAATGGTGTACCAGCTTGCGCCGCTCCTCACTGACGGAGTCGGGCATGATAATGATGGTCCGGTACCCGCGGACGGCACCCACCAGCGCGAGTCCAATGCCCTGGTTTCCGCTGGTCGGCTCTACAATAATGGTGTCCTCATTGATTTTCCCCGCCTTCTCGGCCTCGGAGATCATATTGAGGGCCGTACGGGTCTTGATAGATCCTCCGACATTGAGCCCCTCAAACTTTACGAGAATTTCCGCGCCGTCTTTCGGTGCGAGATGGTTCAGGCGGATCAGCGGGGTGTGGCCCACCGCTTCCAGTATGTCTTGGTATATCACTTTTTCGTCTCTCCTGTCACGGCTCTTCCAAAAGCCAAAAATCTCTATTATTGTAGCATCTTTTCCCCGGGAAAAACAGGAATACATCGGTACGGAAACGAAATGGGGCACACTGCCGAATGACTTCAGCAGTGTGCCCTTCTTGTTTCTATAGATTGGTAATATCAGGAAACCGTTACATTTTTGTTGACCGTCTTGCCGAACAGAGTGGCCGAGACGCTGGTCTTGCCTGCAGCGACGCCGGTCAGAATTCCGCTGCTGGAGATGGTGGCAGCTGCCGTGTTGCTGCTGACCCAGATCGGATCTTCGTGGAAGCTTACCGTGAAAGTGCCGTTATAGCTGTCCGCATTGGCGTCGGTATAGGAACCGTTGACCGCGTAGCGGTACCGTTTGCCGACCGAGACCGAAGAGGGACCGGCCAGACGCAGCGTGACGTTGGAGCGGAGCACGTCGACATCTACGGTGGTGGAGCCGAAGTCGCCCTGTGGCTCCGTCGAGAGGCTGGACTCTTTGGAGAGCTCTGCGCAGACACAGCGGCGCACGGTGCCTTCGCCGACCGAGAAGCTGCTTACGCCGATGTACTTGTAGTCCGGATTGATGAGGTTATAGTAATTGCCCGTAGTGTCGTCGAAAGTCTTGGACTCGGCATACGTCTGCTTTCCGGCATACCAGTCGTCCAGGGCCTCATCGACCGATTTACCCCAAGCGAGATTTTCCGCATCCGGCTGGACGCCGTCACCGCTGGCGGCAGTATACCAGACGTCGCCATTGGTACGGGTATGAGAGGCGCTGAGGATGGACTCCACCACACGCTGTCGGGCGATGGATTCCATGTCGCCGGACCATTTCAGCGGGACATATTTGGAGACCAGGCCCTCGTCAAAAGCCTCTTTGCGGGCGGCATTGATGAGGTCCAGGACGTCCTGCCGGTCAAACGTGTCATAGAGACCGCTGACCATAACAGTGAGAATTTTGGAAACCTGCTGCTGAGAACCGGAAGATGCTGTATTTCCGGCCGAAGGAGCTGCTGTCCCCGGATTCTGGTCGGTGGATACCGCAGCCGTCGCTTCCCGGTGTTTGCCGGTCGTGCTGCTGCTCTGATTTGGGATTAAATTTGTGAGCTTGAGTGCGGCAAACGATGGAACCGCACAGAAAACGGCCATGACGACGGACAGAACCACGGCCGCCAGTTTGCGCCAAGTTTTTCGCATAGTTTATCTCCTCCATGGCAATTGTGCCGTGCCGCACGGCAGGGCATAATTTGAAAAGCTAATTTATAATATAATAGTTTACTGTAAAAAATCTGAAGTTTGTCGGTCCTTTCAAAAAGATTTGATTTTTCAGAGCAATCTGTGTATACTGTTTAGCGATGTGCGGTCGTAGCCCAGCTGGATAGAGCGCAGGACTCCGACTCCTGAGGCCGTGGGTTCGAATCCCACCGATCGCGCCAGACACACAAGACGATCCGTCCGAATGGACGGATCGTCTTTTTTGTTTCTGCCTTCTGTTTACTGAATGGTCAGCACCTTGGCATAGGGCCGTGAATCCTCATTATAAGTGAGAATGACGCGGACCTGCTCCCCTTTCTTCCAGACGCCGGATTCCACCGAGACCTTTGGGCTGGGACGGCGGTGTTTGGGCGCAACGCGGTCATTGTCAATGTGCAGCGCCTGATAGCCTTTTTCATAAGAGGAGAGATCCTCCCTGACGACGCGGTCGCATTCTCTGCGGGAATCACACTGCTCCACGTCGCTGTAGAGCTGTTTCTGCCAAACATGGGCGTAGCTGCTGACACGGGCCGTCTCCCGCTTCTGGACCAGACCGATGCCGAGTGCGCCGGCACAGGTGAGTAGCACACAGACCACGCCGATGATAATCAGGCTCAGCCGATTTCGTTTTTGTCCCTGTGCCAGGATGACAAAGGAAATAACCATACCCAGGACACAGACGAGCAGCGCCAAGAGAAAAGTTTTGCAGATCATAAAAAGCCTCTCCGTTTCAATTCTGTTATTATGGTAGCAAGATTTCGGAAAAGTGCAACTAGATTTGCGGAAAAACCACAGAATTGCAGATGCAGAGCGAATCCGGGGCGACCTGGCAGGGAAGCATCAGAACCGCCACACCGGCACCCTCAGCCTCCTCCAGCGCCTTGCCGAAAGCGGGGTGCGTCTCCCAGTTCGGGCGTACCTCTGTGACCCCCTCCGTCTGAATGACAAAACCCACCGCGCAGCGGAACCCCTCTCCGGCCGCCCGCGTGAGCTCGTGCAGATGTCGGACGCCCCGCTCCGTCGGCGCATCTGGAAAATAGCCGATGCCGTCCCGCTCCAGAGTACATCCCTTAATCTCCAGGAGATAGCGCGCACGTTCCCGCTCCATGTAGAAGTCAATACGGGAGCTGCCATAGGTGTACTCCGGACGGATGAAGGAGAAGTTCTGCCGCTCCAGCCATTCCTTCACCGCCTGGTTCGGCGCCTGGCTGTCCAGATTGAAGAGCGCTCCGGTCGATTTCCGCACGGCAATCAGGTCGTATCGTGTCTTGCGGTTTGGATTGGCAGCGCGGGAGAGCCAGACCTCTGCCCCCGGCACCAGGAGTTCCCGGCACCGGCCCGTGTTCTTGACATGGACCATCTCCTCCCGGCCGTCCAGCAGAACCGCCGCCGTAAAACGGTTGGGCCGGGAGACAAAGAGGCCCGAAACCACATTTTCATACCGCACGGCCGCCCCTCCTTTTTTTCCAACTCGATCTGCATTGTATCACGTCCGCGGGCAGAAAAAAAGCGCACAGCTTTCGCCATGCGCGTAGAATACCGGGGTATCGGCTCAGTCTTTGTTCTCGTCGAGGAACTCTTTTGCCTTGTCGAACGCCTTCTGAGCGGTCTCTTTGGCTTTGCCGCCCATTTCGGCAGCTTTCGCCTTGAGCTCGTCGGTATCAACTTCAGCGGCCTTCTCTTTGGCCTTCTCGACTGCTCTGTCTGCCGCCTCTTTGGCCTTGCCGCCCATTTCAGCAGCTTTTGCCCGGAGTTCGTCGGTGTCAATTTCGGAAGCCTTTTCCTTGAGTTTCTGCTCGACTTCCTGCGCTTTTGCCTTGATGTCCATGAAAAAAATCCTTTCTCAGATATGATAACCCAATGTACAGAGGATGTTCTGTACTTGTTCTATATTTTACCATGTTTTCAGGCAAAAGTCATTGAAAATGCACAATAATGTCCTGCTGTGAATGGACTCGTACCTTGGTTATTTCTTTTTCTGCCCGGCCTTCTTCTCTTTGATGCCCTCGGCAATCTCTGAGAAGTCCTCCTTAAGCTCCTGTTTGTCGAGCTTGTTCGCCTCGCCCATGATCTCAGTACCGGCATCCCTCAGTGTGCCGACATCTTTGTTGGCAATGCCGTCTTTGAGCTTCTGCCCCGCATCTTTCAGTTTAGCCTTGTCCAGTTTTTCGAATTCGCCTTTCAGGCTCTCGCCCGTTTTCTTCAGGTCCATTGTAAGGTTCCTTTCCCGCTTGCGCGATTTAAAATGTATCCATCTTCCGGAGCTTACCGTGTGAAAACAGTATGCTGCCGTCTTTGATTTCAATCTTACCATACCGCCCGTTGCATACGGCACCCGGGTTAAACAGATAGACCCCGTCATAGTAATTTTCGTAGGGTTTGTGGGTGTGGCCGAACAGCGCCACATTCCGGTGGTTCTTCTGGGCGTCCAGCATCAGGTATTCGACACCGTATTTGACGTGCTGTACATAGCCGTGGGTCAGATAAAACGCGTATCCTCCGATATTTTCAAACCGCGTGATGGGGAGGTCGGAACTGAAGTCGCAGTTGCCGCGGACCTGGTAGATGGTCTTCTGTTTCATCTCCGGAAGGTCCGAGATGAGGTCAAAATCGTGTTCGCCGTCTCCGAGATGGATGATGGTGTCGCAGTCCAGGTTGTCGTAGACGATGGCTGCGAGATAGTCGTCCCGGCCGTGGGAGTCGGATAGAACAAGTATTTTCACAAATATTCCTCCTGTAAGAAAAACAGCCGTCCCGTATCAGGCGGGGCGGCTGTTTTTGAAAGGTCAGGCATCCGCTGTCTGGCTTCCGAGATTGAGCGCAGCTCTGATTTTATTCAGCGGCTGCTGAATGACGTCGCTGTCGGAAATTTTTTCGACAAACGCCTTGGCAGAAGCTGCGGCAGCTTTGGCTTTTTTCTGCTGCTTGGGGATATTGATGGCTCTTGTCACCTTGTCAAGGGTCCCGAAAAGCAGGTCTTCGACGCGCTCTTTGGCATTGTCGAAATTGAAACCATCCAAAACTTCTTCTTCATACATGACAGAAGTCCTCCTTTGGAAACTGACCATAGACCCAACTAGTATTTTAGCATAACCAGCGGGAATTATCATCTCCATTTTCGGGAGACTTTATTCACCGCTGCCGAGCAGGCGGTGTTCGTCTTCGCGGTAGGAGCCGTCCAGAATGGCCTTCCACCAGTTCTCATGGCGGCGGTACCAGTCGATGGTGCGGTCCAGCCCCTCTTCCATCTCGTATTTCGGTTCCCAGTCCAGGCTGTCGCAGAGCTTGGAGTCGTCAAGGGAATAGCGCTTGTCGTGGCCGGCACGGTCCTCGACGAAGGTATAGAGGTCGGGGTCGGCATCCATGCGGTCGAGAATATCTTTGACGAGATCAAGGTTGCTGTAGGCATCGGTCCCGTCGACGTTATAGATTTCGCCGATCTTTCCTCCGTGGAGGATGGCGTCGATGGCACGGCAGTGGTCGTCGACGTAGAGCCAGGTGCGGATATTTTCGCCGTCCCCGTAGATGGGGATCTTCTTTCCGAGCTCGGCACTGACAATGGTCTTCGCCACCAGCTTCTCCGGGAACTGCCGGGGGCCGTAGTTATTACAGCATCGCGAGATGGTTACCGGCGTACCATAGGTGTTGAAATAGGACATGCAGAGCAGATCGGCAGAGGCCTTGCTGGCGGCATAGGGGTTGCCGGGGTTCAGCGCGGCGCTCTCGTCGAACGCGGTCTCCTCATCGTCGACGGCAATGCTGCCGTAGACCTCATCGGTGGAGACCTGGTGAAAGCGGGAGATGCCGTACTGGTTAAACGCGTCCAGCAGAACCTGCGTACCCAGCACGTTCGTGTGCTGGAACTCGGCGGGGTCGGTGATGGAGCGGTCCACATGGCTCTGTGCCGCGAAGTTGACCACCATGTCAAACTGTTCCCGGCGGAACAGCATGTTCACCGTCTCTGCGTCAGTGATATCTCCTTTGATGAACCGGAAATTTGGGTCGCGGTTCAGGAGCAGCGGTTTTAAATTTCGCAGACAGCCGGCATAGGTCAGTTTGTCAAAGCACACGATGGAGACATCATCATGGTGCCGCAGCATATAGTAAATAAAGTTGCTTCCGATGAATCCGGCGCCGCCGGTGACTAAGATTTTTTCCATAACGTGTTCTCCTAAAATGATTCTTCGATATTCATGGTCGGTCGGGCATTGAGATCCAGCCCCGCACGGGCACCGGAGAGATACTCATAGTAGCCCTGTGCGCCGACCATGGCCGCGTTGTCGCCGCAGTACTTCAGTTCCGGGAGGAAGAGCTTCCAGCCGTGCTCCCGGCAGAGCTCCGTGCAGCGCGCACGGAGGAAGGAGTTGGCGGAGACGCCGCCGGCGACGACCAGCTGTCGGACTCCGCAATCCTGGGCAGCCCGCTCGGTATTCCCCACGAGCGAATCGACCACGCCGGTGATAATGGAGGCGCCCATGTCCTTCAGAACCGGCGTCTCCCCCTTCTGCTCCATATTGTGCACGGTATTGATGACATAGGTCTTCATACCGGAAAAGCTGAAATCATAGGCCGAGCCGTCCACGTGGGGGTGCGGCATGGGATAGGCGTGCGGATTGCCCCCTTGGGACGCGGCGTCCAGGTTCTTGCCGCCGGGATACGGAAGGCCCAGCACCCGAGCGCACTTGTCCATGCACTCGCCGGCCGCATCGTCCCGGGTCTGGCCGAGAATGCGGTACTTTGTGTAGTCCTCTACCAGGACGATATGGGAGTGTCCGCCGGAGGCGATCAGCGCCAGAAACGGCGGCTTTAAGTCCGGATGGCTGATGTAGTTGGATGCCACGTGGGACCGGAGATGGTGGACCGGGACCAGCGGCTTGCCGGTGGCCATGGACAGCCCCTTGGCAAAATTGACGCCCACCAGCAGGGCACCGATGAGACCCGGTGCCGCCGTGACGGCAATGGCGCCGATCTCGTCCATGGAGACGCCGGCTTCCTCCAGCGCCTGCCGGGTAATCTGTGAGATGGCCTCCGCATGCCGGCGCGATGCGATTTCGGGTACGACACCGCCATACAGCTTGTGCTCGTCTACCTGAGAGGCAACCACATTAGAACGGACGATACGCCCGTCCTCCACCACCGAAGTGGCGGTCTCGTCACAGGAACTCTCTATGCCTAAGATATACAATCGGTTTCGCTCCTTTACTCGCCCGGGATAATCGTGATGCCCGGCCCGCCGGGCTGATTGAGTCGGTCCATAAAGTCCGGGGTGAATCGATGGGTCATGAGGAAAGCATCGTCTTCCGGCTCGCTGTAGTAGCGGCGGCGGATGCCCTCGACCTCAAATGCCTCACTCTCGTAGAGGCTGACTGCGGCCTCATTTTTGCTGCGCACCTCCAGAGAGAGGAAGGAGGCGCCGTTCTGTTCGGCGCTTTCCAGTGCGCGGCGCACGAGCTTTCGGCCTATTCCCTGCCGCCGGCAGTCCGCCGTGACGCAGACATTGTTGACAAACGCCTCGTCGCGAATCTGGTAGTAGCTGATATAGCCGACCGTCCTCTTGTCGTCGTCCCGACAGACAAAGAACTGATAGGCGGGATTATTAAAGCTCTCCTCTATGTCTTCCTGCCGCCATGGGTGCACAAAGCACTCCTTTTCCAGCGCGGCGACATCCGGGATGAGCAGAGATGACATGGAAATAATCTGCATGGACTCGCTTCTTTCTTAACCTTTTGCCTCATACCAGGATTTTCCGATATGGGCATCCACTTTCATGTCGACCGAGAGACGGATGGCCTGTTCCATCTCTTCCGCGACAAGGTCCCGGACCCGTTCAGCGGCCGACTCCTCGGCCTCTACTATGAGTTCATCGTGGACCTGCATGATAAGAACCGCGTCCAGATTTTCCGCCCGTAGACGGTTGTAAACCCGGATCATGGCAATCTTGATGATGTCCGCGGCAGTGCCCTGGATGGGCATGTTGCGTGCCACCCGTTCGCCGAAGGCGCGAAGATTGCGGTTGGAGGAAGTCAGCTCAGGCAGGTACCGGCGGCGCTCAAAGAGCGTCTTGACATATCCGTCCTTCTTGGCCTGTTCCACCACGTCATTCATATAGCGGTCGACGCCGCTGAAGTGGTGCAGATACCCCTTGATATACGAGTCGGCTTCTTTTCGGGTGACGCCGATATCCTTGGCAAGCGAGAACGCGCCAATGCCGTAGACGATGCCGAAGTTGACCGCCTTCGCCCGGCTCCGCATGAGCGGGGTGACATAGTCCAGCGGCACGCCGAAGACCTGGGAGGCCGTAATGCGGTGGATATCCTCCCCGTCCTGGAACGCTTTTATCATGTTCTCGTCGTTGGCCACGGAGGCCAGTACCCGGAGCTCAATCTGGGAGTAGTCCGCGTCCACGAGCACATACCCGGGACGGGCGATGAAGAATTTTCGGAGCTCCGAGCCGATGGGCTTGCGCACCGGGATGTTCTGCAGATTCGGCTCCGAGGAGGACAGCCGTCCGGTCCGCGCCTCCGTCTGATTCAGTGTGGAGTGAATGCGGCCGTCTTCGCCGATGACTTTCAGCAGGCCGTCGCAATAGGTTGATTTCAGTTTGGACACCGTGCGGTATTCGAGAATATCCGCCACAATGGGGTACTGCGGCGCAAGATTTTCCAGCACGTCGGCGCTGGTGGACCAGCCGCTCTTGGTCTTCTTTTTGGCGGGGAGGCCCAGTTCATCGAAGAGGACATGCCCCAGCTGTTTCGGGGAGTTCAGATTGAATTCGTGCCCCGCCTCCTGGTAGATTTTCTGCGTCATCTCCTCTACCTGGGAGGAGATCTCCCTGCCGTACTCGGTGAGGCCGTCCCGGTCTACAAGGAAGCCCTCCTTTTCCATGGAGGCCAGCACTTCGGCCAGGGAGATCTCCATCTTCAGGAGTTCCGTCTGATTCTGCGATGCGAGGATGGCGGCGAGATGGTCCGCAATGCGGTACAGCGCCATCGTCTCTTTGACCTGCCCGTTTTCCGAGTCCGTCTGAATAGAGCCATACTGTCCCTTGCTGTACTCCGCGTACAGCAGCGTCGGCGCATAGTTCTTGGCAGATGGATTTAAGATATAGCCCGCCAGCGTCGAGTCAAATACGATATGGCGGACCGGCACGCCCCGGCGCAGCCCGTAGGCGTAGACCGGTTTGCTGTCAGATACGTTTTTTTCAATGGAGTCATCGGCGAGGAAGGCGTCGAATCCTGTAAAATCGGCGTTTTCGTCCAACAGGACCGGGCGGCCGTCCTGGATGGCGCAGAGGCTCTTGACCTGGTCCCCGTCAAATTCGGCGGTGAAGACGGCCTTGCCGTCCTCCCATTGCAGCGCCCGGAATTCAGAGGCGGCACCGGCCTTAAGAACCGGCTCATCCTCCTGTGCCTCCACGGAGGCCGTGGCGCGGTCCCGCAGACCGAGGCGGTCGATGAGCTTGAACATCTCATAGCCCGCCAGGAGCCGGGCGGCCCGGTCCGGGTCCCCTTCCGTCGGGATATAGTGGCTGAGGTCGGTATCTACAGGTGCATCGAATGCGATGGTCCCGAGCTCCCGGCTCAGATAGCACTGGTTATGGTAGGTGACGAGTTTTTCCCGGATACGGGGACACACGTCGATTTCATCTATATGCTCATAGAGATAGTCCACCGAGCCGTACTGGGAGATCAGCATGCCGGCGGTCTTCGGCCCGATGCCCGGAATGCCCGGGATATTGTCGGAGGTATCCCCCTGCAGCGCCTTGACGTCGATGAGCTGTTCCGGCGTCACCATGTACTGCTCTTTGACCGCGGCCGGCGTGTACTCGACGGTCTGAGCACGGCCCGCTTTTGTGGAGGCGAGCAGCACGCTGACGTTGTCGCGGACCAGCTGGAGCGAGTCCCGGTCCCCGGTGGCGAGATAGCAGAAATCATCTTTCGTGCAGGCATGGGACAGTGTGCCGAGAATATCGTCGGCCTCCCACCCCTCTTTTTCGACAATTTTGTAGCCGAGCGCGGTCAGAATTTCCTTGAGTTCCGGCATCTGCTCCCGCAGTTCCGGGGGCATGCCCTTGCGTCCCGCCTTGTAGCCGTCGTACATTTTATGGCGGAACGTCGGCGCACTCACGTCAAACGCGACGGCGACGGCGTCCGGCTGACTGACCTCTTTTAACTTGATGAGGATGTTCAGAAAACCGGTCAGCGCATTCGTATATTTTCCGTCCTTGGTGGTCAGCAGTTTGATGCCGAAAAAGGCACGGTTTACGATGCTGTTTCCGTCGATGACGAGCAGTTTCATAGGGGCTCTCCTTACATTCAAAGTAGATTTCATTATAACACAGCCCCTATTGTTTGCAAAACGCCGGGTGCCTTGCTAAAATACTGTTCAAATGCTGTGTAAGGGGACGATCGATTGGATATCGGAACACTTCATATTGACGGAAAAGCCGTGCTCGCGCCGCTCGCCGGTGTGGCGGACCGCGCCATGCGGGAAATCTGTCTGAACTACGGAGCGGCCATGGTCACCACCGAGATGGTCAGCGCAAAAGGGTTCACGATGGGCGACCGCAAATCGGAGGCCCTGCTGACCCTGGC
Source organism: uncultured Oscillospiraceae bacterium (assembly GCA_900542575.1). Lineage (GTDB taxonomy): Bacteria > Bacillota > Clostridia > Oscillospirales > Acutalibacteraceae > RUG420. The sequence goes on from UQOE01000002.1 coordinate 33,321, forward strand.
GGAGGACGAACACCCGGCGGCCATTCAGCTCTTCGGCGACGATCCCGCCATTCTCGCCGACGCCGCCCGGAAAGCGCTCGTGTTTCACCCCGATGCCATCGATCTCAACATGGGCTGCCCCGCTCCGAAAATTGTCAATAGCGGAGGCGGCTCCGCCCTTCTGAAGGACCCGGCAAAGGCGCAGGCTATTGCAAAAGCCGTTGTCGACGCCGTCGACATCCCGGTCACAGTCAAATTCCGCATCGGCTGGGACCCGGACCACAACGTCGCGGTTGAGATGGGAAAACGCATGGAAGACGCCGGCGTCGCCGCCATTACGGTCCACGGCAGAACCCGGGAGCAGATGTACGCTCCGCCTGTCGACACTGCGAGTATTCGTGCCGTAAAGGCGGCTGTCACTTCCATTCCGGTCATCGCCAACGGCGACGTCCGGGACGGCCTCTCCGCCGCAAAACTTCTGGAGGCCACCGACTGCGACGCCGTCATGGTCGGCCGCGGCGCCATGGGACGCCCCTGGGTCTTTCAGCAGATCAACGGCTTTCTCGCCGGCGAACACAACCTGCCGGAGCCGCCGGTCTCGGAGCGCATGCGCGTCATGATGAATCATGCGACACTCCTCTGCCAGTACAAAGGGGAGTACATCGGCATGCGGGAGGCCCGCAAGCATGCTGCCTGGTACATCAAAGGCGTCCGCGGTGCTGCTAAATTCCGCAATGAAATCGGCCGGATCAGCTCCATGGAAGACCTCGCCCTCCTCGCCATACGCGTCATCAGCAGCGACGCCGAGGACCGGCAGAAAAACGGGGACTATCTGCCAGAGATCGATCTGCCGACGGGGAACTTTTAAGTTTTCACGAAAAGCACAGGGACGCACTGCAGACAGTGTCTGCAGTGCGTCCCTGTGCTTTTCACATATTCTCAAAAATCTGCGCCCAGCCGATATGCCATCATGGGATAATCGGTCTTAGATACCGCATCTTTTTCCTGACATCCTTTGGCAATAACCATGCCGCCGTCCTCCCATTCGAGGTATTTCAGCATATTCTGGTAAGTGCGGACCGGGCCGTCCGCCGTGGCGTCGCTGTCGTCGGCATAGGTGAGAAGAAGGGCACTCTTTTTGTCGCCTTTCAGGAGCTCATCATTCGCGTAAAAGCGGTTAATGGCAGCGGCCAGCTGCGCTGTGATGCCGTAATAGTAGACCGGAGTCGCAAAGACCACCGCATCTGCCCGGAGAAGGAGCGGATTGAGTTCTTTCATGTCGTCGTCAAACACGCACTTCATGTCTGTGGAAGTGTGGCAGTGTTCGCAGGCGGTACATGGGTGGATCCTCTTCTTTGCCGCATGGAATACGGCCACATCGTGGCCCGCCTCCTCGGCGCCGCGGATAAAATTCTCCGCGAGAAAAACGGAATTGCCGTCGCTTCGCGGACTTCCGGTGAGAACCAAAATTTTCATAGAAACGCCTCCTGTTTCAAAACTTGTTCCAAAGCTATTGTAACGCAGTGAGGCATTTCCGTTCGGGTTCCGGACAAAGATTTACAGAATGGTCAAATTTGTCCGGACAAAAAAGTCTTGAGCGCAGGAAGACGGCGCTCGGCATCGAGCCGGCCCAGACGGTAAACCTGCTCCAAATTGAAGCGGCTGTGGGAAACATGCTGGATGGGCAGCGCGGCCGACGGCCGGAAGACAAAGGCGCGACCCGCCTGCTCCTCCGCTGCAATAAAGTCCAGGGTCTTATTATAGGCCACGTGCCGCCGCTCCATGTCGGCGACAATACCGGGGGCTCCTTCCAGCAGGACCCGCATAGCGGGAAGCCCCTTCTGCGGAGCCTTGCGGTAGCCCTTCGGCTGGGTCAGAATAACCACATTTTTCCCGTACCCGCGGGATTCAAACCATTTCAACGGGATGGCGTCGCTGCATCCGCCATCAAGATAAGTACGGCCGTCAATCTCCACCATTCGAGAAGCGAGAGGCATGGATGCCGAGGCGCGCATCCAAGTGAGGTCGTCGTCCCCCATCGTGGTCAGTTCCCGATAGACCGGTTCACCGGTCTCCGTATCGGTTGCCACAACCCAGAACTCCATCGGATTGGTGCGGAAGGTAAAGGTGTCAAAAGGATCCAGCTGATAGGGCAGCCGCCTGTAGTCGAAATCGGCGCCGTAGAGATCTCCGGTCAGCAGCAGCGACGCCGCAGAGCAGTAGCGCAGATCTTTTGCATATTTTAATTTGTATCGAATGGCGCGCCCGGGCTGCTTCGATGCATAGTTGCAGCCGAACGTTGCACCGGCGGAAACGCCGACGGCGCCGTCAAACGGGTAAAAATTCTGTTCCATGAGGACGTCCAGAATGCCGCAGGTGTACATGCCCCGCATAGCGCCGCCCTCCATAACTAATCCATATTTCATAGTACAGTTCCTCCTGGAAAACATTATCCATAGTACCTTTTTTCGGTTTCTTTGGCAATGGTGCTGTGTTAGAATAGAGTCAGTTAAAATCTGAAGGAGGATCCCTATGGACAGATTATCGAGTGCAGAGAAAAACAACAAGAAGTGGTTCGACGGCACGGCATTTCAGGACAGCGACGCCGACCCCGAGTTCACGGAAATTGCTGCGAACTTCCTGTGCGGTGACGTCCTTGCCCGCAAGGGTTCCCTGAGCGACAAACAGCGCGCTCTTCTCATCCTGGTCCATCTGACCGCGACGCAGACGGTGAATGCCCTGTTCAAATACACCTCGGCCGCCCTCAAAGTCGGTGCCACCCCGGTGGAAATCAAAGAGGCGGTCTACCAGGCGGCGCCGTACATCGGTCTGGAAAAGGTCCAGACTGCGCTGGACGAAATCAATTTTGCCTTCTCAGAGGCAGGCATTGCCACGCCGACGGAGCCGCAGACCCAGGCGGACGAAGAGGGACGCTATCCGGTCGGTCTCAAGTGCCAGCAGATGATTTTCGGCGAGGACAGCATCAACAATATGCGCAAAAACGCGCCGAAGGACGAAAAAGATATTCAGGACTACCTTTCCGCCTACTGCTTCGGCGACTTCTACACCCGCAGCGGACTGGACATCAAGATGCGCGAACTCGTCACATTCACGGCTCTCGCCTCCATGGGCGGCGTCGCTCCGCAGATGCGCGCCCATATTGCCGGCAATCTCTCTGTCGGAAACACAAGAGAAGACCTCATTGACGCCGTCATTACCATCCTGCCGTTCAACGGCTTCCCGCGCACACTGAATGCCCTCGCACTCATTGACGAGGCAGCTCCGGCCGAATAACCAGCCGAAAAACATCCCTCGGTCTTTTTTTGAGACCGAGGGACTTTTTTCACAGTTTCCTGACACGAATCCTCTAAAGTGTTATATAATCTGTTCAAGCCTTGCGTAAAAGCTACAAATTTATTCTTGCATGATCGTTAATTCCTCCTATAATAATAGGTGGAAAAATATAGAAAGGAACGTGATGAATATGCCAGGAAGAGAAAAAGCCCCAAAGAAGAAAAAAGGTTATAACCTCGGCTCTATTCTTTTCATCCTCGGTTTGCTCGCCATAGTAGGCGCATTTCTCGTCTTTGTCGTCTGGATCGTCTCGGAATTTCTGGGAACCGTTGACAAACTCTCCACCTATGGTCTGTTCAATGGCCAGCCTGGCAACGTTGTCATTCACCTGGCACAGTATGCAAAAGCTGCCATTCCGCTGATGATGGCCTGATCGTTTTTACGTTTTTATTTTATCTAAAAAAATCCCGCAGGCATAAAACTGTCTGCGGGATTTTTCTGTCCGTTATTTCTTTTTATCCCGCACCCGGGTGTGAGCCGTCCGGCGGGTTTCCCGAACCCGCTCATGGGCGGACCGGAGAGCCTCCTGGGCATCAGATTCTTCCCGGCGGGCCCGGCGCAGAGCGGCGTGCTCGGCGGTCCAGTCCTCCTCGATGGAGAGCTGCGCGGCTTCGGCGTCGAAATCGACATGGCCGCTGCTGTCGCGCCAGCCGTCGGCGTGCTCGTAGAGCTCTTCCAGGCGGTCAAACAGGATATCGCACTCGGCGAGGAAGTCGCTCATCTCAATGCGATTGAGTTTGGAGCGCAGAACAGCGACAAGTGCGAGATCGGCAGCCAGGAAAACATAGCAGACACCGGGGACAAACATCAGCATGATGGCGGCGGCGAATGTGGTGACAAGGATGACGATAAACTCCAAAATATTCAGGCGGATAAATTCCTGAAGGGTACTGTAGGTCTCCCGCAGTTCCTGGTTGGCGGAAAGGGCGCGGATGGCATCGGGGAAGTCCAGCGGGTAGATGCGAAGCGGATTTTCCTGTCGGATCGGCGTAGCCCGGAACAGATACTTGGAAGCATGTCCAATGGCAATGCGAATATTCAATACCGTCATCATCAGCAGCAGCGCAATGGTCAGCAGATAGATGATGACGGACCAGAGATGGTCGGAATACTTGGCCATGATATCTGTCGCCTTCGGGAACAGGCAGACGAAAAACAGTTCCGTCGCCGTGCGCCACGGGGAATACTGGTCCCGGATATAGGGCAGCGAATAGATGCGGACGTGAAAGATCCAGACTTCCGCCAAAAGAAGGAAACTGATGATCAGTGCAGTAAACGGGACAAACAGTTCCTTGACCGCAGCAAAATTTAAATGTTTGAACTGCGTCACGTCCAGCTCCAGGACCATCAGGGTGATGGCAATGGCCATCACGGCATCAAAGAAAGCGGCCGTCCGCTCGCTGCGGGAGGTACCGATGGAGTGAAGAACTTCCAAAGATAACTTCATGCAGTCCCCTCCTGTTCGATGCCGTACATACGGCGCCCGTTGGCATTGGCAGCATTGACGACCTCCTGTGGGTCCATTCCGCGGACTTCGCCGATCTTCTCCGCCACAAACGCGATGAGACTGGAGTCATTCCGCTCCCCGCGATGCGGGGTCGGAGCCATATACGGGCAGTCGGTCTCCAGCAGCAGTCGGTCCAGTGGAACCGCAGCGGCCACGGCAACCGGCTTTTTGGCGTTTTTGAACGTGACGGCGCCGCCGAGCCCGATGTACATGCCAAGCTTGACGACTTCCTCCATCATTTCCACGCTGCCGGAAAAGCAGTGGACCACGCCCTGCGGACGGTATTTTTTCAGGAGTTCCAGCGTGTCCTGATGGGCATCCCGGTCATGGATGACGACCGGCAGATGCAGATCTTTGGCGAGCGCCAGCTGGCGGGAAAACAGATCGATCTGCGTCTCCCTGGGCGTTCCGTCTTTGTAGTGGTAGTCGAGGCCGATTTCCCCGACCGCCACAGCTTTGGGCTCATTCTGCAGGAACCCCGCTATGGTATCGAGGTCCCCTTTTCGCTCGTCCCCCGCCTGCTCCGGATGATAGCCGAGAGCGGCATAGATATAGTCGTATTTGTGCACCATTTCTACGATGTGGGCGGAGGTTACAAGGTCGGTGGCACAGTCCACCGCCAGCTCCACGCCCTTCTGCGGGAGCGCGGCCAGAAGCTCCTCCCGGTCCGCGTCAAATGCCGCGTCATCGTAGTGGGCATGGGTATCAAAAATATGTTCCATAGAGAGATTACCGAAGAACCGCGCCGGTCTCCATGCCGTCGGCAAAGAGGACGCTGACATTTCCGTCACTGGTATCCGCCGCGAGGATCATGCCCTGGGACTCTACGCCGCAGAGTTTCGCGGGCTTCAGATTGGACACGACAACGACCTTGTGGCCGACAAGGTCATCCGGTTCATACCAGGGGGCAATGCCCGAGACAACCGTACGGCCTTCTGTGCCGTCATCCAGCGAGAGCTTCAGGAGTTTTTTGGCGCGCTTAATCTTCTCGCAGGCCTTGATCTCACAGATGCGGAGTTCCACCTTGCCGAAGTCGTCGATGGAGATCTGGGCAACCCCCTCCGCCTTCTCCTCAAGTTTTTCCTTGACCTTCTCATTGTTGGCCCTTTCGCGGGCGGCGACTTCCTTCTGACGGGAGTCAATCTCCTTGAACATCTCCTCTTTGTCCACGCGGGCAAAGAGCGGTTTCGCCTTACCGGTGACGATGCCGGGCTCCAGAGCGCCGAATTTGGCCAGAGAATCATAGTCTTTTGCGTTCATGTTGGTCTGTTCGAAAATGCGGTCCGAGGTCTCGGGCATGAACGGGCGGATCATTACCGCGAGATAGCGGATGGCCTCAAACAGATTGTAGAGCACGGTGCCGAGGCGGGCCTTCTTGGCCTCGTCGCGGGCCAGAACCCAAGGCTCCGTCTCATCGATATACTTGTTGGCGCGCTTGGCAATGCCGACAACGGCTTCGACGGCGTCGGCGACGCGGTAGGTCTCAAAGAGCTTCTCCACTTTAGCGACTGCGTCAGTGCAGAACTTCGCAAGATCGTCATCGACCGGCTCGTGAACGGTCGGCGCCTGGATGACGCTGTCGAAATATTTCTTATTCATGGAGATGGTGCGGTTGACCAGGTTGCCGATGGTGTTGGCGAGGTCGGAGTTGTACCGCTCAATCATGGTCTCATAGGTGATGGAGCCGTCAGAGGCATAGGGCATTTCGCTAAGCAGGTAATAGCGGACCGCATCGACGCCGAAAAGGCTGATGAGGTCATCCGCATAGATGACGTTGCCGCGCGATTTACTCATTTTATCTTCCCCGAACAGCAGCCACGGATGGCCGAAGACCTGCTTCGGAAGCGGCTCCCCGAGGGCCATAAGCATAATCGGCCAGTAAATGGTGTGGAACCGGACAATGTCTTTGCCGACGATATGGACGTCAGCAGGCCAGTACTTTTTGTACTGCTCCGACGGATGATCCGGATCGTAGCCGAGGGCCGTGATATAGTTGGAGAGTGCGTCAATCCAGACGTAGACGACGTGATCTGGATCGAACGTGACGGGGATACCCCATTTGAAGGAGGTACGGGAGACGCAGAGGTCCCGCAGACCGGGTTTGATGAAGTTGTTGAGCATCTCTTTCTTCCGGGCCTCCGGATAGATGAAGTCGTCATGCTCTTCAATGTATTCCTCCAGCTGTTTCTGGTATTTGGAGAGCTTCAGGAAGTAGGCCTCCTCCGATGCGGACTGGACTTCACGGCCGCAGTCGGGGCACTTGCCGTCCACGAGCTCGGACTCGGTCCAGAAGGACTCGCAGGAAGTGCAGTACAGGCCTTTGTACTCTCCTTTGTAGATGTCGCCCTGATCGTAGAGCTTTTTGAAGATTTTCTGTACGGTCTTCTCGTGGTACGGGTCGGTCGTACGGATAAATTTATCGTAGGAGATATTGAGGTCGTCGGCAATCTCACGGATTTCTCCCGACACCTTGTCGACATACTCCTTCGGCGAGCAGCCCGCCGCCTCGGCGTAGCCCTCAATCTTCTGGCCGTGCTCGTCGGTGCCGGTCAGGAAGAACACATCGTACCCCTGCATGCGTTTATACCGTGCAATTGCATCGGTCAAAACGATTTCGTAGGAGTTGCCGATATGAGGTTTTCTGGATGTATATGCGATTGCGGTGGTAATGTAGAATTTGCCTTTCTCTGCCACTGCCATCCCCTCTTTCTTGCTGATAATAATATAAATTCTATTTATTTTATCATTGCGGCCGCAATGGTGCAAGACGCCCGCAGACAGGACAGGAGCTCCGGGCCCGGCGGTCTCAGAGCTCTCCTTATGATGATATCCGGCCGCTGCAACACGTGAATCAACAGCACTTCGGCGGTCCACCGGCCGACACCGGGCAGTTTGACCAGTTCCCGGCAGAAAGCGTTGTCCGGGAAAGCGCTGAATGCAGCGAGATCCAGATCGCCCCGGGCACCCTGCCTGGAGATGGCGCGGATATAGCCCGCCCGGCGAAACGTGGTCCCTGTCTGCTGGATCTCCTCTTCTGGAATCGAGGCTATGTGTTCCGGCGTAACCGGGTCGAAAGCTTTCTGAAACCGGTTCCACTCGGTCGCCGCCGCGGCCGCTGAGATCTGCTGGCCGAGGATGTAGTAGATTAAACCGGAATAGAGATCCGGCAGCAGGCGCCGTCTCGGCGGCTCCATGCGATGAATGTATGCGCCCAGAGCGGGATCCCGCTCCGAGAGCCAGCGCAGCTCAGTTTCCCCATAGAGAAAATACTGTTCAGGCATGCGCCAGCCCCTCTTCCAGCCGGAGCAGATATTTCTTCGCCTCGAGCCCGGCAGCGTATCCTGTCAGGCTGCCGTCCGCCCCGATAACCCGGTGACAGGGAACCACGATAAGAATCGGGTTACAGTGATTCGCCATGCCCACCGCGCGGGCGGCCTTCGCGTTCCCGGTCATCTCGGCAAGCTCACGGTAGGTCCGCGTTTCCCCGTATGGGATGTTCTGCAGCTGCGCCCAGACGTTCTTCTGGAAGTTGGTCCCCTCCGGCGCCAGCGGGAGGTCAAAACGGCGGCGCTTTCCTGCGAAATATTCCTTCAGTTCCTGCCCGCACTGCTGCAGCAGCTCCCCCGATGGATTGCTGTGGAGAATCCGGTCTTCCTGCAGCTCCCCTTTCTCGATGCACAGAACCGAATCGGAGGAGGCGATCAGGCGCAGCGTTCCGATAGGCGTTTCCATCTGCATCCGACTGATATTGTCGGCAAACAGCTGCCGATACCGCGCAGGCGTCATTCCGGTCTGCTTCCGGAACTGATCACAGAACTGGGACAGATTGGGGAATCCCACCGTATCTGCCGTCTCCAGAATGTCCGTTCCATCCTGCAGCAGCTGCCTTGCGTGGGCAATCTTGGTCTGCTTGATATATTCCGACAGCGTGATGTCATACTCTTTTTTAAACACCTCGGTCAGGTGCTTGCGGGTAACGCCCATATGCCTCATATCGGCGGAAAGCCGGGCCCGGTCAGAAAAATGGGCATCGATAAGCCGTTTGGTGTCCTGCGCGAGCTCAACAGCGGGATCATACTCTAACAGATCCGGCCGGCAGCGCTTGCAGGGCCGAAAACCGGCCTGCTCAGCCTCTTCCCGGGTACAGAAGAACGCCACATTTTTCCGCTTCGGCTGGCGCGATTTACAGGATGGCCGGCAGTAGATTCCGGTCGACTTCACCGCATAATAAAACTTTCCATCATATTCGGCGTCGCAGTTGACGACAGCATTCCACATCTCTTCTCTGTTCATGGCTCTCCGCCTCCTTCCTCTACAACATAGCATATCACGAAATGGGATTCTTCCAAAAAGGCGGATCCCAATTTCTCTGCGGCAAAAAGAAACGGCAGCCACCCTTTCGGGCAGGCTGTCGTTTCTTAACAGGCTCTTCGATTTCACTCAACAATTTCACTCAACAACTGTTAGTTATTTAGCAACTGTTCCGCCATTCAATGAGACATAAAAAAACATAGTATGGTGTTTCCTCCTAAAAAAGATATGGTTAGTCCCATATCTTCAGTTTCGTATCGCGACCCAGCTTTTTGGCATTCTCATAGCAGACCTTGCCCCAGGCGACGTCCTCAACCGGCATGCCTCCGATGGAGTAGAGCACAATATCGTCGTTGCTGATCCGGCCTTTTGTCAATGTCATCAGCCAGAGATGACATTGACCGCTCCTTCTTTTCATATAAATAAAGCTGTACTTTGGTATAGTTAAAAGATATTTATTATTTCCTAGTATTCATATATGAATATTTAAATTTAATAGAGAATCCGCTAAAATAGAACCATCATATTAGAAAAGGAGGCATCCTCTATGAGTGCCAAAATTGAAATTCTAATCGCTAACCAGAAATATGCCGATTCCTTTGGCGACAAAGGAGATCTCGCAATTCGCCCAAGCCGAAAGTTTGCCATTGTCACCTGCATGGACGCCCGTCTTGATCCAGCAAAATTTGCCGGATTGGCAGAAGGAGATGCCCATGTCATTCGAAATGCAGGAGGCCGTGTTACAGACGATACAATACGCTCGTTAATTATTTCCACCAAACTGCTGGGCACAAAAGAGTGGTTTGTTATTCATCATACAGACTGCGGAATGCTTACATTCCAAAATGATCAGCTCGCCTCCCTGTTGGAAGACAGTCTCCAGACTGCAGAGATCGGAACGAACGGCTGGTATAATCCTGTGCACGAGGGAGGTTCCACTGAAGGAAAGTACATCAACTTTCTCCCAATTACCGATTTGGCACAGAGCGTTGTCGACGACATTCAGCGTATCCGGAATCATCCGCTGGTCCCTGGAAACATCCCAATTTACGGCTATATCTATGATGTGAAAACCGGCAAACTTATTGAAGTAGCCGAAGCATCAGAAGCCGGAAAAGCAACCGATTAATCGATCATTTTCCATTCTTATCCTGTGCATTAGTACACGGTCAAAGCAAAAAAGCCGCATCTGTCTTCTGATATTTCTCCAGAAGCAGACAGCGGCTCTTTTCATAACAGCGTGCTATCATTCTTTGACAAGCTCTTCGATTTCACTCAACAACTGTTAGTTATTTAGCAACTGTCCCGCCAATTCAACGAGCTGTATAAACCTGTACGGCGATCCAGTGGATCGATCACGCATTTGAGATGAGCTCGTTTAACTTGCTCTCCAGCTGGTTCGGCGGGACCGCGCCGACGACGCGCTCCACGACGCGGCCGTTCTGAATGAAGAGGAACGTCGGAATGCTCTCAATCTGGAAGTAGCTGGCGAGCTCCGGCTGTTCGTCGACGTTAATTTTCCCGACCTTGGCCCTGCCGTCAAACTTATCCGCCAGTTTTTCCACCCAGGGCGCCATGCGCTTGCAGGGGCCGCACCAGTCGGCATAGCAGTCGACGAGAACCGGGACGCTGCTCTGCGCCGCCTCTTGGTTGAAGTTTTCTTTGGTGAATGTGTATTCCATAGGAACGCCTCCTGTCGGTTGTGATTTTTATCTTGTAAGTTTATTATAGTTGGTAAGAAAAATGTATCAAGTACGCAGTTAGAACTTACATAGTAAGGAAAAGCTGAGCAGGAGGACAATATATGGCAAAAGAAATGATCTGTGAGACCGTCGGCGGCGACGGCTGCGGTCTGAAGCGGGTGCTGGACTTAATCGGCGGCAAGTGGAAAATTCTGATCCTCTGCGCCATGAACAGCCGCGGTCCCATGCGTTATGGTGAGCTGAGGCGTACCATTGTTGGAATTACCAATACCATGCTCGCCCAGTCGCTGAAAGAGATGGAGGCGGATGGCCTGGTACTTCGCCGTCAGTTCGATGAAATACCGGTCCGGGTTGAATATTCGCTGACCTCAAGTGCGGACAGCCTGATTCCCATTCTGCTGGAGCTGAAGGACTGGGGCGAAGCGCATCTGGAAGGATAAAAGAACAGAAAAAAGATGTGCCATCGGCACATCTTTTTTTGTCTCTCAGGGATTCCCGTCATTGTCCTAGTGGTCCACGCCCCAGCAGCCCAGCTCTCATTGAGAATCGGGATTAAAGACATGCCCCGTTCTGTCAGATAATATTCCACTTTCGGTGGAATCTGCGGGTACTCCTTGCGCTCCACAATGCCGTCTTTCTCCAGCTCCTTGAGCTGAAGGCTGAGGGTCTTGTAGGTAATGTTGCCGATAAATTTCTGCATCTCATTAAAACGGACCGGCTGGCGTTCCGACAGGATGTACAGAATTACCATTTTCCATTTGCCGCTGATGATCTGCATCGTGTAGCCAAATGGAGTGTCCGAGAGACTGCGAACCTCTCCGTCTCGTCCGCGCATACTCATAACGCCAGTACCTCCCTGCGAAAAATTTCGCCTAATCAAGCACCTTCTCCCTCCTCAGCCTGCACCGAGGGGGAAAACAGACATGCGGTGCCTTCCTGTATCTCCTCTGCCGCCATGGCGACGGCCTCTTCCATGCTCTCTGCCCGGAAGATAAATGTATGGCTTTTTCGTGGCTTCAGTGCCTGGATGACCTGATTCTCCAGCTCATCGGCGGAATTGCCGTAGAGAATAACGTTGTCTACATAGGAGACCACCATAAGAGCAATGCCTCCGAACGGAAACGGGTGCTCCGGGTCCATATCTCCCCCGGTGATCAGGGTGATAGGGTCCTCAAACGTCAGCAGAGACATAGCCGTATGGGAAAGGATGGAGGCAGTAGAGTTGTCAAAAGTACCAGACGCCCTTCCGCTCCGCTACCAGATAGAAATGGCCAGGTATGCCCTGGAATTTTTCAATAACGCGGTCTATGGTCTCCTCTTTCAGATAGGGCTGCGCCGCCAGTTTGGCGGCCAGTGCCGCCTCCTGGGCCCGGGTGCCCGGGCGCAAGGTCTGAATGGGATCTTTTTCCGCCTCAAACTCGACAAAGTTCGGATGGTTCCGCTCCCGCAGACATAAGAAACGGTAGACGCTGTTGACCACGGCGCGGCCGCCGTTCTCCAGCACTTTGTCCATCTGTTCCAGCATGGAATCCTGCAGCTTCAGATAGGAGTTTCCGAAGCAGTTCGGATAGGCCAGCATAGCCGTGACAATCATGACATCGGGCACAGCCTCCGGGTCCTCCACAAAGGCGATCGACTTCTCCTCTGCGTCAAACATCTGGCGCAGCACAGCCTCTACCGATTCGGTCCCATAGCTTCCGAGGACTCGCACGGTAACCAATTCATTCCCCCTCGGACATCAGAAAAACTGCCCCAGAGAGACAGTCTTTCCGCATCATTGCGTTCGACACGATCATAACACAGATTATATCCTCACTGAAGTAAAGAACCGGCACGGCGAAAACACCGTTCCGGCTCTCAGACAGATCAGTTCTCTTCAAAGACCTCTGCCGTCTCATCGGTTCCTTCCACTTTGAAGATGACCGCGCGGAGGCCGTCATTGCAGCCGACAATGACCAGATTGTCCTGTTTGCACCAGACGCCCTTGCCGTAAATGAGGCCGCCGTGCATGGCGCATGCGAGAACATAGTCCTGCATGCATTTCCATGCGTTGTCACAGAGCCCCTTCGGTTTCTGCCAGCCGTTGGAGTAGAAGACCTGGCCGGGGGGCGTGCAGCTCACATACACCTAACCCCTCGGCGCCGTACTCTGCCATGAGATCTTCATAGTAGTTGGTGCGAAGGACCGTAATTTTCACCTTTTTGATTTCCGTCATGATAATTCCTCCTGAAAGTGCAATGGAGACAGTCCCGGGAATGAACCGGTTCCGTCTCCATTGACATACTCTGTTTGTTCTCTGTATCTATCATAGTATGCTTTTGCATGCATCAGAAGTACGAACTTTGATGACCGGTACTGTCATCAAAGTAAGTGAGGGAAAAGCAAAAGGGCCGCCGCAGCAGCTGACAACAGCTGTGCGGCAGCCCTCATTCCGTTCAGGATACCGTGTTTTTCTTTTTGGACCGCTTTCTCCGGCGCTGGCTGGCCTGCATGGCCGCCTGCCGGTCCAGACATTTTTTGGCCGCCGCCAGGATTTTTCGGTCATTTTCAAACTTCAGCCAACGATAGGCCTCCTCATACGGGAGCCAGACGGATGCCTCGATTTCCGATTCCTGGTTGATGGTCCGCCGGTCCTTGGTCGTGGCGGCAAAGATGATGACGGTCTTGCTGATGCGGTTTTGGATCATATAAGTGGAAGACTGCTGGAACCCGGGCACAATTTTAATGTGCACGCCGGTCTCCTCAAGCACCTCGCGCTTGGCGGTCTGCTCTTTGGTCTCTCCGTATTCCATGTGACCCTTCGGAAAACTCCAGTGGGCACTGCGTTTGTTTTTGATAAGCAGGTACTGGGGCTGCCCGTTCTGCACGCGCCGGACAACGGCACCGCAGGAACGCTCATAGTAGCAGCGAATGGTCTCTGGATGGAAAAACGCGGTTGCTTTGCGTACATCGTGGATAATATACTTCCGACTTTTCGGTGCGACGACATAATAGATTTTTCCCCGTTTCAGAAGACTTGCGATAATTACGCCGTCGAACACCCGGACCGGTCGGTCAATACCCATGACAAACGCCTTCAGTGTAACTTTCGAGTGGGATGTGACCAGTCGAATTTCCCCGAAATTCAGTTCATAGGTGAAGCCCTCGGCCTCATTTTTCGTGTGAATCGGAGCGGTCACTTTCACTCGTACATATTTGCCGAGCATGAACAACCTCCGAATCGTGCTACGCACGTGAATGATAACTTGGTCAACATTTTATCACGAGAACGGAAACGGTGCAATAAAATCTATGGTATAATACCACGCATCCAAGCAAAACAAAGGAGAGTGTCCGAATTGGAGACGACCGAATACGATTCCTTTATTCAGGATCTGCTCGAGCAGCCCGGCATTCAGAATCTGAGCCGGTTTTATCAGCACGGCGATGTTACCACGCTGCAGCATGTCCGCCGTGTATCGCGCATGACCTACCGCATCTGCAAAAAACATGGGTGGGACGCCCGGGCCGGTGCCAGGGCCGGCATTCTGCACGATTACGTCACTTATGACTGGCACGAGCCCGGCGACGGCAGCCATCGGCTGCACGGGTTCCGCCATCCGCGGTTTGCACTGCAGAATGCAAAGGAAATCACCGATCTGTCCCCTGTGGAAGAAAATGCCATCCTGCGCCACATGTGGCCGCTGACGCCTATCCCGCCCCGCTACCGGGAGGCATGGGCCCTGACGCTCGCCGACAAATACTGCGCCATGCAGGAGACCCTGCGGAATTTCCGCCACTGACCCCGGAGGATCCATGTTTCTTACCATCCAATATTTTCTGATCTTCCTGTTCTACGCCTTTCTCGGCTGGCTGGGAGAATCGCTCTATGTGAGTATGGCCGAAGCCTCCAAAGAGCACCGGAGCTTCCGGTTCATCAACCGCGGGTTTCTCCGCGGACCTGTCACGCCCATCTACGGCGTCTGCGGACTCGTCATGACCTTTGCCCTGGTGCCGGTCTCCAGTTCCTACTGGAAAACCATTGTCATCGGCATCGTCCTCTGCGACGCCGTGGAATATTTTACCAGCTGGAGCATGGAGAAGCTCTTCCATGCGCGTTGGTGGGACTACACCGGAAAGCCCTGGAACATCAACGGGCGCATTGACCTGAAGCACACCCTCATCTGGGGCGGCGCCTCTCTGCTCTTCACCAAAGTAATCTGGCCCGTCACCAGCTGGCTGTTCCGCACGCTGCGGGACAACCTTGGCTGGGACCGGATTTTCCTGTTGTTCGTCCTCGGGCTGATCGTCTTCATCGTCGACCTGACCCGTACCGTCTCGGCCACTGCTGATGTCGCCAAGATCCAGGGCGTTCTGGACAAGTTCCGGCGAGAAGCCAAAAACGGCGGAGAACGCATTCGCGACGCCGCAGAGAACTTAGACCGCGCACGGGAAAACATCCGGATCGCCACGGGATGGAGGGCCCGCCACATTCGGCAGATTTACCGGGTTTATCCCTCTCTCATCCGCGATACGCTGGATCGGAATCGTCCGGAGCTCTCCGATACGACACAGGAAGCCGCTGCCAAACTGGAGGAGACCGGCCGGGAGCTGATTGCAATGGTCCGCGAAAAAAAGCTGGAATATTATTAACGTACATTTTGGTAAGGAAGTATCCTTTTGTCCCATTCCCCGGATAACATTCAGGTCTCCGACAAGCGGAGCCGGCGCCTGCGGGCGGTGAAAGCAGCATTTCCCCGCACCGTCCCGGTCATGGCCGGATACGTTTTTCTCGGCATTTCCTACGGCGTACTCATGGGAACCAAGGGGTTTCCATTCTACTACCCCATTCTCATGGCATTCACCATTTACGGCGGTTCCCTCGAATTTCTCGCCGTCTCCATGCTCATGAGCAAATTTGCACCGCTCCAGGCACTAATCATGTCGCTGCTCATTCAAATGCGGCACCTGTTCTATGGCATCTCCATGCTGGACAAATATCGGAACATGGGCTGGAAGAAGTTCCCGCTCATCTACGGGCTAAGTGATGAGACTTTCGCGGTCAACTACATGGCCGAAGTGCCAAAGGAGGCAGACCGCGGCTGGTTCTACCTCTGGGTCACCTGGCTGGATCGCTTCTACTGGGTAGCCGGTGCCGCCATCGGAGGCATTCTGGGCAATGCCATTCATTTCCGGGCCGATGGACTGGACTTCGTCATGACCGCCATGTTTCTCATCATCTTCCTCGACCAGTGGAAGAAAGAGGACAATCACTGGTCCTCCCTCATCGGCGTACTCGGCTCTGTGGCCTGCCTGCTCATCTTCGGCGCAGACCATTTTCTGCTGCCGACCATGGCCTGTATTCTCATTCTGCTGACCGCACTGCGAAAGCCGCTCTCCCGCAGACAGAAGGAAGAAACGGAGGCAGATGCGAAATGACCATGACCATTTTTCAGGCAGTCATTACGATTGCCATGTGCGTGCTGGGTACGGTAATTCCCCGGTTTACCCCCTTTCTTGTCTTTTCCTCCGGGAAAAAGACCCCGAAGTATATTGAGTACCTGGGAGACGTTCTCCCCTCCGCCATTTTTGGAATGCTGGTAGTCTACTGCCTGCGCAGCGTCAACATCATGACCGGCAGCCACGGCATTCCTGAGCTCATTGCCTGCGCCGTCGTCGTTCTCCTCCACCTCTGGAAGGGCAACATGTTTGTCTCCATGTTGGGCGGAACCGCCGTGTATATGGCGCTGGTGCAGACCGTGTTTCAAAGTTAATAGAATGAACCGATAACCAGCTGATTTAGTTTCGCAGCTTTCTCAGCCATTGCTTCCGGCGTTTCCTGAAAGTTCCCTTCCATCCACTCTTTCAGCAGCGTGACCGTACCGCCCGTCGTATATTCATAGACAATATTGATATCTTCCTTCGAGAGGCAGAACTGTTTCTCGTAAATTGCAATCACCTGCGGTTTTACCTGGTTGATAAATTTTCGCATCAGTTCCCCGCTTCGTATGCTGTACTGCATAACCTTGCTCATGGGTGCACTGTTTGCAAGACTGGTGAAAACATTGGTAAGTAATAATTCATAATCACCCTGCTGAATATCCGGCGTCACCTGTTTCAGAATAGAAGAGACAAGATCATCCTCAATCTCCCGGAGCAGGTCTGCCGGAACAGAATAGTGGGCATAGAATGTGTTTCGATTCACATCCGCTTTCCGGCAAAGTTCGGAGATGGTTATCTCTTCAATCTCACTGTCCTTTAAAAGTTCCAGCAATGCATCTTTCAGCATTCTTTTCGTGCGTAACACTCTTCGGTCCATCCTGCAGACCTCCTTCTGAGCAAATAATAGCATCTCGTTCGTTAACAGACAAATGATCATTATTTGCGATGGAACAAAACAGCCTTTCCATTTACAGTGAACTTGACAAAAAGTTCACAAAAGAAAGGAGCGCATTCCATGAAAAAGAAAAACGAAACTCGCAGTACGGTTGTAACCGGAGCCGGGAGCGGTCTCGGTTTTGCGACTGCAAAAATGCTGAAGCAGCAGGGATGGACGGTTTTCGGGACCATTATTCAGAGCCAGTCGGACGAGGAACTAAAAAAGCTCGGGATCACCCCAATTGTGGTTGATATTGCAGATTATCACAGCACCGACGCCGCACGAGATTTTGTCGCGGAAAAGCTCGGCAACCGAGGGCTCTCAGCCCTGATCAATGTTGCCGGCCAGGCCGGCGTCGGAAGCGGCGTCATCGAAGGCGTTCCGCCGGAGAGAGTCAAAATCATGTTTGACACCAACATTACCGGTACATTAAACATGATCCGCTCATTTCTTCCCCTGCTTCGGCAGTACGGCCCAGCCCGTGTCGTCAATGTATCCAGTTCCGGCGTAAGAGTGCCGGCTGTCTTTACTTCCATCTATTGCGTCACCAAATATGCCATTGAGGGTATCACCAACTCGCTTCGCTTTGAGATGATACCATTTGGCATTCAGGCAACTTCCATTGAGCCGGGCGGAATGAAAACGCCAATGACAGCAAATCCCAAAGAAGGAACCGAGAAAACCTGGGCCTACCAGCTGCCCGGCATCAAAGATATCTACTACCCCAAGATTGGCCAGTCCCTCGATTTCATTAATTCAATGATAAAAACTGCCAGTGAACCGGAAGTTGTGGCGAAAGTCATTGTAAAAGCTCTCAATGCAAAGAAAATGAAAATTCGGTATCTGGCCGGCCCAACCGTCCTCATGATGGGTCCCATGCAGCGGATTCTGGGGAAAAACCGTTTCGAAGCGCTCATGGCAAAAATGCAGAAGTTGAAATAAAGACCAGATGACAGGCAAACTTTCCCACTCTGTTCACCGGAAAGGTGGAGTTTACATCTTCTAACTGGCAAAAAAGCCGGGTTTGGTGTAGAAAAATCTACACCAAAGTACCATTTTGAGGAAGTCAGGAGATCCTAACCCGATTCGGCGGAACGTTCTTTCAAAAATTCCATATGAAAAGGCGCACTGCAGAACAATAAGCTCTGCAGTGCGCTCTGCTTTTGTAAAAATATGGTTTATCCGAAGTCAAACAGGCTCATCTGACTGCTCTCGGGGATGCCGTCGAGTGCACCGAGCTGGTCCAGCGATTCCATGACGGCGCTGGAGACACCGGCCCTCCGGGTGATGTCCTCCCGGGAAATATAGGGGCCGTTCCCGTCGTCTTTGGCCGCTTCCAGTGCTTTGGCAGCCGACTCACCAAGTCCGCTGATAGACGAGAACGCCAGACGAATTTTCTTCTTGCCGTCCTCCTCTTCAATGACAAAGGTCGTTGCCTTGGACTTGTAGAGGTCGACGGGAAGAAATTCAATGCCGCGGCACAGCATTTCGAGAACCACGTGCAGACCGGTCAGCTCGCTCTTTTCCGTGGCGGAGGCGTCACGGCCCTTTCGCTTAATTTCGTCCATGCGTCGTTTGACGTAATCCTTGCCGCCCATGATGGCCTGGGCACTGAGGTCTTCGCCGCGAACCGTCAGGAAGGTGGCATAGTACTCTTCCGGATAGTAGAGCTTGAAATAGCAGAGCCGGAGCGCCGCGCTGACATAGGCCGCCGCATGGGCCTTCGGGAACATGTACTTGATTTTAAAGCAGGAGTCAATGTACCACTGGGGTACATTGACCGCCTTCATAGCGTCAATGTGTTCCTGCGTGAGTTTCTGATGGGCCTTGCCCTTTCGGACAATTTCCATAATTTTAAAGGCCATGTCCGGCTCCAGACCGTAGTGGATGAGTCCGGTCATAATGTTGTCTCGGGTTCCGATGACTTCGGAAATGGTGCAGATACCGTCATGGATGAGTTCCTGCGCATTGCCGAGCCATACGTCGGTGCCGTGGGACAGACCGGAGATCTGCAGCAGGTCGGAGAAATTCTTTGGCTGGCACTCGACCAGCATACCGAGTACAAAGTTGGTGCCCATTTCCGGGATGGACAGCGTGCCGGTGGGGCACTCAATTTCCTCAGCCGTCACCCCGAGGGGTTCCGGACTGGTAAACAGCTTGTAGAGACTGCGGTCGCAGAGGTCGATGTCCATGACATTGTGTACCGGGGTCATGCGCTCCAAATAGTGGAACATGGTGGGTACATCGTGGCCGAGGTTATCGAGTTTCAGGATGGTATCGTGCAGGAAATGGAAGTCAAAGTGCGTGGTCTTCATACCCTTCTCCGGGTCGTCGGACGGATACTGAACCGGCGTAAAGTCGGTTACGTCATAGGCATTCGGGACAACGACCATGCCGCCCGGATGCTGACCGGTCGTCCGTTTTACGCCGGCACAGCCGTGGGTCAGACGCGAGACTTCGGCGTTATTGGCCATTTCGCCCTTCTCTTCCAGATATTTCTTCACATAGCCGAACGCGGTTTTATCTGCAACCGTGGCGACAGTACCCGCTTTGAACACGTGGTCCTCACCGAAGAGTTCGACCGTGTAAAGATGCGCGCGGTGCTGATATTCTCCGGCAAAGTTTAAGTCGATATCAGGCGATTTGTCGCCGTGGAAGCCGAGGAAGGTTTCGAATGGGATGTCGTGGCCGTCCCGCCACATCATCTCACCGCATTCCGGGCATGCCTTGGGCTCCAGGTCGTAGCCGGAGCCGACTTCGCCGTTCATAAAGAATTCGGTGTGATGACACTTCGGATTCATGCAACGGTAATGGGGAACCAGCGGGTTGACCTCGGAAATGCCCGCCATGTGGGCGACAAAGGAGGAACCGACCGATCCTCGGGAGCCGACGTGATAGCCGTGCTCCTCGGAGTTGGCCACCAGTTTCTGCGCAATCATGTAGAGGACGGCGAAACCGTTCTTAATAATAGAGCTGAGCTCTTTGGAAAGACGGTCGGAGACGTACTTCGGAACCTCATTGTTGTTCTTCGGGTCGCCGTACAGCTCTTTGGCGCGGTTCCAGCAGATTTCCTGGAGCTGCTCCTCCGAGCCCTCAATAGACGGCGGGAAGCTGCCGTTCGGGACAGGGCGGATTCGCTCTACCATATCGGCTATTTTATTCGGATTGGTGACAACCACTTCTTCCGCGCGGTCGCCGAGGTAGGAGAACTCCTCCAGCATTTCGTCGGTCGTGTGGAGATAGAGCGGCGGCTGGTTGTCTGCGTCACGGAACCCCTGACCGGCCATGATAATGGCGCGGTATTTGGCGCATTCCGGGTCAATAAAATGGACGTCGCAGGTGGCGACGCACATCTTGTGGCTGGCGTCCGCCAGAGCAAGAATTTTCCGGTTGATGTCGTGGAGGTCCTCTTCGCTGTTCAGGCGCGGAGGCATAGTTTTCCACTCTTTGGTAGCCTTATCTTTTACCTGATAGGGACGCAGCAGAAAACCATTGTTGCCGTCCGGCTGAATTTCCATATAGTCATAAAAGTCGACAATTTCCTGAATGCGCTCTTTCGGGGCATCGTTCAGGATGGCGCGGTAGAGCTCGCCTGCCTGGCAGGCGGTGCCGACAAGCAGACCTTCCCGGTGTTTCGCCAGGTCCGACTTCAGCGTGACCGGCTTTTTGTAGAAGTGCTCCGTATGGGCACGTGAAACCAGACCGTACAGGTTTTTCAGGCCCACGTTGTTCAGGACCAGAATAATCTGATGACAGGTATAGGTCTCTTTCCGGCGCAGGCTCTCTTTGATGTCTTCCCACTCCGTGGGCGCACCGGCGGTTATATCGTCATAAATGTAGGACTCAACGCCATAGATAACCTTGATGCCTGTGGCGCAGGACGCATTGAATGCGGAAGGATACCCCTGCAGGACGCCGTGGTCGGTAATGGCCACTGCACGGTGCCCCC
Source organism: uncultured Oscillospiraceae bacterium (assembly GCA_900542575.1). GTDB lineage: Bacteria > Bacillota > Clostridia > Oscillospirales > Acutalibacteraceae > RUG420. The sequence goes on from UQOE01000002.1 coordinate 54,482, forward strand.
AGGCGGCGGCACGGGAGACGAGCTCTCCGGCGTCGGTCATGGCGTCCATCATAGACATGTTGCTGTGCATATGAAGCTCAACACGGCGCATTCCTTCGTGGGTGTCCATGCGCGGAATCTTTTTGACGGTGGCAATAGAGCCGTTCCGACCCAGGTCGATGACGTATTCATGCCGATAGCTGTCGTTCTGCACCGTTCCACGGACAATGATGGTCAGGCCGTTCTTCAGTTTGCCGCAGAGGTCCGCAACCTCATTGTTCCGGCCGAACAGTTTGACCGTAAAGGAGTAGGTGTAGTCGGTAATGTTGAACGTGATGATTTTGCTGCGGCCGTCCCGGGTGTCACGGATTTCAAGATCAAAGACATCTCCCCAGACCGAAACCTCTCCGTCATCGTACTGGATGTCTTTGATGGGTTTGGGACGCTTGTGGATGCCCCGGCCGTAGATAACCCGGGCGGTCTCCAGGTAGAGCGGCAGACCCGGAATAATTTTGTGGGGCCGTTTTTCCTGCTTTTCTTCGCTCTCCTGTTTTTTCCGCTCCCGGCTCTGGGCGTCGGCCTTCTTCTGCATTTTTTTCAGGGCGTCTCCGCCGGCATCCAGGTCCAGAACCCCCTCAAAGGATACGGTCATTGTGACGCCGTAGCGCTCCCGGATGATGTCTGAGATAATGCGGTCCGCCGCAAGATCTTTCAGGATGTCACCGCCGCCGTGGGTCAGGTGAATGGCCAGATGGAGACCCTCCTGACGCCACTCACTGCCGATGAGGAACCCGTTGGTAGCCGGAATTCGTTTTTTCAGTTCCGCCTCGACCGCCGGGACACAGTCCAGTGTAAAGGCCTGCTCCTCCGACGCCGGTGCGGGTTCGTCACCCGGTTCGGGCTCAGGACCCAGCTGCTCCACCTCGGTTCGGACCGAGTGGAGGACATAAGAGGACTTCAGCATTTGTTCAAACGAAACCAGTTCGTCCTCATTGAGGGGCTGCGGCGTTCTCAGGCGGAGCACCATGCTCCGCTCCTCCATGGAGAGGGTCAGACCGGTAATTTCCGCGTCCAGCAGCGCCTGTGAAAAAACCGTTTCCGATGGCAGTTCAAACACGTCCGCAATTCTCTTGAATTCCGACAATGGATTACAACCTTTCTATCTCACGGAAGAGCTCGTCGACGAGCTGGTCTTCCGGAACTTTTCGAATAATTTCGCCTTTCTTGAAGATGAGGCCCTGGCCCTTGCCGCCGGCGATGCCGATATCGGCATTTTTCGCCTCCCCGGGTCCATTGACCGGGCAGCCCATTACCGCCACACGGATGGGCTTATGGACATCTTTGAGCCGTTTTTCCACCTCGGCGGCAATGTGAATGAGGTCAATCTGTGTGCGGCCGCAGGTGGGACAGGAGACCATCTGGGGCGCATCTGGAACGAGGTCCAGTGCCTTGAGGATATCAAAGGCCGCGTCAATCTCTTTGACGGGGTCATCGGTGAGTGAGACGCGAATGGTGTCGCCGATGCCGTCGGCGAGCAGCGAACCGATGCCGATAGCCGATTTCACCCGTCCCATCTTCTCCGTTCCGGCTTCCGTGACGCCGAGGTGCAGCGGATAGTCGCACTGACCGGCGACGATGCGGTAAGCTGCAATCATGGTGCGGATGTCGGACGACTTGATGGAGATGACAATATCGTGAAAGTCCGCCTCTTCCAGGATATGGACGCTGTTCATGGCGCTCTCCGCCATGGCTTCCGGCGTGACGCCGCCGTATTTTTCCAGGAGATCTTTCTCCACGGAGCCGGAGTTGACCCCGACGCGGATGGGCACATGATGGGCTTTGCACTTGTCCGCCACTTCCCGTACTTTTTCCGGCCCGCCGATATAGCGCGGATTGATGCGGATTTTGTCGACGCCCGCGTCCACGCAGTCCAGCGCCAGCTGAGCATTCATCTGGATGTCCGCCACAATGGGGACTTTGATGGCCTCTTTCAGAGCTTTGACCGTTTCCACGTCCTTAAAGTTGGTAACCGAAAGGCGGATGAGCTGACATCCGGCAGCGGAGAGCTCCCGTGCCTGCTTCACATTCGCCTCGATATTTCCCTGGGGCGCATTGAGCATGCTCTGTACGACAACAGGGGCGTCGCCGCCGATGAACAGGCTGTCGCCGACCTGTACCTTTCTCGATTTACGTCGTTCCATAGGAGTACCTCCCTACGTTAGTTTTACGATGTCGCTGATGGTAACGACAACCATGAGTCCGATTAAGAAAATCATGCCGAAGCTGTTGACCGCGGCCTGCGTCTGCTCTGAGACAGGCTTGCGCCGAATGCCTTCCAGCACGATGAAAAAGAACCGTCCGCCGTCCAGTGCCGGGAACGGAATCAGATTGAAAACGCCGATATTGACCGCCAGAAGCGCCCATAGCAGGAGCATGGTCTGCCAGTTGGAAGAAGCCGCCGCCTGGCTGGAAGTGTTCGCCATAAGCCCGATGGTGCCGATGGGCCCGGACAGCGCACTGAGCCCGTACTGCCCGGAAATGAGCTTCCACAAACTGTCCCATACAATTCGTGCCATGGAGACCGAGTCCGCCCAGGCATATTTGGAAACCGTCCCGAAGGTCGGCTGGACGCCTTTCAGCTGAAAGTCAAACCGGTCTGCGTCCAGTTTGACGTCGGGCAGAACCACTTTTTCCCCGGCGCGATCCACCGTCAGAGTCACAATGCCGTCGGCATCGGTACCCATATAATAGCTGATGTCGTAGGACGTATAGATTCTGTGGCTGTCTACGGCCGTGATGCGGTCCCCCGCACGCAGGCCCTGCTGCTGCGTGACGGCGCCGCGGTCAAAGTCTTTGACCACGGGCGTCGCGATAAGTTTTGCACTGCTGAGCACGATAAGCATGAGCAGCACTCCGGTCAGCAGATTGACCACGCCGCCGGCGAGAATGATGATGCCCTTCTGCCAGGGCGGTTTGGCCTCAAAGGCCCCGGGGTCCTCACTGTCCCCCTGCTCCCCTTCCATGGCGACATAGCCGCCGATGGGCAGCAGACGGAGCGTGTATTTGGTCTCTTTTCGGCGGCGCTGGAGCAGCCTGGGCCCCATGCCAATGGAGAATTCATTGACTTTTACGCCAAAGAGTTTGGCGAAGGCAAAATGGCCTGTCTCATGGGTGAGGATGATAAGGCCGAAAAACAGAATGGCCAGCAGTATGGGCCAGAGGATGTTCCAGATATGTAGAAACTGGGCAGCGATAAGCGCTCACCTCTTTCTTGGAATAACGGTCAGCCGAGCCGGCGCTCCACCGCCGCAGTGACATAGTCGCGGGCAGCATGGTCGGCGTCCATGACGTCGGAGAGATTGAAGTCCAGGGTGTTTTCGCAGGCATCCATGGCCTCGGCCACGAGGTCGCCGATGTCGAGGAATTTGATTTTGCCCTGGCGGAACAGCAGGTTGGCCTGCTCGTTGGCGGAATTGGCCGCTGTCGGATAGAGACCGCCGCGGCGCATTGCCTCCCGGCAGGTCTCCAGACAAGTAAAGGTTTCGGTGTCCGGCTCATAGAAGGTCAGTTTGCCGATGGCAGCAAGGTCCAGCTCGCCGGTCGGTGAGGGCAGCCGGTCCGGATAGGTCAGGGCATACTGAATAGGAATGCGCATGTCGGCCAGTCCCAGCTCACCGATGACGGCGTTGTCGTCAAACATGACAGCGCTGTGCAGGATGCTCTCCCGGTGCACGACGACCTCAATTTGGTCCTCCGGCACGTCGAACAGCCAGCAGGCCTCCATAATTTCGAGGCCCTTGTTCATCATGGTAGCGGAGTCAATCGTAATTTTGGCGCCCATGCTCCAGTTCGGGTGGTTCAGCGCCTCTTTGACGGTGACATTTTGAAGTTCGTCCCGCGTTTTGCCGAAGAACGGTCCGCCGGAGGCGGTCAGCAGAATTTTCTTCAGACGGCGCTGCGGCGGTGCCGCCTGCAGACTCTGGAAAATGGCAGAGTGTTCACTGTCGACGGGATAAATGGTGACGCCGTATTTTCGGGCCGCCTGGGTGACCAGCCGGCCGCCGGTGACCAGCGTCTCTTTGTTGGCAAGGGCAATGGTCTTTTTCGCCTTAATGGCGTCCAGCGTCGGGAGCAGACCGGCAATGCCCACGATGGAGTTCAGTACGGTGTCGCAGGCGGGGTCCGTGGCGCATTCACAGATGCCGTCCACACCGGTCAGCACCTTCGTGTCGGTGTCCGCAATGCGGGTTTTCAGGTCGGCGGCAGCCACGTCGTTGAGCATGGCGACCTTGGCCGGGTGGAATTCCCGTACCTCCTGCTCCATTTTTTCCACGCTGCCGTTGGCCGTCAGAGCTGTGATGTTCAGATGGTGCTGCCGTGCAACGTCCAGCGCCTGGGTTCCGATGGAACCGGTGGCGCCCAGAATGCAGAGATTTTTGGTCATAATACCCCGTCCTTTCTATGGGCAATCATTATAGCACAAAACGGGCGGTCCGGCGGTTTCCTTCTGTCTGATTTTTGGGTCAGCCCGTCGCTTTCGCCCCGCTGAAGTCTATAAAAATTTTAGCAAAGAAAGCACCGTGGGACAAGATGCGGAACGTGCCGCCGGCAGACGCCGACGGCACGGGATGAAACTTTCAAACTATAATTTACATGCAGTAGAGGTATGTCATGGCAAAGACGGTCGGTGCGGCCAGCACGACGCTGTCGAATCGGTCCATAATGCCGCCGTGACCCGGGATGAGATGGGAATAATCCTTGACCCCGTAGTTCCGCTTGATGAGAGACGCCATGAGGTCGCCGAAAATGGAGAGAACGGCTGTGACCAGCACCATTACGGCATAATAGCCGGTGGAGAGCACGAAGCCCTTCTTTGCAAAACACTTGACAAACAGCAGCAGGAACAGCAGCATGCAGACAACGTCGCAGACCACGCCGCCGACTGCGCCCTCCCAGGATTTGTGGGGGCTTAAGACCGGCGTCATCTTGTGGCGCCCGAGGGCAGAGCCGACAAAATAGGCAAAGACGTCATTGAGCAGTGCGGCAGCTACGCAGGTAAAGGTCAGGAAGAACGTCTCATATTTATCCACCGTACCCGGGAACAGTTTGTAGAGGTCCGCGACCAGGCCGATGCAGGCGAACCCTGCCGGGACGACCAGCGTTGCGTAAAGGGAAATGGCCACATCGGAGAAGGAGATGATCTGATTCCGGACAATGGAAAAGATGACATAGCAGAGAACAATGCAGAAGACAATGAGTCCGATTGCCCAGAGCTGGTGCAGATAGATGAGCGCTGCCGGGAACAGGCCGCCTAGCACAATGGCAGTGATGTGGAGCGGCCGGAAGGTGACGCCCGCCACTTTCATAATTTCATAGGTTGCGGCAGCCGCCAGGAGGCAGTAGATGATATCAAAGACCGGCGTAAACATGAGGCACGCGGACAGGATGAGCACAAGTGCCACGACAATGCCGGAGATAACACGGGTTTTCATAGAAAGCAGCCCTCCTCAGTGGTCATTCTCGGACAGGCCGCCGAATCGACGGTCGCGTTTGGCGTAGTCCATGCAGGCGCGGTCCAGGTCCTCCGGCTTAAAGTCCGGCCAGAGGATGTCGTCGAACCAGAGCTCGGAATAGGCGGACTGCCAGGTCAGGAAATTGGAGAGCCGGAGCTCGCCGCTGGGGCGGATAATGAGGTCCGGGTCCGGAAGGCCCGCCGTGTACAGGTGCTGAGAGATGGTGTCCTCCGTGATATCACCGGGCTTCATCTTCCCCTTTTTGACCTCCTCCGCAATTTCCTGCATGGCGCGGGTAATCTCCTGCCGGCCGCCGTAATTGAGGGCCATATTGACCACCATAGCATTCTTGTTGCGCATGACGAGCTGGGCAGATTTTGCAAGTACCTGCAGATACTTCGGCAGACCGGCGACGTCGCCGATGACACGGAGATAAAAGCCGCGTTTTTCCCGGTCGTACTTGGTCTCGTCCGCCTCGGTCAGATAGTCTTTGAAAATCTGCATGAGAGCGGCGACCTCGTCTTTGGGTCGCTTCCAGTTTTCCGTGGAGAAAGCATAAAAGGTCATGGCTTCGAGGCCGATGTCGTGGCCGTAATCCATAATCTGTTTAAACACTTTGGCGCCCTGTGCATGGCCGGCGGTGCGGGGCAGACCCCTCTCGGTGGCCCAGCGGCCGTTGCCGTCCATGATAATACCGACATGCTTCGGCATGAATTCCTTCGGAGGGAGATTGGACATAAAAATCACCTCAAAAAATATGCGCAGAGCGGAGTCGCTCCGTCTCTGCGCATTTAAGTTTCATAATTAGGACGGCCGACGGTCAGACCGTAAGAATTTCGTTCTTCTTGGTCTCTTCGAGCTCCTCCACTTTCGCGACATATTTGTCGGTCAGCTTCTGGAGCTTCTCCTCCTGCTCGGTGCACTCGTCTTCCGTAATTTCTTTGTTCTTCTTGGCCTTTTTCAGGCTGTCCATGCCGTCCCTGCGGATGTTTCGGACAGCGACTTTGGCCTGTTCACCGCGTTTGGCGATGTCTTTTGCGAGCTCTTTGCGGCGGTCCTCCGTGAGGGACGGGAAAGTCAGACGGATGACATTGCCGTCGTTCTGCGGATGAATGCCGATGTCAGACGTGTTGATAGCTTTTTCAATGCCCTTGAGCAGGGACTTGTCCCACGGCTGGATAACAAGGATGCGCGCCTCGGCGACCGAGACGGAGGCGAGCTGTGCCACCGGGGTCGGCGTTCCGTAATAGTCCACTTTGACCTTGTCGAGAACAGCGGGATTGGCGCGGCCGGCACGGATTTCCGAGTAATCGGTTGCGAGCGCGTCGATGGCCTTCTGCATTCTGGTTTCTACGTCTTTATGAGAGCTCATAATTCTCCTCCAATAGATTGAATCTTCTGAAATAATTTATTTGCTGAGGCAGACGGTGCCGACATTTTCACCGCGGACGGCGCGGACGATGTTCTGCGGGTCCGTAAGGTTGAAAACAAGGATGTCAATGCCGTTGTCTCGGCAGAGCGAGGCAGCGGAGGCGTCCATGACGCTCAGGCCCTTTTCCAAAAGCTCTGACTGCGTCAGCACGTCAAATTTAACTGCGTCGGAATACTTGTTCGGGTCTTTGTCGTAGACGCCGTCGACGTTGGTCGCCTTAAAGATGACGTCTGCGCCGATCTGTGCTGCGCGGAGGGCGCCGGCAGAGTCGGTGGAGAAAAACGGATTGCCGGTGCCGCCGCCGAAGATGGTAACGGTTCCGTCCGCAAGGTCTTTCTTTACGTCCTCATTGTTGTAAAGCGGTGCGATGGGTTCCATGGCCACGGCAGAATAGACCTTGGCCGGTACGCCCTGCTGAATGAGGGTGTCAGCAACAGCGATGGAATTCATGACGGTGCCGAGCATGCCGATGGAGTCGGCGCGGACCCGGTCCATGGACCCGCTGGAACGGCCGCGCCAGAAGTTGCCGCCGCCGATGACGATGCCCACCTGGACACCCAGTCCGACGACCTCCCGGACGGCGGCGCAGATGGACTCAATGACGTTGAAGTCAAACCCGTGTCCCTGCTCGCCGGCCAGCACCTCGCCGCTGAGTTTTAATAAAATGCGATTGTACTTTGGTTTCATAATGATCCGTCCTAAACAGATTGATTTGTGTTCATTCTACCGTAAAAAACGGCCTGTGTAAAGGAGACCCGCCCGCCTCAGCGGTCGGTTTTCTCCTCAAACGGCGGCGTCTCTTCCAGGGTCCGCCGGACAAAGTCCTCGCACCATTTTCTGCCCTCTGCGTTCAGCCGGTCAGGGCCGTAGCGCTCGCGGTAGATAAAGGAGAGATACGCGGCGTAGTCTTCGCCGAGATAGGGAATGAGATTTTCAGGGTGCTGCGGGTCAACCGGGTACCCGAGTTTCCGCAGATGCCGCAGACAGGTAACATACCCGCGGAAGACGGCGCTCTGCTCTTCTTTCTCCGGTGAACCGTCGGAATGCGGATGCCGGCGGCGCCAGAAGAGGAAGGCGGCCGCGCCGGCGCCGAGGAGAGCGAGGGCGGCAAGGATCCAGATCCAGATCCGGCGGGCATGGGCAGGATGCCGATGAACAGCACGCTTCTGCGTTTTCTTTCGGGTGCCGTTCTGGGATTTCTGTGTCTCTTTCTTCTGCTGCGGACTCTGCTGTTTTCGCTCACTGGTTTTGACCTCGACCGGGACCCAGCCGACATTTTCGAGATAGACCTCGACCCACATATGGGCCTGTTTCTCGGTAACCGTTGTGATGCCGTCTTTCGGTCGGGTCCCCTGCGGGATCAGGTAGCCTTCCCGGTAGCGGGCCGGGATTCCGGCCTGTCGGAACATCAGCGTGCCCAGTGTGGCGAAGTCGTAATTGTTGCCGGACTTATTCCTGACAAAAGCGGTGAGATCTCCTTTGTTCGAGAGAGATCCTTTCTGGTAGTGGAAGTCCCGGAAGCAGGACCGGATTTCCGCGAGCACCGAAGCGGGGTCGCTGTCTTTTGAGCGGTGCCAGTCGGGAAGCATGGCCAGGAGTTCCCGGTCATCCCGGGAGAGAGCGAGATCATTTTTGTTTTGATAGCCGACATAGCGGTTATAACTTGCAAAGGCATCTTCCCAGCGCGTTCCGCGGGCATCCGTACTGGTGCGGAGGCCGCTGTCGGCAATGGGCTGGTAGAGTGAGAGAGTGACCTGATAGGAGCCGCTCAGCCGGGTTACCGGCTCGGTACGCTGAATGGGAGATTTCTCCAGTCGGAGGCCGCGCGGGTCGGCCTCATAGGGCAGCATCATGGTCTGCGAGCCGCGCTGATCTTTCGAGGCTTTCCAGGTGATGACCATCTTCTCCTGCGGCTTCTGACCGCGGGCCGACCGGATCTGTGCAATGGCGAACTCCGGCTGCAGCCCGCCCTTTTCGGCCCGGGCAGCATCCTTTCGGTCCGCCTCATGGCGGCCGAGCGAGTTCCACTGGCCGTCGCTGTGATATTCTCCGCAGAATCCGCGCAGATAGAAGTCCCGTGTCCATCTGCCGTCTTTCTGAATAAGGCAGACGGCACCGGTACCGGTCGGGGCCTGGCGGGCCTTCTTTTCATCTCCGCGTGGCTGCTGGCTCTGCTGGCGCTGCATCTTTTTGCCCATGCGCTCCTGCTGGGAATAGGTGCTGCGGCTGTTGATCCAGGCGACATGGTCCATCCTGCGGGTCAGCGGCAGGAAGATGCTGAGAAACACAACGGCCGCCAGGAGACAGGAGAGACCCATATTGATCTGCCGGGACCGAAACGGCTTCTCTTTTCCCAGCGTAAATACGAAACTGAACACCAGGACAGCGAGATACAGGGCAAACCAGATACGCGGCGTCCCCTTAGGGTAGGGCACGCGCAGAATGAGGAACAGAGCAATGGGCAGCAGCGTGGCGAGTTGCGGATAGGCTCTTCTCCGGACGAGGAGGTCGTCGGAGACTATGGAGGAAAACAGAAGTATGACGGCCAGTAAATACAGCAGGCCAGTTCGATCCAGCAGAAGATCTGCTTTCGGCGCGCCGATGCTCTGCATGCGGGTCACAAAGTCTTTTGCATGGAAGATGGCGACCGCGGCGAACAGGATATCTGCCGCGATGGTGCCGATCCACACCTGCCGCTCCCGGAACCAGGGGACCAGGCAGAGCAGTGAGGTAAACAGAGGGACCGCCGCCGAGATCAGCAGATAGAGCTGATACTGCGCAGAAGAAGTGGGAAGTGGGTTCTGCGAGCCGTTGAGAAACCAGAAGACAGTCTGCCAGAGCAGGAAGCTAAGAAGAATGGAGATCAGCGCTTCCAGCACCCGGCTCCCTCTGCCTGCCCCGCGCTCCGGCCGGGCCGTTTCCGTAATTTGCATACCCATTTATTACTCCATGTTCAGATGCAGACTTTTGACGGTACGGGTGTCCTCCGGCAGGAGGTCTACACTGAGGCCCTCGTCCCGGGTATCATAGCCGTGGGGGCCGATAACGGCCGCACGGGCCAGACAGACATCCGCCGCCTGAAGCATTGCATCGTTATTGTAGTCGGTCGTGAAATAGAACACCGTCTTCTTCCGTCCGGAAGGCGTGAGATCATGGAGGAAGCGCTCCATGGAGATGCTGTTCCCCTCATGGGGGCAGGAGACGATCATCCGGAGCAGGGCGTCCTCGAGCGATTCAAAGTCGGTCACGTTGTAGGAACAGTATTCATCGGTGCCCGCATCGTACCACGCAATGGTGTGGAGCAGGCCCTGTTCGAGCAGCATTCGGGAAATGCCGGCCGTATAGGCAATACAGGATTCCAGCGCAGTCGGTGAGCCCTCTGCGAGTTCCGCCAGCAGTACCAGTGAAAATTCCACCGGCTTGCCGTAGACGCGGACGATGAGCTCGTCGGCCTTGGCGGAGAGCTGCCATTGGACGGAACGCGCGCTGTCGCCGGGCCGGTACGGCCGGTGGTCAAATGTCTCGGAGACGTCGTGGCCGCCCTCGTACGCGGAATACTTCTGGGAACTGCCCTCGGTCTCCTCTGCCTCGCCCATGACGATGTCCGTCGGAATGTTCGGCGGCTCTACCAGGAAGGAGCCGTGCTGGCCGGACGGCAGATGCAGCCGGATGAGACGGAGCGCATCCGTCACAAAAAGATCGGTGATAATGACGTCTACGTGGCCGATTTCTGCGTCGCATAGAAGGACGGTTTTCTTCTTTTTGGCCTTGCCGGCAACGGGGAACTTCACCGTATAGTCCCGGGAGGTACCGGTCAGATAGTTGTTGACCGAGAGACGGGCGGCCAGCAGCGGGACCGAGAAGACGGACCAGTTGTCAGCAATCAGGGTGATTTCGCCGTCGGCGGCCTGTTCCAGGCCGCCGGGGGTCTTCAGTTTTACGGAAACCCGCCCCCGGTTGAAGAAGCTGAGCCCGATGGAGACCAGTGCCACAAAAAGATAGGCACAGAGCAGAAGCAGGGCCGCCCAGCTGCCGGCACTCTGGAACAGCAGCCAGATCAGCACGCCGAGGCCGACCAGATAGCCGATGCGATTTAATGTCATGGATTATAACCTGCCTTCATCCGGTGACGGCGCACGGACCTGGTCCCGGATCTTCTCACAGATTTCGCTGGCGGTGATGCCGCGGATTTTGGCGCGGGAGGTCAGAATAATGCGGTGGGCACAGACATCCGGGAACAGATTCTGGATGTCCTGCGGAATGACATAGTTGCGGCCGTCGAGATACGCGCAGGCCTTGGCCATCTGGACCAGTGCCAGGATGGCGCGGGTACTCAGGCCCTGCTGCAGTTCCGGCAGATTCCGGGTAGCCTCGCATAGCACGACTGCGTAGCGGACCAGCTGCGAGTCAATATAGACGTCGCTGACTTCGCGCTGCATTTCCAGAATTTTTCTGGGTTCCACCACCGTTTTGACCGAGTTCAGTGGGTTCTCCCCCTCCCGGGACTGGATAATTTTGATGGTGCTCTCCGTAGTGGGATACCCCATGGAGAGGCGGACCATAAAACGGTCCAGCTGGGAGTCCGGGAGCGGATGGGTGCCGGCGCTTCCGATAGGGTTCTGGGTGGCAATGCAGAAGAATGGCTGCGGAAGGCGATACGGTTCGCCGTCCACGGTGACCTGTTTCTCCGACATGGCCTCCAGAAGGGCAGCCTGTGTCTTGGCTGAGGTTCGGTTGATTTCATCGGCCAGCAGCAGGTTGCTGAAGACGGCGCCCTGTTTGAAATGGAACTCCCCGTCTTTCCGGTTGTAGACTGAGAAGCCGATGACGTCGCCGGCCGTGGTATCCGGCGTAAACTGAATGCGTTTTTCGTCCATATCCATGGCCTTGGCAAACGTCTTGGCCAGCGTGGTCTTGCCGACTCCGGGGACATCTTCCAGAAGCACGTGTCCGCCGGCCAGCAGTGCCATCAGCACTTTTTCAATGACCTCGTCTTTGCCGATGACAGCCTTGCGGACTTCGGCAATAATACGGGATGCAGTAATATCCATAAAAAGAACTCCTTTATTTCTCGCCAACAAATAGATAATTTTATTATACAGGATGCCGGACAAAAAAGAAACGTGCCGCAGTTCTCTGCGGCACGTGAGCTATTGAGTTATTTTTCATGCTCCTGCTGGTTTTCCGCTTCACGGTGTTCTTCCGCGAGCTCTTTCTCGTATTGCTTCTTCTCCTCCATGTACTTCTGATAAGCCACGTCGGAGCGGGCGCCGATTTTGACCATAGTCGGGTCGTCATACGGATTTTCCTTGTTCCGCTTGGACTGCGGGGCAAAGTTGACAATGGTGCGGTCGGTCTTTGGAAGCTCTTCCACCTTTTTGGCCCTTCTCTCTTCGAGGAGACCATAGAGTGCATTGGCAATAAGGAAGCCCATGGTTCCCCAGAGGATGCCGTTGAGCATGCCGAAAAGCACGTCGCTCGGGTAGTGGACAAAGATGTAAATACGGCTTAAGCCCACCAGGATGGGCAGCGGAATGAACCAGTACTGCCATTTCCGGTGTTTGTTCGTCCCGGTCTTGTAGCTGGTGGCACCGGCAAGAATGAATGCGGTGGTATAGGAAAACGAGTTGGTGGTGTGGCCGGACGGGAATGAGAATGAGGGTTCATAGGATGCCGTATGGGAAGTTCCCATTGCAGCGAACTGATGGTGTGCCTCATAGAAGCCCCAGAACGGGTCATTCCGAAGGGTGATAAACGGCCGCGGTCTCTGGACAATGAGCTTGATGCCGAAGTTAGTGACAAAATAGGCGATGCCCAGGCCGCAGATGATGCTCATGCCGTATTTCCGGGTCTTTTTGGGAAAACAGAGTACAACGGCAAGCGCCATCATAATATAGAAGAACTGTTCTCCTCCGAAAAAGGTCATGAACCACGCAAACTTATTCATGGGGATAGACTGGATGCTGCCGATTGCCCGGTAGACAGCCGTGTCAAACCCGTAGAAGGTGGTGTTGATTGCCTCATATAACATGATTTTCCTGTATTCCCCTTTCTCTGAATCCGATCTCAAAGATGATATTAATATTCTAAACGAAAGGGTCAGGGATGACAACCGTTATTCCGACAATTTCACCGCTTCCAATTTGTGCTTTTTTCCATTTGTTCATAGATAAAACGGGCGGTCAGATAGCCGAGAATGCCCCAGAGAATGCCGTTGAGCATGCCGAAAAGCACGTCGCTCGGGTAGTGAACAAAGATGTAAATACGGCTCAGGCCAACCAGAAACGGCCAGGGCGTCAGCCACCATGCCCACTTTCTGCCGCTCCACATGCAGCTGCAGATGAGAGCGGTTGTGTACGTAAACGCCAGAGTCGTATGGCCCGATGGGAACGACATGGACGGCTCATAAGACGGCTGATGACCGGTGCCGACCACCGCAAACCGGTGATGCGCCTCGTAGAACGGCCAGAACGGATCGTTCTTTAAGGTGATAAAAGGCCTCGGGCGGTTGAAGATGCCCTTGATTCCATAATTGGTGACAAAAAACGACAGGAAAACCGCAATGAGAAGCGTCATCCCATATTTTCGGCTCTTTTTGGGGAAGCAGAGCACCAGGCCGAGCGCCATCAGAAAATAGGCCACCGGGTCTCCGCCGAAGAACGTGAAGAACCAGTTCAAATGGTTGAGGAAAACCGTTTGATGATTCCCGACGAAGGTGTATACAGCCGTGTCAAACCCGTAAAAAGCCTGGTTCATGGCTTCATAGATCATCGTATCTCTCCTTTCCGAATTCAGGTACCGGCTATAGGAGAGTATCGCAGAAACCGGCTGTAAAATATTGATAAAAAGCGTCCCGCCGAACGGAAAAGGAACGCCGCAGGATACTGAAATCCAGCGGCGTTCCCTGACAAATGGAACAAGCAGTCAGCCGACGTAAGTGTAGCCGGCATCGGCAATTGCCTTTTTCAGATCTTTTTCCTTAACATTGCCGTCGAGCTGAAGGACGGCCTCGCCCTTCTCATGGTCCGCCGATGCGGAAACCACATGTTTGATCTTCTCGAGCGATTCTTTGACGCGGGCCTCGCAGTGCTCACACATCATACCGTCGACGCGAATTGTTTTTTCTTCCATAACAGCAGGCTCCTTTTTGTGTTTTTTCTTTTTATCGTGTTTTGTGCTCCGCAGGTGGAACAGATTCAGGCGGAGCGCGTTCATGCAGACGCAGAAGCTGGACAGGCTCATGGCGGCCGCGGCAATCATCGGATTGAGGGACCAGCCGAGCAGACCGGTGTAGACGCCGGCGGCCAGCGGGATGCAGATGACGTTGTAGAAGAACGCCCAGAACAGGTTTTCATGGATATTGGTCAGGGTCTGGCGGCTCAGACGGACCGCGGCAGGCACGTCATCGAGACGGCTGTTCATCAGGACGACATCGGCGGCGTCTATGGCAACGTCGGTGCCTGCGCCGATGGCCATGCCCATATCAGCCTGTGCCAGAGCCGGCGCGTCGTTGATGCCGTCGCCGACCATTGCGACTTTGCCGTACTTCTTCTGCAGCGCCTTAATGGTGTCCGCTTTGCCGTCGGGCAGGACGTCGGAGACGATCTCGTCGACACCCGCCTGCTGCCCGATATGGGCCGCGGTGCGGGCATTGTCGCCGGTAATCATAACGACGTGAAGCCCCATGTTCTGCAGCTGGCGGATGGCCTCCGGGCTCTCCTCCTTCATGACGTCTGCAACGGCAATGACGCCGAGCAGCTCGCCGTCCCGCGTAAACAGAAGCGGGGTCTTGCCCTCGCCGGCAAGTGCTTCGGAACGGGTCCGGATCGATTCCGGGACCTGGGAGACCGAGGAAATGTATCGGAGGCTTCCGCCTGTGATGTCGTGTCCCTCTGCCCGGCCGGTCAGGCCGTGCCCGGGGAGTGCCTGCACCTGCTCTGCCGCATCTGCGGTCAGCTGATGTTCATCTCCATAGGCGACGACGGCGCGGGCAAGCGGGTGTTCGCTGGAGCGCTCCACAGCATAGGCGGTGCGGATCAGATCTTCCCGGCTTACGCCCGCTGCGGGTACCAGGTCGGTGACGACCGGAGTCCCGTTGGTGATGGTGCCGGTTTTATCCAGCGCAATGGCATCCATCTTGCCGGTCTCCTCCAGAGAGGCGGCCGTCTTGAACAGAATGCCGTTTTTGGCGCCTTTGCCATTTCCGACCATGATGGCCACCGGGGTCGCGAGGCCGAGTGCGCACGGGCAGCTGATAACCAGGACCGCGACGGCGCGGGACAGCGCGTACTCAAAGCCGCTGCCGATGATGAGCCAGACGATGAGGGTAATCAGCGCGACGAGGATGACCGCCGGGACAAAGACGGCACTGACCTTGTCGGCCGCCTTGGCGATGGGCGCCTTGGTGGCGGCGGCATCGCTGACCATCTGAATGATCTGGGAGAGTGTGGTGTCCTCGCCGACGCGGGTGGCGCGGCAGCGCAGGAATCCGGACTGGTTGACCGTCGCCGCACTGACGACGTCGCCCTCCGCCTTGTCCACCGGAACGCTCTCGCCGGTCAGGGCGCTCTCATTGACCGCGCTGGTGCCGTCGACGACGACACCGTCCACGGGGATGTTCTCGCCCGGGCGGACCACAAAGATATCTCCGATCTGTACTTCGTCGATATCGACTGTGACCTCTTCGCCGTTCCGCTCCAGCACGGCGGTCTTCGGCGCCAGAGCCATCAGTGACTTCAGCGCGCTGGTGGTTTTGCCCTTGGAACGGGATTCCAGCACCTTGCCGATGGTGATGAGCACGAGGATCATGGCAGCCGATTCAAAGTAGAAGCTGTCCATGTATTTCATGCCGGGCATGGCGCTGTGCATGCCGGCCATACCTGGCGCACCTCCCATGGCGGCCATACGGGCAACATCCCAGGACGCTTTAAACAGCGCATACAGGCTGTAGAGGAACGAGGCGCTGGAGCCCAGTGCCACGAGAGCGTCCATGTTCGGGGCGCGGTGCCAGAGGCTCCGGAACCCGTTGACGAAGAATTTGCGGTTAATATACATAATAATGATGGCGAGCAGCAATTCCAGCATGCCGAGCCCTACCACATTATGGGCGAGGAACCCGGGCGCGGGCCAGTGCCACATGGACACGCCCATGGAAAAGTACATGAGCACCATCAGGAAGCCGAACGAGGTCCAGAACCGGCGCCGCAGCTTCGGCGTCTCATGGTCCTTCAAGGCCTCCTCCTCTGCACGGAGCTTCTCAGAAGCGGAGACCTTGTGCGTCTCCTCCCCGGCGCCCATCTGCGAGGCACCGTAGCCGGCGTCCTTGACCGCCTGAATGACTGCCTCCGGCGATGCAGTGCCTTCCACGCCCATGGAGTTGGTCAGAAGGCTGACCGTCGCCGATGTGACGCCCGGCACCTTGCTGACTGCAGTCTCCACATGTGTGGCACAGGAAGCACAGCTCATGCCGGTGACATTGTATTGGTCCATATTACATCTCCTTTATTTCATGAGTTTCTGCAGGACGCGGACGAGTTCATCGATGGATTCGTCATTTCCATCCCGGATGTCGTCCGCGACACATCCGCGGATATGACATGCCAGCAGCTCCTTGTTAAAGGAGTTCAGCGCCGAGGTAACAGCAGAGACCTGGACCAAGATTTCCGGGCAGTAGGCGTCTTTCTCCACCATGCCCTCAATGCCCCGGACCTGTCCCTCAATTCGTCTGAGTCGATTCAGCAGTTTTTTCTGCTCCTCCGGCGTACGGGCTTTATGATTGTGAATATAGCTGCAGTCTTTCTGCTCTTCTGCCATAGGCCGTTCCTCCTGACTTAATACCACTAAGGGGTATCTTTCTTCTGTGGTTCATTCTATACCCCACGGCGGTATTCTGTCAACCGAAAATTCCGTATTTTCTGCAGCAGCTTTTATGGTATTATGGAAAAAACTTGTTATTTCCACAGGAGGCATACCCTATGATCCATGAATTTTCCCGCTCCGAGCTCCTGTTCGGCCCCAGCGCCATGCAGAAACTGAGAGACGCCCGCGTCGCCGTATTCGGCATCGGCGGAGTCGGCGGCTACGTCGTCGAGGCGCTGGCCCGGGGCGGCATCGGCACGCTGGATCTCATCGATCATGACCAGGTCTCCCTCACCAACCTGAACCGGCAGATCATCGCCACCCACCAGACCATGGGAATGGAAAAGGTCGATGCCGCCGAGGAGCGCATCCATGCCATCTGCCCGGAAACGACGGTTCACAAATACCCCGTCTTCTTCCTGCCGGAGACGCGCAGTCAGTTTGATTTTTCCGCCTGCGACTATGTCGTAGATGCCATTGATACCGTGAGCGGAAAAATCGGGCTGATCGAGGCATGCAGCCAGGCCGGCACGCCGATCATCTCGGCCATGGGGGCCGGAAATAAGATGGATCCGACGGCGTTCCAGGTCATGGACCTTGCAAAAACCCAGGGAGATCCGCTGGCCCGGGTCATGCGCCGAGAACTGCGCCGCCGCGGCATCCGCCATGTCAAGGTAGTCTGTTCCACCGAGCAGCCGATTGAGCCGCTCCCGGCGGAGGAGAACACCGGGCGGCGCGCCACACCCGGCAGCACCTCGTTTGTCCCGCCGGTGGTCGGCCTAATTATCGCCGGCGAGGTCATAAAAGATCTCAGCGGCTACAATGAGTGCCAAAGCCACGGCGAGAATTGGGAAGCATTTCGTCAAACCCTGTAATTTGCAAAAATCGTCGGTCTGTTTTTTAAAAACCATTTGAAAACAGACATATCAGACACTATAATGTTATTATGGGTTTTATATTGACTGGCTCCGCCTTTTGGGGAGACAATGACAATCCTAATAATTGGGTAAGGAAAAATACAGACAGGGGTATCAACAAGGATGGACAGCAAAAATACTGACCGCAGGGTCCGCTACACAAAGAATGCCCTGAAGGAAGCACTTCTGAAGCTCATGCGGCGAAAAAATTTGAAGAAGATTACCACGAGTGAGCTGTGCAGAGAAGCCGATATCAGCCGCAACACTTTTTACTCCCACTACCGCGACCCCATCGAGCTCTTCGACCACATTCTCCACGACTTTGAGGAGCAGATCCGCACCACATTGTACGCGAGCGTGCAGCTCAACGACGAATACGGCACCGTACTCGCCGCCTGCCGTCTGGTCCAGGACGAACCGCTGATGGGCAAACTCATTCTGGACAACATCACAAACAACAAATTTCTCTCGGTCGTTTTGGAGGAGATCCGTCCAACAGCCTATCAGAACTACCGGGAATACGGTATTACCGATGAACACGTGCTCGGCATGGCCTTTGACTTTGTCACTTACGGCGCGCTCTACGCCATCAAGGACTGGTTCGACGCCGGCTGCAAAGAGGAGCCGGAAATCATCGCACATGACATCTCCGACGCCAGCCAGGCCGTCATGAAACGCTGAAGAAAGAGAAACACGTATCTATCTATTAACATCCGCCGGTATGCCGGAAAGAGGACAGCAATTCGCTCCGAGAAGCGAATTGCTGTTTTTTTGTGCCCCTTCTCTTTTCCCGTGCAATCCGCTATGATAGGGGTGCCAAATTTTTGAAACTATTTTGTCTTCTCCCACGTCTCATGAATGCAGGCAGAAAGGAGAGAACGGTATGGAACGAAAACAGATGGAGGCCCTGATCCTGGACGAGTACTCGGCCATGTATCGGCTTGCCTTCACCTATGTTAAAAATGAAGCGGATGCCATGGATGTCGTGCAGGACAGCGTCGTAAAAGCCATGACCCGCTGCGGAGATATCCGCAAAAAAGACGCGGCTAAAAGCTGGCTTCTAAGCACCGTCGCCCACTGTGCGCTGGATCTGCTTCGGCAGAACAAAAGGCGCACCGACGCTGAGATACCCGAGCGCGGCGAGGACGACCGCTATTCCAATATTGACCTTGAGCAGGCCATGCGCCTGCTCAAGGAAAACGAATACCTGATCCTCGTACTGCACTATTTTGAAGATCAGACCCTGCGCGAAATCGCGGATGCGCTGGACATGCGGGAAAGTACCGTCAAAAGCACACTTTACCGTGCTCTGAAGAAACTCCGCGTACATATGGAGGAAGGAGTGGATCGCGCATGAAAGACGAGAACCTTGCAGGCCTGCGGGCAGAATATGAGTCCATCCCCGTCCCTCCCGAGCTGGAAGCCCGCGTGCGCCGCACCCTGAAAGAGACCGAAAAGGCACCGGAAAAGAAGCGGCGCAGCGGATGGAACGCCTGGACCAAAACCATCACAAGCCTGGCGGCCGTCTTTGCCCTGATCGTTGTGCTCGCCAACAGCAGTGCCACACTGAACACCGCAATGGCCAGAGTCCCGGTGCTCGGCCCCATCACAAAAGTCGTGACCTTCCGGCACTTCCGTGACCAGACCGGCGGCCACAGCGCCGATATCCAGACCCCGAAAATTGAGGGGGCGCCGAAATCTGTCAATGACGACATCAACGCCTATGCCCAGACCATCATCCGGCAGTACCGGCGCGATCTCGCGGAGAGCTCCGGGCAGGGCTACAGAGATGTCAGACTGGATTACACCGTGGTCACGGACAATGCACGGCTTTTTTCTCTCCGGTTCAACACGACAATTACCAGCGCCGATACCGGCGAGCAGGTCCGCATCTACAATTTGGATAAGGGAACCGGCCGCATCCTGAAACTCGGCGACATGTTTGCGCCCGGCACCAACTGGCAGCCAAAACTCACCAGAGAGGTCCGCCGCCAGATGCGAAAGCAGAAGAAGGAATCCGACCGCGTCAGCTACTTCATCGACGACCCCGATTTCCCGGACGTGTTCACGGACCGGACCATCGGAGACAGCACGCAGTTCTATGTCAATCCTCATGGCAATCTGGTGCTGGTTTTTGACCGCGGCGAGGTCGCACCGATGTACATGGGCGTGTGTGAATTTGTCATTCCAAAATCTGTGGTATCCATCCGCTATTGAGGAGAAAAGCGGCGGTCGGCTCTTCGGAGCCGGCCGCCAGTTTTTCAGAAGACAGAAAAAGCACTCCGAAAAATCGGAGTGCTTTTTTATGGAGCGGATTACGGGGCTCGAACCCGCTACCTCCACCTTGGCAAGGTGGCGCTCTACCAGATGAGCTAAATCCGCACATGGCGACCCGGATCGGGATCGAACCGACGACCTCTAGCGTGACAGGCTAGCGTTCTAACCAGCTGAACTACCGGGCCATATTTTGAAGTGGTGGGAGTTACAGGGCTCGAACCTGTGACCCTCTGCTTGTAGGGCAGATGCTCTCCCAGCTGAGCTAAACTTCCACATCTGGAAAACTGTGTCCCGACCAGAAGTCGGGACACAATGTGGAGGCACCACCCAGATTTGAACTGGGGCATCAAGGTTTTGCAGACCTCTGCCTTACCACTTGGCTATGGTGCCAAAAAATGGAGCGGATTACGGGGCTCGAACCCGCTACCTCCACCTTGGCAAGGTGGCGCTCTACCAGATGAGCTAAATCCGCAAATGGTGCTTCCGGACGGAATCGAACCATCGACACGGGGATTTTCAGTCCCCTGCTCTACCGACTGAGCTACAGAAGCATAAATATGGCGACCCGGATCGGGATCGAACCGACGACCTCTAGCGTGACAGGCTAGCGTTCTAACCAGCTGAACTACCGGGCCATATTTTGAAGTGGTGGGAGTTACAGGGCTCGAACCTGTGACCCTCTGCTTGTAGGGCAGATGCTCTCCCAGCTGAGCTAAACTCCCATTTCGTCTGCCGAACGCCCGCGTTGTGCGGCGATCTGTCGTATCGGCGACGGTTAATAATATAAACTATCTGGGCCTTGATGTCAACCGCTTTTTTACGATTTTTTTAAAATAAAATGGCCTCAGTCTGCCCCGTTTTCTTCACCCAGACGTTCCAGAACCAGCTCATAGCCGCCCTCGCCGTAATGCAGAGCGCGATTCACTCTTGAGATGGTTGCCGTGGAAGCCCCGGTGGCGGCGACGATGTCGCTGTAGACCGATTTGTCCTTCAGCATTCTGGCGACGACCACCCGCTGGGAGATGGATTTGAGTTCGTTGACCGTACAGAGGTCGGCGAAAAACTTCTCGCACTCCTCCTCGGTCTGCAGACAGAGGACAGCACGATAGAGATCCTCTAAATTGTGTTCCTGAAGCTGCTCGGTCATGTAACATTCCTCCGTTTCTGCCGGGTTTCTTACCTATTTTATCATTGTAGTTTCACACTGTAAAGTGCTAAACTGCCGAATTGATGCAGAAAAGAACCCCGGCGAAAAACCGGGGTTTCTGGAAGCCGCAGATGAAGTCAGCCGATGGTCTGATAGCCGGAGAAGACAACCGATGAGGTGCTGTTCCCCTTCATGGAGGTGCTTCTGCCCACAATTCTGGCGATATTGCCGTTCCCGTCGTAAGTGAACTTCGAGACGGTCTTCTGGTCGAATTTGCCGGAAGATGCGATGGCGGACAGGCGGCCGTTCCCGTCGTAGCTGTAGCTCGTCGTGCTTTCGCTGCTGCGGATGGAGGCAATGCGGCCCTGGCTGTCATAGGAGACCGAGAAGTTGGTGGTCTCAACATTGCTGTAGCCGGCACTGGCCTGATCGGCATAGGAGACAATGCGATCTCCATCGTAGTGGAACTTGACAATGCGGTACGGGTTTTTGTAGTCCGCGGTGGTCATGCTGATTTCCTCCAGCTTGCCCCCGTCGTAGGAGTACTCGTAGGACTCGGTACCGAAGTACACTTTGGTCACCTTGCCGCCACTGGCTTTGATCTTATAGGTCTGATCTTTCGCCCCGGCGCGATTCGGGAACTGGAACACGATGGTCTTAATCTTTCCGCTGGTGAAGAGCGGGTTGTAGATAAAACTGTCGAGGGTAATCAGATAGTTGTTGCGAGTCTTCACGTCGGAAAATCCGCCGAGGTTGACAAGGCCATAGGTCGGGTCAAACCCGTTGCCGTCCTTGCTCTGGACCTTGTCCGTGACGGTGACGGTCATGGACTTGGCGTCGAGGTCGTAGGAATAAGCCGCCGACCCTCCGTTGCCCTCCACTTTCGTGGGAGCCTGTATGCTGCTGTCTTTGGAACCGCAGGCGGCAAGGGACAGGATCATGACGAGAGCCAGTACCGCAGCGGCAATGGATTTCCAATAGTTTTTCATTTTCTTCGCTCCTAATTTTCGGATAAGAGAAATCTGCGGATCTCCTCCACGCCGTTTTTTTGGGTGGAAGAGAACGGAATGACCGCAGACGGCCCATAGGGAGCGCACTCGTCCGTGCGGGCCGCAAGGGCCTGTTTATATTCCGTTTTGTTGAGCTTGTCGCTCTTAGTCAGAACCACGACAAACGGGAGATTCATCTCCTGCAGAAAGGCCAGCATCTGATGGTCGTCCCGGCTCGCCGCATGGCGCATGTCGATGAGCTGGAGCACCAGGGCAATCTCCCGGTCCGAGGTGAAATACCCCTGAATCATGCGGCTCCAGCGCTCCTGCTCGGCCTTCGGACGTTTGGCGTAGCCGTAGCCCGGGAGATCGACCAGGCGGGCACCGTCGCCGCGGAAGAAGTTGATGGTGATGGTTTTCCCCGGTTTGGAACTGACCCGTGCCAGGGATCTGCGCCCCAGCACCGCGTTCAGAAGAGAGGATTTTCCGACGTTGGAACGGCCGGAAAACACATACTCCGGCACCGTGCTCGGCGGAAGCTGTTCAAAGGTGCCGTAGGAAGCTTCATAGGTTACCTGCTGCAGATTCATGCTTCTCCCCTCTCCCGCCTCTTCAGGGCGCTGTCCCAGACCTGATCCAGTCTTGTGACGGGCACAAATCGGAGCTTTTCCCGGACGGTCTGGTCAATCTCTTCGAGGTCCGGAACGTTTTCCTTCGGAATGATGACGGTTTTGATACCGGCCTTATAGGCGGCCATCGTCTTTTCCTTCAGTCCGCCGATGGGCATAACCCGGCCGGTCAGGCTGATCTCTCCGGTCATGGCGACATTGCCGCGGACCGGGCGGCCGCTGAGGGCCGAGAGCACGCTGGTAGCTATGGTGACACCCGCAGATGGTCCGTCTTTCGGAACTGCCCCCTCCGGGACGTGGATATGGATGTCCTTGTCCTTGTAGAAGCTGGAGCTGACCTTCAGTCTGGATGCGTTGGTGCGGATGTAGCTGACGGCAGCCTGGGCCGACTCCTTCATGACATCGCCGAGCGATCCGGTGAGCTGCAGATGGCCGCTGCCGTCCATGACGGCGGCCTCTACCTGCAGCATCTCGCCGCCGACCGAAGTCCAGGCGAGGCCGTTGGTGACGCCGACACTGTCGCGGTGTTCAAAGTTTTCCCGGAATTTTGCGACGCCGAGCAGGGGCTCGAGGTCGCTGATTTTGACGCTGATGGAGTACGCCGGATCTTTTACGACCTGCAGCGCAGTCTTGCGGCAGATAGTGTCAATCTGGCGTTCCAGTTTACGGACGCCCGCTTCCCGGGTATAGTCGCTGATGAGGTGGTGCAGTGCCCCATCGGTAAATTTCAGCTGGGAGGCCTTCAGACCGTGGCGCTTTCTCGATTTCGGCACCAGATGGTCCTTGGCAATATGGAATTTTTCCTCCGCCGTATAGCTGTAGAGCTCAATGACCTCCATGCGGTCCAGCAGCGGGGCGGGAATCTGCCCCATGTCATTGGCCGTGGTAATAAAGAATACCTTGGAGAGGTCAAATGGGATGTCGATATAGTGGTCGACAAATTCTTTATTCTGCTCTGCGTCCAGCACTTCCAGCATGGCCGAGGCGGGGTCGCCGCGGGTGTCGGCGCCCATTTTGTCGATCTCGTCGAAGAGGATCAGAGGGTTGCGGGTACCGGCCTCGGAGATGGCGGCCATAACCCGGCCCGGCATGGCTCCGATATAGGTGCGGCGATGGCCGCGGATTTCCGCCTCATCCCGGACGCCGCCGAGAGAGATGCGCTCATACTTGCGGCCCATGGCACGGGCGAGGGACTGGACGATAGAGGTTTTTCCGACGCCGGGCGGGCCGGCGAGGCAGATGATCTGCCCGTTGATGCCGGGATTCAGCTGACGGACCGCAAGCAGTTCAATGATTCGGTCCTTGACCGAGTCCAGTCCGTAATGGTCCTTATCCAGAACCGCACGGGCGTGGTTGAGGTCCAGCTGGTCCTCGGTGGCGCTGTCCCAGGGAAGGGCGAGAACGGTGTCGAGGTAATTGCGGATAACCGTGGCCTCGGTTCCCGAAGACGCGTCCATGCGCCCCAGGCGGCGGGCCTCTTTGAGCAGTTTCTCGCGGGATTTCTCCGAGATATGTTCAATGGCCTCAATTTTCTTTTTGTACTCTTCCGCCTCGTTCTCCGCGGAACCGCCGTCCAGCTCTTCGCTCAGGACATGCATCTGCTCCCGCAGATAGTAGTCCCGCTGGTTCTGGTCCATATTTCGCTCCACTTTGCTGGAGATCTCACTCTCCAGGCGGAGCATGTCGATACCCTCTGCGAGATAGGTGCAGAGCGTCTCCAGGCGAGCAAGCGGGTCGCGCTCCTCGAGGAGCCCCTGCTTATCTTTGCTCTCCAGCGGAAGGACCGAGGCGAGATAGTCGGACAGCGTGCCCGGTGTATCGTCCAGACCGATGCGCGCCATGACCTCCGGCGCCATTTTCGGAGAGAAGCTGGAGTATTCGTCAAAATAGTCGCGCGTCTTGTTCATGAGCGCGGCGACATAGTCAGAAGAGGCGTCCGTCGGCAGATCTTCCACCGGCATGACGTCGGCGTAGAGGAATTTTCCGGTGACGCCGTAGCCCTGCTGAATGCGGGCGCGCTGCGTCCCCTCCACGATAACGCGGATACTGCTGCTGTCCGGAGACGAGAGCACCTGGCGTACGGTCGCAATGCAGCCGACCGTGCAGAGATCGTCGTAGTCCGGCGTCTCCTTGGAAGGGTTCTTCTGCATGGTCAGAAAGATATCGCTCTGTTCGAGAGCGGCATTGAGCGCCGCGATGGATTTGGCCCGTGCCACTTCAAAATGGAGGACCATTTCCGGGAAAATAACCAGGTCTCGCAACGGGATGACAGGAATGGAATAGACAGGGTTCATCTCTTCCATGGTTTCTCACCGCCTTCTAAGATAATGTTAAAAAGGCGCGTACCGCTCAAAGCCGAGACGGTTCGCGCCTGATAATGCTTTGTCCCGGCCAGTCAGACGGTGCTTCCGCGGCGGCTCTTCTTCCCAAGTCCGGGCAGATTGAGCAGCGGGGCGGGTGCGCGCCGATTGGTGTTGCGGGTGATTTTGGGCTGTTCCTCGCCGAGAACGGCCGGTTCCGTAATGAGAATTTTCTCAATCTGGTAGTCGGTCGGACTCTCATACATGACAGGCATGAGGACGCGTTCCATGACGCCGCGCAGACCGCGGGCACCGGTCTTCTTTTCCAGTGTTTCCCGTGCAATGGCGTGAAGTGCCGCGTCGTCAAATTCAAGCGTCACATTGTCCATGGCAAACAGCGTCTGATACTGTTTGATGAGCGAGTTCTTCGGCTCCTTCATGATGCGTACCAGGGCGTCCTCATCCAGTGCCTGGAGGGTTGTAATGACCGGAATTCGGCCGACCAGTTCCGGGATGAGTCCATAGCGGACGAGGTCCTGCGGAATGACCTGGGAATAGGCCTCGGAGAGGTCCATTTCCTTGTTCTCCTTGATCTCGGCGCCGAAACCGAGGCCGCCGTTGCCGGAGCGCTTTTCTATGATTTTCTCGATGCCGTCAAATGCACCGCCGCAGATGAACAGGATATTGGATGTGTCCACCTGAATAAACTCCTGCTGCGGATGCTTGCGTCCGCCCTGCGGCGGGACGTTGGAGACGGTGCCCTCGAGGATTTTCAGAAGTGCCTGCTGAACGCCCTCGCCGCTGACATCGCGGGTAATAGAGGGGTTCTCCGACTTCCGGGCAATCTTGTCGATTTCGTCGATATAGATGATGCCCCGTTCGGCGCGCTCGACGTCAAAGTCGGCGGCCTGGATAAGTCGGAGCAGGATGTTCTCTACGTCTTCCCCGACGTAGCCGGCCTCGGTCAGCGTCGTGGCGTCTGCAATGGCAAACGGCACATCGAGGATACGGGCCAGGGTCTGCGCCAGCATGGTTTTGCCGACGCCGGTGGGTCCGAGCAGCAGGACGTTGGACTTCTGGAGTTCTACGTCATCTCCTGCGTCTTCTCCATGGTAAATGCGTTTATAGTGGTTATAGACGGAGACCGAAAGTGCAATTTTTGCCTGGTCCTGACCGATGACGTATTCGTCGAGGACCTTTTTGATCTCCTGAGGCTTCGGGAGAGGTTTTGCGTCGCGCAGCGCCTGTTTATGCCGCACCTCGTTCTTCTCCTCGATGTCCTCCTGAATAATCTGGTCACAGAGTTCCACGCACTCGTCGCAGATGCAGACCCCGCCGGGTCCGCCGATGAGCTTTTCCACTTCGTCCTGGGATTTTCCGCAGAACGAGCAGCGCAGAATGTGTTCGTCTCTTGCCAATGTAATTCCCTCCGAACCGAGTCAGCGCTTGTCCAGAACCTTGTCGATCAGGCCGTATTCCAGAGCCTCCTGGGCACTCATGAAGTTGTCGCTCTCCGTGTCTTTGGCGATCTGCTCAATGGATTTGCCCGTGTTCTCGGCGAGAATACGGTTCAGGTTCTGTTTGGTCTTGAGGATGTTTTCCGCAACGATCTGAATGTCGGTCGCTTTGCCCTGCGCACCGCCGGACGGCTGGTGAATCATGATTTCCGCATTGGGAAGCGCATAGCGTTTGCCCTTTGTGCCGGAAGAGAGCAGGAAGGCACCCATGCTGGCACCGAGACCCATGCAGATGGTGGAAACGTCGCACTTGATATACTGCATGGTGTCATAGATGGCAAAGCCGGCCGTAACGGACCCGCCGGGGCTGTTGATATAAAGGCTGATGTCCTTGTCGGCGTCCTGGCCCTCCAGATAGAGGAGCTGGGAAACAACAAGGCTTGCTGTTGCGTCGTTTACTTCGTCGGAGAGGACGATGATGCGGTCTTCCAGAAGACGGGAATAGATATCATACTGCCGCTCTCCGCGGTTGGTCTGTTCAATGACATAAGGGACTAAAGCCATATTACGTTACCTCCTTGGTTACGCAAAGCGGCGAGGATTCCCCCCGCCGCCTTCCAATAAGTATAGAAATGAGTACAGTCTGAGACACGTTCCAATGGCGTTCGTCTGAAAAAAGAGATTAGTCCTCAGAAGCCTCTGCAGGAGCGGCATCTTCGTTGCTCTCCTCTGCCTCGGTGTCCTCAGCCTCGGCCTCCGCCTGTTTGGCAGCCGCTTTGGCGGCCTTTTCGGCGTCATACTGATCCTGCGGAACCTCGGTGATGTCAGCGGCGGCTTTGACCGCCTCGAGCGCTTTCTTGGTCTTGACATCTTTGGAGATGTCGTCCTCGGAGAGGATGTTGCGGACGGAGGACTCCTCCATGCCGTACTGCTCGGCGAGGTCCTTGTACTGGGCATCAAGGTCTTCCTTGGTGACCTCAATATTTTCAAGCTCTGAGATTTTCTCCAGAGCCAGGCGGCATTTTACCTGGTTTTCCGCACGCGGGCGGAAGCTCTCGCGGAGATCTTTCTCGGTCATGCCGGTGTAGCTGAGATACGTCTTGAGGTCGAGACCCTGGGACTGAATCTGATAGCCGAACTCGCTAACCGCATCGTCGACCTGGTGCTCAAACATGACCTCCGGAATTTCGTTCTCTACAATTCCGGCGAGTGCGTCGAAGATCTGAGAGTCGACTTCGGCGTCAGAGGCCTCTTTCTTGGAGCTCTCCAGGTCCTCTCTGGTGTGCTGTTTGAGTTCATCTACGGTGTCATACTCGGAGACCTCTGTGACGAAGTCATCGTCGAGCTCCGGAAGCTGTTTTTCCTTGACGGCGTTGAGGACAACCTTAAAGGTGGCCTCTTTGCCGGCGAGGTCTTCGACATAGTCCTCCGGGAACGTGACAACGACGTCGAAGTTTTCACCGGCCTTGTGGCCGACGATCTGGTCCTCGAAGCCCGGGATGAACTGGCCGGAACCGAGGGTCAGCTCGTAGCCCTCGCCCTTTCCGCCTTCAAACGCCTTGCCGTCGACATAGCCGTCAAAGTCGATGGTGACAAGGTCGTCATTGGCGGCCTCGCGCTCAACCTCGACAAAGCGGGCGCTGCGCTCCAGCATGGCGTCAAGCTGAGACTGGACATCTTCGTCCGTGACCTCGGCGACTGGCTTCTCGGCCTTGAGACCCTTGTAGTCGCCGATGACGATTTCCGGCTTGACAGTAACTTTGAACGTGAAGTCCACGCCGTCTTTCCCGACCTCGACGATGTCGACGTCGTACGGGTTGTCGACGATTTCAATACCGGCCTCGTCAACGGCACCCTGGACAGCGTCCGGGAAGATCTGCTCGAATGCATCGTTGTAGAAAACGCCTTCGCCGTAGTACTTCTCGATCATTCCGCGGGGAGCTTTGCCCTTGCGGAAGCCCGGGACCGTGATGTTCTTTTTCTGGCGGTTATAAACTTTGGTAACTGCGTCGTTGAAGGTCTCCCCGTCAACGGCGACTTCCACCTCATAGAGGTTGGTGTCGATTTTGTCTGCTTTTTTTAAGCTCATGGTAGAACCCCTCTCAAATAATAGAAGTTTCGTGAAAACGGTATCATTATAGCAGAACCGTGTCCGGTTTTCCACTCTATTTTGCATCAGATTAAACAGCATACTGTTCGTTTACAATCTGGTCAAAATTTCAGCGGTGCACAGGACGAAAAGACCCGCCCGGCAGCCGATCTGCGGCCGACGGGCGGGATCCTCAGTATTTTTCAATCAGCAGCGGACAGAAGCCGAGGGCGTCCGCGGAGACCAGACGAAACTGAATTCCGTCCCTCTCTCCGTTGAACGCGTGGGCAATAGCGCCGCCATGCAGATGCGCATAATAGCACCGCGTAATGCCGCTTTCCCGCAGGACATCCATAATTGGGGTACACTCCCGTTCACGGGTCACCGGCGGGTAGTGGAGAAAACAGATTTTCTGCAGTCCGGTCTCCTCCGCCGCCGCAATGGACATGCGGATGCGCCCGCATTCGCGGTTGATGATCTTTTCGCTGAAATCCGAGGGATCGTCAAAAAACCAGCCCCGGGAACCGCACAGGGCAATTGGCCCGGCGGTCACGGTGTTGTTGTGGAGAATGCGGATGCTGTCAAACCCCTCTTCGGCGAGATACCGCTGCATACCCGTCATGGTGGACCACCAGTAATCGTGGTTGCCCTTGGACAGGACCTTGGCGCCCGGCAGACTGTGGAGAAAGGCAAAGTCTGCCCGGGTACCCCGGAGACTCATGGCCCAGGAGATGTCGCCGGGGAGCATGACAGTATCTTCCGGCCGGACCAGCTTTCGCCAGTTTGCCTCCAGCCGGGGAAGGTACCCTTCCCAGCCCGGGAAGATATCCATCGGCTTGTCGCCCCCCAGCGACAGATGCGGATCTCCCAGCGCATACAGCGACATCTTGTTCCCCCTCTCGATTCAGCGGCTGTCCCGCTCAGTGTTTTCTGCGTTTCCGGCCCGAGAAGAGCTTCTTGGCGGAGACCGCCGTGCCGACGGCACGCGCTGCCGCTGAGACCAGTTCATCTCCGTGTTCCGCGAAAACCCAGTGCAGAAATTCGGTTGGCTCCATGCTCTCAATTTTCTCGGCAAGCTTTGCGCCCTTCTGCTCCTCTTTCAGCTGATTTACCATGTCTTCTCCGAGATAACGGCTGTAGAGACCGTCGATCTTCTGGATCATCGTGTCGCGGTCCAGACCGAAGGCCTCGCTCAAAACGTAGCCGACCGTCAGATGCTGCATGGTGTCGACAAAGCCGAGAATTTTATCCATCGTCTCGTCGCCGATCAGGTTGCGCAGCATGGCACCGAAACCCTCGGTCAGGAAGTCGCGGATCGGCAGGATCATGTCGTCTTCAAAAAGTGCGGAGACCGGCGTACCGGCAGCAGCAGAACGGAGCGCGTCGAGAACGCTGTCCGTAATGCCGTCGCGGAGATTGCTCCGTCCATCTTCACAGTCCATGGTCTGGTCCAGAAAATGGAGCAGGATGCGGGTGACGGCATTCTGCGGAACGCCCTCCTTCGTCTGCTCATAGAGAGCACGCGCCGGTGTGTAGAGGTTGAACTGCTCCAGGTCATCGTACAGGAAAGTGACCGCACGGTCCCGCAGCTGGGGCTCAATGCCGGTCTTCGCAAGGAGGTCACTTGCGGTCTCCGCCGCCTTTGGAATGAGCTCATCGTATACGGTACGGACCGCCTTTGCGGTTGTCTGCTGAAGGACTGCAGCCAGTCCTTTTCGTTTTTTCTTCTCTGTCATGGAAATTCCTCCGATCCGGTCCTGCGGGCCGCAAATATCATTCTCTCCCATTGTAGAAAATCCGGTTTGCGGCGTCAAGCAGAGAGAAAACAAACCGCCGCACAGCATTTCTGCTGCGCAGCGGCTTGAGAAAATCAGAATGGCTTAGCGGCGGCGATTGTTATAATTGCTGCGGTTTCCGTTACGGTTACCGCCGCGGCCGCGGTTTCCGCGGGATTCCCGGCGCTGGCGCTCTTCCTCTTCGATGTCGTTCTCCGGGACGGCACCCTCGACTTCGATGAGTGCGTCGCGGCGGGAGAGGTTGATGCGGCCCTGGTCGTCGATTTCGATAACCTTGACGATGATCTCGTCGCCGACAGCGACGACGTCCTCGACGCGGTCAACGTGCTTGACGTCAAGACGGCTGATGTGAACCAGACCCTCTTTGCCGGGCGCAATTTCAACAAATGCGCCGAAGCTCATGAGGCGGGTAACCACGCCTTTATAGATGGAGCCGATCTCCGGGTCGTTGGCGATAGTCTCAACCATGAAGATGGCGCGCTTTGCGTTGTCGAGGTCCATGGCGGAGACGAATACCTCGCCCTCATCGTTGACGTCGACTTTGCAGTCGCACTCGGCGCAGATCTTCTGGATGACCTTGCCCTGCTTGCCGATGACGTCGCCGATCTTGTCCGGGTTGATCTTGGTGGTGAGCATCTTCGGTGCGTACTTGGAGATTTCGTCACGCGGCTTGGCAATGACCGGGGCCATGACTTCATCGAGAATGTAGTCGCGGGCCTTGTGGGTCTTGGAAAGAGCCTCCTTGACGATGTCCATGGTGAGGCCGTGTACTTTGAGGTCCATCTGGATGGCGGTGATGCCTTTGTGGGTACCGGCGACCTTGAAGTCCATGTCGCCGTAGAAGTCCTCGAGTCCCTGGATGTCGATCATGGTCATCCAGTCGCCATAGACGCCCTGGTCTCCGGTGATGAGACCGCAGGAGATGCCGGCAACCGGTGCCTTAATCGGCACGCCGGCGGCCTCCAGCGCAAGGGTGGAACCGCAGACGGAAGCCTGGGAAGTCGAGCCGTTGGAGGACAGGACCTCGGAGACAACGCGGATGGCATACGGGAACTCCTCGACCGGCGGGATGACCGGGAGAAGGGCCTTTTCGGCGAGAGCGCCGTGGCCGATTTCGCGGCGGCCCGGTCCGCGGGACGGACGGGTGTCACCGACCGAGTAGGACGGGAAGTTGTAGTGGTGGATGTAGCGTTTCTCGGTCTGCTCGTTCAGGCCGTCAATCTTCTGGGCCTCGGACAGCGGAGCGAGGGTCGCGGCGGAGAGAACCTGGGTCTGTCCGCGGGTAAACATGCCGGAGCCGTGGACACGGGGCAACAGGTCGATTTCTGCGTTGAGCGGACGGATTTCGTCAATGCCGCGGCCGTCGACGCGCTTGTGCTCATTTTTGAGCCAGTCACGGACGACGTGCTTCTGAATGAGGTACATGATGGCGTCAACAGCGCCGGGGTTCTCTTCGAACTGCTCATCGTACTTCTCGTGGACGCGGTCGTAAATGGGAAGAAGAGCTGCGTCGCGGACTTTCTTGTCGTCGGTGTCGAGTGCTTTCTCGACGTCGGCGCGGACCATCTGTTCGATTTCGTCGACGATGGCCGGGTCCGGGTCGCTGGACTCGTAGTCAAACTTCGGAAGACCGATTTCATCGGCAATGCCCTTAATAAAGGCGACGATTTTCTTGTTCTCCTCATGGCCTTTGGCGATGGCGTCGAGCATGGTCTCGTCACTGATCTCGTTGCCGCCGGCCTCAATCATGGCGATGAGGTCTTCGGTGGAAGAGACGGTGAGGTTGAGCTCGGTCTTGGCGCGCTGCTCAAGGGTCGGGTTCAGGACGATTTCACCGTCCACAAGGCCGACGTTGACGGAAGAGATGGGGCCGTCCCACGGGACGTCGGAAATAGCCAGTGCGGCGGAGACGCCGACGGCCGCGGTAATTTCCGGTGCACAGTCCGGGTCGACAGACATAACCGTAGCGACGATGGAGCAGTCGTTGCGGAGGTCTTTCGGGAACAGCGGGCGGATGGGGCGGTCAATGCAGCGGGCAGCCAGCGTGGCGTGCTCGGAAGCCTTGCCCTCACGGCGGAGGAAGGAGCCCGGGAAGCGGCCGACGGAGTACATCTTCTCCTCATAGTCGACGCCGAGCGGGAAGTAGTCAATGCCGTCACGGGGTTTGTCCGATGCGGTTACGGTGCAGAGCACAGCGGTCTCACCATAGCGGGCCATAACGGCTGCGTTGGCGAGCTGTGCCATTTTGCCGGTTTCCAGTGTCAGGGTTCGGCCGGCAAATTCAGTCGTGTAGACTTTGTAGTCTTTGAAAAACATAAATGCCTTTTCCTCTCTGTAAAATTTATTTGCAATACGGGAGGCGGGCTTAGCAATTAAGAAAAAATCCGGATTGGTCCGGGTTCTTTATTCACTGCTAAGCGTCCGCTGCAGTCCTCCCGATAACTGCCCTAATGTAGACGAACAGGCAGGAGGCGCAGATGCGCCGCCTGCCGTCAGTTACGGTCTTACTTACGAAGGCCGAGTTTCTTAATGAGTGCGCGATACCGCTCAATGTCGGTTTTCTGGAGATAGGCGAGAAGGTTTCTTCTGTGGCCGACCATCTTAAGAAGACCGCGGTTGGAATGGTAGTCATGCGGGTTGGCTTTAATATGCTCGTTGAGGTTGTTGATGCGGGCTGTCAGAACGGCAACCTGTACCTCCGGCGAACCGGTGTCGCCCTCATGGGTGGCATATTCTTTGATGATAGCCTGTTTTTCTTCCTGTGTCATTGTAATTTCACCTCATTATAAAGATACGCAAATTCCTTAGGGAAAGGCGGGTGAAGGACTCTTCTCTGAAAAGTATGCTCCAATCTCCAAGAAATAAGCAGGCATAGTATAGCATAGGAAAAATCAGAAGTAAAGAAATTTTCCTATTCCTCCGGCTGCTCCGCCGACGCTACAGCGCGGATGGTGGAGATGTCTTTTTCCATCTGCTCCCGGAGCGCTTCGAAGCTGTCAAACTTGATTTCCGGACGGATGAATTTCAGCAGCGCCGTGTCGACATATTTGCCGTAGAGATCTCCTTCAAAATCCAGCAGGAAGGTCTCGCTGGAGACCGGCTCCCCCTCCTCCACGGTGGGGCGGACGCCGATATTCGTGGCGCCGTAATAGGATCTCCCGTCGACCGTGCAGAGGGAGGCGTAGACGCCGAATTTCGGGACAACCAGGTCCATGTCATACCGCTGGTTGATAGTGGGGAACCCGAGGGTGCGCCCCCTTTTGTCCCCGTCCACCACCTGCTGGCGGAACCGGAACGGGCGCCCGAGCATCCGTGCGGCGAGTTCCGGGTTTCCCTCCTGAAGGGCTTTCCGGATGCGGGTGGAACTGACCACTTCCCCGTCCAGTTCGGCTGCTTCGCAGGCGCAGAACAGAAGGCCGTGCTCATCGCAGAGCTTTGCCATATCCATCGGTGTGCCCGCGCCCTTTGCGCCAAATGTATAGTTGAATCCGCAGCAGACGCCCTGTGCATTGAGCGTCTTGATGAGAACTTCGTTGAAGAACTCTTTCGGCGACATATCTTTGATGGAGGCAAAGTCCAGCCGTACCACCTCAACGCCGGTACTCCGGAATGCCTCTTCCCGTACCTCCCCGGTGAAGAGCATCGGCGGCGTCCTGCCCGTCAGCACCTTTAGCGGATGCTCGGAGAACGTGCAGATAACCGGTTTGGCATTGATCCGGGCGGCCATATTTTTGGCCGCATTAATCACGGAGATATGGCCGATATGCAGCCCGTCAAAGCTGCCGAGAGCGACAGCCGTTCCGCGGGTTTCGAAATCGTAGTTCAAAAAGGGTTCACCTTCTCACATAGAGTCGCCGCACCTCAAGTGATGCGGACGCCGCTCCGACCTTGCCCAGGCCGAGAAAACAGCGGGATGTGTCATAGACGCGGTACAGAGCCCCATCTTCCGGCCGGCTCTCCCGGAAAGCCGGAATCCGGTCCAGGAACAGGGCGCCGCCGTTGGAAAAGCGGGCCGGCTGTCCGCCGTAAATGGTGACGGCGGGATATTGCTGCAGTGCGGAATCCAGCAGGAGCAGCGCTTTTTCCGCCTGTCCCTCCTCCGCGAGTGCGGAGAGCCGGCTCAGAGGGACGGCATCGTCCAGCGAGAACCCACAGGTCGCGGTGCGCCTCAGTTCGGTCATCATGGCGCCGCAGCCGAGGGCGGTTCCGATATCGTCGATCAGCGTACGGATATAGGTTCCTTTCGAGCAGGAAACCGCAATGCGGTAACGCCCCCTCTCCTCGTCGCCGGACAGCAGCCGGAGGGATTCTATCTGGACCTCCCGAGCCTCCCGCTCCACCTCAATGCCCTTCCGGGCAAGATCGTAGAGCCGCACGCCGTCCTGCTTGCGCGCCGAGTACATCGGCGGGACCTGCAGGATGCTGCCGCAGAACTGCGAGAGCACGCCTTCGAGGTCCTCCCGGCCGCAGGAGACCGCCTGCTCCCTCAGCACTTTTCCGGTACGATCCAGTGTGTCGGTCCGTACACCGAGCTGAAGCTCCGCTTCGTAGCACTTCCCGGAATCGGGCAGGAATTCGAGGAACCGGGTGGCACCTCCGAGCAGGATTGGGAGCACCCCTGTGGCCATTGGGTCCAGGGTGCCGCAGTGTCCGGCCTTTTTCTCTCCGGTCAGGCCGCGCACCTTTCGAACCGCCTGAAAAGAGGTCATGCCCTCCGGCTTGTCCAGTATGAGCAGTCCGTTCATAATGCGGTACCCAGTTCGGAGGCGGCCGCCTCCAGCAGAACCCGGAGGGAAGCC
Organism: uncultured Oscillospiraceae bacterium; assembly: GCA_900542575.1. GTDB lineage: Bacteria > Bacillota > Clostridia > Oscillospirales > Acutalibacteraceae > RUG420. Next base: position 89,664 of record UQOE01000002.1, read on the forward strand.
TCCTCGTCCTCGCCGGCATCACAGCCGGCGGCACAGACATGGCCGCCGCCGCCCAGAAGACGTCCCAGCGCGGAGGCATCCAGGGAGTCGCGGGTGCGGAGCGAGAATTTATAGCGTCCGTCTTTCTTTTCTTTCATGGTAACGCCGAGTTCCACACCCTCAATGGTACGGGACATGGCACAGATGGCGTCGCACTGGTCCTCGGTGGCCCCGGTGCGCTTCAGCATATTCTGGGACACCTTGAAAACTGCAATTTTTCCGCCGCAGAACATGCGCATGCCGTTCAGCGTCTCCTGGAGAAGACGGTAGTAGGAGTACGGTTTGGTCTCAAACATGATCTCGTTGATGCGGACATTGTCGGCGCCCAGGGAGATCAGGTCGGCGGCGGCGCGGTAGGCGTGGGCATCGGCATTGGCATACCGAAAACAGCCGGTATCGGTGGAGAGTCCGGTGTAGAGGTCGTCGGCCATCTCCTTTGTAATGGGAACACGGTTTTCCCGGAAGATCCGGTACAGGGAGAGGGCGGCAGCGCCGTCCTCCGGACGCAGATAAAGGAGCTCCGCGTAGCGGCGGTTGGAGACGTGGTGGTCGATGCAGAGCTGAACCCGGTCGGCATACGGCTGAAGCGCGTCACCGAGGAGTTTGGTGTCGGCGACATCTACTGCCACAATGGTTTCCGGCTCGAAGTCGAGCGACGGAATCCCGTCAAACAGATACTGGTATTTGGCGGGGATGGCATCGGCGTTGATTATGCGCACCTGTTTCTGCATGGCCAGCAGCGCGCGGGTCAGAGCAGCTGCCGTCCCCAGGGTGTCTCCGTCGGGGCTCTTATGGGTTAAGATCAGGAACCGGTCGTGCGTCTGCAGAAAGGAGAGCACTTCGGCGCTTTCCACTTCTCTGCTCATTTCCGGTGTTCCTTTCGATTGAGCTCGTCGAGCTCCTGAAAAATTTTCATTCCATGCTCCACCGAGTCGTCGGCGATAAACTTGAGTTCCGGCGCTTTGCGCAGGTGGAGATGGTGGCCGATCTCATGGCGGAAATAGCCCTGGGCGTTGCTGAGCACCTGGCAGGCCGCTTTGGCACCCTCAATTCCCTTGAGATCGCTGATATAGACTTTGGCATAGGAGCAGTCCGATGAGACATTGACCCGGACGACCGTCAGCATGTGTTCCGAGACGCGGGGATCTTTGATCTCCTTCATGGTGGCGATGATTTCCCGGCGGATGTCTTCAGCGGTCCGTTCATTCTTGTGACCTGGCATGGAATAATCCTCCGAATCTTACTTCTGATCTTCGTCTTCGCTGTCCGGGAGATCTGACTGATAGGACTCGGTGACGTAGGCCTCGAGCACATCTCCCTCTTTAATATCGTTGAACTTGGCGAGACCGATGCCGCACTCATAGCCCTGTGCGACCTCTTTGACCGCGTCTTTGAAGCGGCGCAGCGAGGCGATCTCGTCCTCGGCGACGACGATACCGTCGCGGACGACGCGGATCTTCGAGCTGTTGGTAATTTTGCCGTCCAGGACATAGGAACCGGCGATGGTGCCTGCGCTGGAAATTTTGAAGACATTGCGGACCTCGGCCTTGCCGATGTCAACGTCGCGGAACTTCGGTGCGAGCATACCGCGGATCGCGTCCTTGACATCGTTGATGCAGTCATAGATGACGCGGTAGGTACGGATTTCAACGCCGTCGCGCTCTGCCATGGCCGTAGCCTCGCCCTCCGGACGGACGTTGAAGCCGATGATGACGGCGTTGGAGGCGGTGGCCAGCAGGACGTCGGAATCGGCGATGCCGCCGACGGCGCCGTGGATGACGCGGACATTGACCTCGTCATTGGACAGCTTCTCGAGACTCTGTTTTACGGCCTCGACGGAGCCCTGGACATCGGCTTTGACGATGATGTTGAGGTCTTTCCGCTCGCCCTCCTTGAGAGAGGCAAACAGGTTGTCCAACGTAACTTTATGCTGCGCGTTGAACTGTTCTTCCTTGATCTTTTCTTTTCTCTGCTCGACGAGCTGACGAGCGAGCTTCTCGTCCTTGACGGCGTCGAAGGCATCGCCTGCCTGCGGGACCTCGTCCAGACCGGTAATCTCTACCGGGACAGACGGACCGGCCTTCTTCAGCTCTTTGCCGTTCTCATTGGTCATGACACGGACGCGGCCGACGGTGGAGCCGGCGACGACAATGTCGCTCTCATGCAGAGTACCGTTCTGGACCAGGAGGGTAGCGACCGGGCCGCGGCCCTTGTCGAGCTTCGCCTCAATGACGACGCCCTTGGCGGCGCGGTTCGGATTGGCCTTGAGCTCAAGCATCTCGGCGACGAGCAGGACGGACTCAATGAGCTTGTCTAGGCCCATGCCGGTTTTCGCGGAGACCGGGACGCAGATGGTGTCGCCGCCCCACTCCTCGGGGACGATCTCATGCTCGGTCAGCTGCTGGAGCACGCGGTCCGGCGAAGCATCCGGCTTGTCCATCTTGTTGATGGCGACGACGATCGGAATCTTGGCCGCTTTTGCGTGGTTGATGGCCTCAACGGTCTGCGGCATAATGCCGTCATCTGCTGCGACGACCAGAATGGCGATATCTGTTGCCAGGGCGCCGCGGGCGCGCATCTCGGTGAATGCCGCGTGACCGGGGGTATCGAGAAACGTGATGTGCTGGCCGTGATAATTGATGCGGTACGCACCGATTGCCTGAGTAATGCCGCCGGCCTCGGTGTCCGTGACGTCGGTGTGGCGGATGGCGTCGAGGATAGAGGTTTTGCCGTGGTCGACGTGGCCCATGACGCAGATGACCGGGTCACGGGGCTCGAGGTTCTCCTCTTCGTCTTCGGTGTCGTCGATAATCTGCTCCTCGATGGAGACAACTTTTTCGTGCTCTACTTTGACGCCGAGCTCTTCGCCGACGATGGCGGCCGTGTCAAAGTCGATGATGTCGTTGATCGTGGCCATCTGACCCAGGGACATCAGCTTCTTGATGACCTCCGATGCAGTCATGCGGATGAGTGCGGCGAAGTCGCCGACGGTGATCTCATCCGGAACCTGGACAACAAGATGTTTCTTGGCGCGCTCTGCGGCAATTCGCTTCATGCGGTCGGCCTCAGACTCCCGTTTCCGGGAGCGGACGCCTCTGCGGCGGTTGTACTGTTTGGAGCGCTGTTTGAGCTTCTGTTTATTGTTGACCACATTGTCTTTCCGGCGGCCGGTCGGCATGTTCGGAGCAATCTGATCATAGTGCTCGTTGTACTTGTCGAGGTTGACGTTCTCGGTCCGGGTGTCCACTGTGCGGGTCTTGGCGCGGGTCCGGGCCTGCGGAGCGCGGTCGGCCTTCGCCGACTTCTCGTGTTTCTGGAACGGATGCGGATCGGCGTTTTTGCGCGGAGCCTCATTGTGGGGAGCCTCCTGTTTGGCCGGTTTCTTCCCCTCACTCTTCTTCGGAGCAGCTTTCTTCTCCTCGGCCTTCTTCGGAGCAGCTTTCTTCTCCTCTGCTTTTTTCGGGGCAGCTTTCTTCTCTTCCGCCTTCTTCGGAGCAGCCGGCTTTTTCTCCTCTTTCGGCTTTTCTCGCATGCTGAAATATTTGTCGAAACTGTCGACCTCATGGTCCTGGGTAATCCGGTCAAAAGCGACGTCCAGCTCATCCTCGGTCAGGGTGGTCATGGACTTCTTCGGCTTATCATAATACTTGCCGAGCAGATTGGTGACGTCTTTGGTTGGGAGATCAAAATCCGCTGCGACTTCGTGTACTTTATATTTAATTACCATTAAGCATTGTCCTCCTTGCATAATTGAAGCAGCTTCGAAGCGAATCCGGCATCGTCCACGGTGATGACCGCCGCGCGTATGCCTGTAGCTGCATAAAGATCGTCCATAGATATGTCCAGGATTTCCACCGGGACATGTCGGCCGTCGTATACGGCCGTCCTCTCAAATTCCTGTTTGAGCCGCTCCGAAGCATCCCTGGTCAGGAAGCAGGCTTTCGCTCGATTCTTCGAAATGGACCCGAACGAGGCATCGTGGCCCCGTGAAAGCTTTCCGGCTTTCCGGCAGAGGCCGAGCAGATTAAGAAATGGCTGATTCATCTTTTTTTAGCTCCGCCTCCATTCCGTCGTACAGTTCCTCCGGGATACGGCAGGACAATGCCCGCTCAAAGCGCCTGGCCTTCCGTGCCTTTTCGAAGCAGTCCGTGCTTCGGCACAGATAGGCACCTCTTCCCGGCTTCTTGCCTGTGAGGTCGAGGGATACCTCTCCCTCTTTGTTTTTTACCACGCGGACCAGGGTGTTTTTCGGCTTCATTTCCATGCAGCCGCAGCATCTCCGCATCGGCACTTTTTTTGGCATCGTCTTCCCCGCTTTCCGGTTTCGTTCTCTGAATTATTCTTCGATTTCGTCTCCGTCTTCTTCGAAGACAGCGTTTTCGTCTTCCTCGGTCCCGGTCTCCTCATCGGCCGGGGCGTCCTCGGTCGGGAATCCGCTCTCGGGATTGATGTCGATCTTCCATCCGGTCAGTTTGGCGGCAAGACGGGCGTTCTGGCCCTTGTTGCCGATGGCCAGGGACAGCTGGCTGTCCGGGACGATGACATGGCAGGTGTGCTCTTCTTCGCTGACGATGTCGACGCGGATGACGTCGGCTGGTGCAAGGGCCGCCGCAATAAACTTCTGCGGGTCGTCGCTGTAGGGGACGATGTCGATCTTCTCGCCGCCCAGCATGTCAACCACCTTGTTGACACGGGAGCCGCGAGGACCGATGCATGCGCCGACGGCGTCGACATTTTCATCGGCGCTGTAGACCGCAATTTTGGTGCGGGAGCCAGCCTCACGGGCAACTTCCCGGACCTCGACCGTGCCGTCCTGAATTTCCGGAACCTCGGTCTCGAAAAGGCGGCGAACCAGACCCGGATGGGTGCGGGAGATCATGACCTTGGCCCCGCGGTCGCCCTCGCGGATTTCAACGATATAGACCTTGATCATCTGGCCGTCACGGAGTACCTCACCCGGAATCTGCTCCCCGCGGGGCAGAAGGATGGGCGTGCGGCCGATTTCGATGGTGGCGTTGCCGGTCCGGGGATCGACGTTCTGGACCTTGGCGGTCATGAGCTCCTGGCTGTGGGAGCGGAAGGCGCCGATCGTCTGTTCACGCTCCGCATCACGGATGCCCTGGCGGATAACGTGTTTGGCCGTCTGGGCGTCGATGCGTCCGAAGTCGTGGGTGTCCATGGGGATATTGACATAGCCGTCCAGCTGGGCGTTCGGGTCAATCTGTCTGGCGCGGTCAATGTGAATTTCAACATTCGGGTCGAGTACATCGTCGACCACATGTTTGCGGAGAAACATGTTGATTTCCTGGGTCTCCGGGTGGATTTCGCAGTGGACCAGGTCGGAGACGTCACCGCTGCGGGTAAATTTCCGCTTTTCCGCCGTAATCAGCGCGTTGGCAATGTTGTTAAAAAGCGTCTCCTCGGGGATGCCCTTCTCAGCAGCCATCAGCGTAACTGCCTGGAAAAATTCTTCGTTTTTCATGTTTAATATATCTCCTTTGGTTCGTTAACCTTCATAGTCCGCAAAATCGTCCGCCTTGACGTAAGAGGCCTCTTTTTTCTGGAAGACGAAGGAGCGCCCCTCATCTGAGGTGAAGTGAATTTCGCCGCCATCGTAGCCGTCCAGAACGCCGCGGAAGTCACGGGTTCCGTCCAGCGGGCGGATTAGCCGCACCATAACGCGCTTCCCGATGTATTTCTGAAAATGCTCGTCCCGGGTCAGCTGGCGTTCGGCTCCCGGTGAGGAGACTTCCAGAATGTAGCTGACGTCGATAGGGTCAGCCTCATCCAGCGGTTTGTCGACGGCATGGGTCATATTGACGCAGTCATCGATGGAGACGCCATCCTCCCGGTCAATAAAAATCCGCAGGTAGTGCTCAGCACCTTCCTTGACAAAGCGGACATCCCAGATATCCAGGCCGAGTTCCCGGGCATAGGGCTCTGCGAGCTCCCAGACGGTTCGGGTAACGTTTCCGCCTTTTCCTTTGTGCGACTTCGCCATTTCGACACTCCTTTTTCGTCGTGATATTTGAAAAGTTTTCCATAAACAATGAAGAGCGGCTTGCGCCACTCTTCATCCTGCATTCTAAACTTACTGTGCTATTGTAGCACGGCGAATGAAGGAATTCAAGAATGACTTTCCTCAATACGCCTTGGCCCAAAGCACCATCTTTTTGGCCGGTTTTCCGCAACAGACACAGACGTCGGAGATCTGCTCCTGGTCGAACGGGATGCAGCGGGAGCCAACACCGGTCTCCTCTTTGATCTTCTCCTCACAGGCGGGGTCGCCGCACCACATGGCGTGGACAAAGCCGTCGCCGTTCTGTGCCAGCGCATCTTTTATGCCCTGGAGAGAGGTACACCGATAGGTCTTCTTTTCCCGGTTCTCCTGTGCTCTGCGATAGAGTTCGTCGCGGACTTCTTTCAACTTCCGGCCGAGTTCGTCGATGAGATCATCCAGAGAGACGAAGTCCTTTTCACGGGTGACGCGAGAGACCAGAACGCACTGGTTCTTCTCAATGTCCTTCGGTCCGAGCTCAATGCGGACCGGAATTCCCTTCATTTCGCACTGGGCAAACTTCCAGCCGGCACTGTTGTCGGAGTCGTCGACTTTGACGCGGAAGCCCGCCTGCTGCAGCTCGTCACGGAGTGCATAGGCACGGTCCAGGACGCCCGGTTTGTGGGAAGCGATGGGGACAATCATGGCCTGAACCGGGGCAACGGCCGGCGGAAGGGCCAGGCCATTGTCGTCGCCGTGCGTCATAATAATTGCGCCGATGGTGCGGGTCGTCATACCCCACGAAGTCTCATAGGGAGCTTCCAGTTTGTTTTCCCTATTCTGGAACTGGATGCCGAACGCTTTGGCGAAGCCGTCCCCGAAGTTGTGGGATGTGGCAGCCTGAAGCGCCTTGCCATCGTGCATCATGGCCTCAATGGCATAAGTGGCCTCTGCGCCGGCGAATTTGTCGCTCTCCGTCTTCTGTCCGCGGACAACCGGAATGGCAAGCTCGTTCTCATAGAAGTCGGCATAGACGTTGAGCATACGCTCGGTCTCCTCTTTGGCCTCTTCCGGAGTGGCGTGGAGGGTATGGCCCTCCTGCCAGAGGAATTCGCGGGTACGGAGAAACGGACGGGTCGTCTTCTCCCAGCGCACGACCGAAACCCACTGGTTATAGAGTTTCGGGAGGTCGCGGTACGAGTGGACAACATTGGCCCAGTGATCGCAGAACAGAGTCTCGGAGGTGGGGCGGACGCAGAGGCGCTCTTCCAGCTCCTCATTGCCGCCGACGGTAACCCAGGCACACTCGGGGGCGAAGCCCTCTACGTGGTCCTTTTCCTTCTGCAGGAGATGTTCCGGGATGAACATCGGCATGCAGACATTTTCATGCCCAAGCCGTTTGAACTCAGCGTCCAGAATGCTCTGGATGTTCTCCCAGATGGCATAGCCGTACGGGCGGATGACCATGCACCCCTTTACGCTGGTATAGCCGCAGAGCTCCGCTTTCATGCAGATGTCGGTATACCATTTGGCAAAGTCTTCGTCCATCGGCGTGATGTCGTCGACCATCTTTTTCTGTTTCGCCATGTTGCCAACTCCTCTATTTAGTCTGATTCCGTGCCATTATATAGCAGAAAGTTCTATGCGTCAAACCAAATCTGAAGCCCTTTCCTTTATATATAGAAAGTGCCGCCCCGTCTCCGGGGCAGCACCTAAATTGGGTTCTCGATTCAGGAATGAGACTCGATATAGCGGACCGCGTCGCCTACCGTTTTCAGGGACTCGATGGCGTCGTCGGGCACCTCCATGCCGAACTCATCTTCAAGCGACATAACGAGGTCTACCAGGTCAAGGCTGTCCGCCCCGAGGTCCTCGGTAAAGCTGGCGTCCATCGTGATTTTTTCCGGCTCAATTTCCAGCTGGTCGACCAGGATGTCCTTAATTTTATCAAATACCATAATTGTTACCTCCAAACGGGCCGTGCCCGCAACTTTCCTTTATGGTATATGGTGGTCGGCCGGTTTGTCAATATATCTTAATCGAGCTTGCCGAGTTTACGCATGATCTTGGCTCCCGTTTTCAGGAAGATCTTGTAGCCCTTATCCATAATTTTGCCCGGGACGGGATCGATGACCGCAAGGTACAGGTCCGTGCCGACACGGTAGTTGATCCGCGGGCTCTTGGCGTAGATGGCTTTGATGGTCGTGTCGACCACTTTGCTCATCGGATGCGGATGTGCCATGGCAATGGACATCAGCGGCTTCATGACGGAGAGGACATCTTTATAATGCTCGGTCTCTGCCGCAAGTTTGGTATAGCCGTCGGTCGCCTCTTTGTGCATGCCGGACTCGAAGGAGCCGGGCTGAATCTTGATGACCGGGATATCCAGGAAAGCAAGCTCTCTGCGGAGCCCGATGGTGTAGGCCTCTACCGCAAATTTAGAGATGGCATAGGGGCTGTTGAACGGCTGCGGCTGCATCCAGCCGCACTCTGAGGAGCAGTTGATGATGCGGCTCTCCCCGCCCTTGAGCAGCGGGAACATGGCCTTGGTGACACGGGCCATGCCGAAGAGGTTGGTGTTCATGATCCACTCCAGAGTCGGGACCGGGTCGCCCTCCACGAGCGATGCCATTGTGTGGACGCCTGCGAAGTTGGCGAGCAGATTCAGAGTGTCTGTGTGCTCCCGTACTTTTTCCGCCGCGGCGTCGCAGCTCGCCTGGTCCAGAATATCGATCTGTACCGGGATGACGCGGTCGGAGCATTTGGCCTGCAGGTCCGTAAGGGGCTTGCGGTGATAAGCTGCGAAAATAATCCACTCGCCCTTCTTGTCAAGTTCTTCAATAATGGAGCTGGCAATGCCGCCGGCAGCACCGGTAAAAAATGCGTATTTCATAAACATATCCTCCAGAATATCCGTTCCCCTGCGGGATTCTGCCCTCAGGTTATCATTGCATGTTATTATTTTAACAGAGTGCTGTGCACTCCGTCAACACCTGTATGGATTGGTGTCCAAAACAGCACAACGGCCGTGCATGCTTTTGAAAAATCGCATATTTACGCCGTTTTTTCAATCTTGTAAAGACAAAAGACTTCACATTGTGGAAAATCCGGTGGAAAATGTCAACTCGCACCGCGGTTTCCACCATTTAGCCGCGTTTTCCGCAGCTTTTCCTCGACATTTCAACATTCTTTCTGACATTTTTTCTAATTTGGAAAATAAATCGCCGGCCGTTGAAATTTCGTCCTGTAAAGATTTTTAGCTTTACATAACGCAGATACGTCATTTTTCATCCTGTCCCATAATTGACCCATGTCAAAAGACTGCGGAAAACACATTTCTCCCTGCAGGCCTCTTCCGGCGGGAGAATTGCATCGAATAAGACGGAAATCTGCATTGCAGCGCCTCTCCCTTTCGTCCATAATCAGACAAAAAAAGAACGGCGACCGGCTCGTTTACGGAGCAGATCGTCGTTCTCTATTACAAATGTTATTCAGCAACAGAGCCCTGTGCCGAAGCGTGCTTATTCAGCAACGTTCTTCTTGAGGGTCTCAAGCTGGTCCCACATCTCCTGCGGAACGGTGTCGCCGAGGCTCTTGTAGAAGTCAGTGATGCCGTCGGCCTCTTCTCTCCAGAGAGCCTTGTCAACGCCGAGGATGGACTTAATGGTATCAACCGTTACACCGTCAAGGCCGTCGATGTCGATGTCTTCCGGTTTCGGCTGATAGCCGATTTCGGTCTCAACTGCGTCAACCTTGCCTTCGCAGCGGTCGAGGATCCAAAGAAGGACACGCATGTTGTCGCCGAAGCCCGGCCACATGAAGTGACCTTCGTCATCTTTGCGGAACCAGTTGACGTTGAAGATCTTCGGAGCCTTGTCCGGGTCGAGGGTCTTGCCAATGTCAAGCCAATGCTGGAAGTAAGTGCCGCAGTCATAGCCGATGAACGGACGCATGGCCATGGGGTCATGACGAACTACGCCGACAGCGCCGGTAGCAGCTGCAGTGGTCTCAGAACCCATTGCAGAACCGATGAATACACCGTGGTTCCAGTCACGGGCCTGATATACCAGCGGAGCAAGTTTTGCACGACGGCCGCCGAATACGAATGCGGAGATCGGAACGCCGTTCGGGTTCTCAAACTCTTTGGACAGGCACGGGCAGTTTCTTGCCGGAGCGGTGAAACGGGAGTTCGGATAAGCGCCGACCTTGTCAGAAGTCTTGCCGTTCCACGGGTTGCCCTGCCAGTCGAGGCCGTTCTCCGGAGCGTCCGGAAGACCTTCCCACCAAACGGTGTTGTCGTCCAGATTCAGAGCGACGTTGGTGAAGACGGTGCCCTCTCTGGTAGCGGCAAGCGCGTTCGGGTTGGATTTCTCATTGGTACCCGGTGCTACGCCGAAGAAGCCGTTCTCCGGGTTGACTGCATAGAGTCTGCCGTCCGGTCCCTTGCGGATCCAGGAGATATCGTCGCCTACGCACCATACTTTGTAGCCGAGGTCACGATAATGTTTCGGAGGAATCAGCATTGCGAGGTTGGTCTTGCCGCAGGCAGACGGGAACGCAGCGCAGATGTATTTGGTCTCGCCGTTCGGATACTCAATGCCGAGGATGAGCATATGCTCAGCCTGCCAACCTTCCTGACGGCCGAGGTTGGAAGCGATACGAAGTGCAAAGCACTTTTTGCCCTGAAGGACGTTGCCGCCGTAGCAGGAGTTGACGGAGTAGATGGTGTTGTCCTGCGGCCAGTGGCAGATGTATCTGTTGTCCGGGTTGCAGTCGCAGGAAGCATGGGTACCGTGAATCCAGTCCGTGGAGTCGCCGATGGCGTCAAGAACCTGTTTGCCCATTCTGGTGATGATTCCCATGTTAACGACAACATAGATGGAGTCGGTAACTTCGAGGCCGTATTTGGCGAACGGAGAACCTACCGGGCACATGGAGTAAGGGATGACATACATGGTCTTGCCCTTGTAGCTGCCGCGGATGATATCGTCAAGCATTTTGTAGGTCTCGTCCGGGTCCATCCAGTTGTTGAGCGGGCCTGCCTCTTCCTTCGTGGGAGAGCAGATGAAAGTACGGCCCTCAACACGAGCGACGTCAGACGGGTCAGTGCGGTGAAGATAGCAGTCCGGAAGTTTTTCTTCATTGAGCTTAATGAACTCGCCGGTGGAGACAGCCTCCGCCTTGAGGGCATCAAGCTGCTCTTTTGAGCCGTCGATCCAAACGACCTTGTCGGGCTGCAGGAGGTCAATTCTGGTCTGCAGCCAGTCAAGGATGCTCTTGTTGTTGGTAAGATTTTCCATGAAACAAGCTCCTTTACAAATACAATAATGAACTTCTATATGTATATGACAGCTGAATCGTTTGATTCAAACTAGACACCAAATGAGAAGAAGGTATACACATACCATTTTTTATTTTACCATATTTTATAGCTTTTGCACCCTTCTATTTCCCCGGAATGTCCAGATTTTGCCAATCCGCACAAAAACTGCGAAGGCATTTCCGGGATAGCGACAAATTCTACAAGAATTCCGTCAATAATGCAAGGAAGGAATGCTCAAGTTGCAAAATGTGTGAAGGTTTCCGGCTGACGCCGGTCCTTTTTTCGCAGAGATGAAAAATGTCAGGTATTTATTTCCCAATGCGAAACTTTTATAATTATACTAAATCACTATGCAATTGTCGAGAAGAGGATTTTGTCCCATGAAACTTTCCATGATTATCCCCTGCTACAACGAAGAGGGGAATATTCTGCCGCTCTATCAGGCGGTAACCGCTGCGTTTGCCAACCGCACCTTTTCCTACGAGCTCATTTTTATCAATGACGGGAGCCGGGACCGGACCGGCGAAGTTCTGGCAGACCTGGTGAAGACCTCGGAAGTACCGATGAAAGTCATCAACTTCTCCCGCAACTTCGGCAAAGAATCCGGCATCTACGCCGGGCTGGAGCACGCGGACGGAGACTATATCAGCATCATGGACGGCGACCTGCAGCAGAATCCCAAAATTCTGCTCCAGATGGTAGATTACCTGGACAGCAACGAGGAATGCGACTGCGTGGCCGCCTACCAGGAAAACCGGGGTGAGAGCAGGCTCATGGTCTTCCTGAAAGAGGGGTTCTACCGCGTCATCAACCGCATTTCCGACATTCCGTTCCAGGCCGACGCCTCGGAATTCCGGACCTTCCGCCGCAGTGTTGCCGAAGCTTTGCTGCAGCTGCCGGAATACTACCGGTTCTCCAAAGGGCTTTTTGCATGGGTCGGATTCAACACCCACTTCATCCCCTATGAGGCGGACGAGCGCCTGAGCGGCACCACAAAGTGGTCATTCCGCCGCCTCTGGAACTACGCTTTTGAGGGCATCCTCTCCTTCTCCACCAAGCCTCTGGAGTGGCCATTTTTCGGCGGACTGCTGCTGACGGCGGCCGGTGCGCTCCAATACGGCATCGGTGCGGCGAAACAGAAAGAACGCAGGCGGACCGAAGGACTCATCGGCCTGGTCGGCGGGCTCAACCTGACTGCCACCGGCATTGCCGGCATCTATCTGGCCAAGACCTATGTCCAGGGAAAAGGCCGGCCCGTCTATCTCGCAAAAAGTATTTTAACCAATCAAAAAGAACAATAATCCCCAAAAATAGAGGAGACAGCCCGAAATGGCTGCCTCCTTTTTTGTCAGGAATGATCCGCGCCGTTAAAGATTTCACGGATTTTTTCCGCCCGCTGTGCGTCGCGGGCCTGTCGATCGAGATGTTTTCCGTTCGCCGCATTGAGGTTGGCGGGCTGCATTCGGAAGATGAGCTGGTTGAGTTCGGTCATCGGGAGAGCAATCTCCCCGGCGGCGACACCGATCCGGGCAATGGACAGCGCCTCCATAAATTCGTCATAGCTCATAACCCGGGCGCTCTTGAGCGTCCCCACAGAGCGCCAGAGCATATCCTGAAACCGGAGATTCTGCATGAGCTCCTCCCGTGCATCGCGCTCCTGCTGGATGATGGAGAGGGAGAACGACTGCAGGTTGGCCAGCGCCGCCTCCTCGGAGATGCCGAGGGTCATCTGGTTGGACAGCGTGTAGAGGCTGCCGATGGAATTGGCCCCCTCGCCGAAAGATCCGGTGAGCCGCAGACCCAGTTTGGAGACGGTTGCGGCGAAGTTTCTCATATTACCTTTTATATGTAAGGCGGGCAGCTGCAGCATAACCGATGCGCGCATGGCAGTGCCGATGTTCGTCGGGCGCTGGGTCAGATAGCCGAGCTTCTTGTCGAAGGAGAAGCCGAGTGCCCCGTCGAGGATGGTGTCCAGCTGGTCCGCCAGCTGATAGGCCTTCTCGGTCTCCAGCCCCGGCAGTATCCCCTGAATCTTCAGGTGGTCCTCTTCGCAGACCATGATGCTGAGCGATTCATCTGCCGTCCCAATAAACGTCCGCCCCTCCGTGTTGGTGACGAACTCCGGGCTGACCACGCCCCGCTCTGCCAGAGAAATGGCATCGTCACGGGAAAAATCGCCCATTGAGGTGGCGAAGAACTTGCCCGGGAGCTGTTCATTCAGAACCTGCATAACCTCCTGCGCAATCTGCGATTTCTCCGCGGAATCGAGCAGAATCGTAAACCGATGGCTGGAGAGATTCCGAGACAGCGCTACTCTGGTGCAGACCGCCGTGTCATTTTCACTTCCGGTAAGCTGATACCATTTTTTGATCATGAAGGAAGCTCTCCTTTCAGCTGCTTGATCTTGTCGCGGAGCTCAGCCGCCTTTTCAAAGTCCTGGACCTCAACCGCCTTCTGCATGGCGCCGTTCAGCTCCTTGATGCGGTCCTTCCGCGCAGAGAGCGCGTCATAGGAAGAGCTCATTTTGCCCACATGGCTCGCCCTTCCGTGGATGCGATACAGGGATGGTTTCAGACGGTCATAGAAGGTCTCATAGCAGTCCGCGCAGCCCATCATTCCGGTATCCAGAATGTCCCGGAACGTGCAGCCGCAGGTCGGGCAGCGCACCTCGTCCTCCTTGGAATCCGCCCGGGCCTCCCCCGGCAGAATCTGGCTGAACTCAGGGAAGAAGCTCCGGAGCAGGCCGCTGAGATTAAATCCGATTCCCGTAAAGGCATCGGCGTAGCCCAGGTGCTCTGCACAGGCCGTGCAGAGATGGAGTTCCGACAATTCGCCGTTGACAATCCGCTTGATGTGTGTGGTCGCTTCGTATTTTCCACAGTTTTGGCAAAGCATGCAATCCCTCCGTTCCTGTTGGGTTCGGCTCCTATTATCGTTCAAATTAGCACTTAAGTCAACCGAGTGCAAAGACTCTGCGTACCACAATTTTCACAAAAGAGATTGTGAAACTCGTGGCGCATTTGATAAATAATAGACAAAAAATAGACGATTTTCCGCTTCCAGGCCAATTGAAAAATGAAATAAAATTTACTATAATATGACGGCATGATAAACGGGCACCCAAAATGCCTTATAAAATAAGTATAAGAATCTGCATGCTGGAATGGAGACTCGTTCCACCCGTGAATAAGACGAAATTCTTCCGATGGGCAGACCTTCTTCTCATCCTGGTCATTCTTCTGGCCGCACTTGCCATCTTTCTTCCGAAGCAGCTGCAAAGCCGCTCCCAGAAACTGACTGCGGTCGTCACTCAGGACGGAAAAGAAATTGAGCGAATTGACCTCTCAAAGGTATCTGCCCCCTATACGATTTCTCTCCGCTCCCGTCCGGCCGCTGTGCTGGAAGTCGGTCCGGGGTATATCCGCTATCTCAAAGCCAACTGCAAAGACCAGATCTGCGTCCGCACCGGGAAGCTGACCAAGGCCGGCGACACCGCAGTATGTCTGCCCGCCAAAACCTCCGTTCGTCTGGAGGCTAAACACGCTGCCGGCAGCAAATCGAATCCGGACATCATCACATGGTAGCAGAGAGGTCTTAAATCTATGAGCAAGACAAAAACGAGAGTCGATCCGCGCACCCGGAAGCTTGCGCTTCTGGGCATTCTGGCCGCTCAGGCCCTTGCGCTGGCCTTTCTCGAAAATCTTATCCCGGCCATCCCGGGACTGCCGCCCGGGGCCAAGCCGGGACTGGCGAACATCGTCACGATGTTCACCGCATCTGTTATGGGTTTCTGGAGCGCCATGGCCATCACCGTCATCAAGTCGCTCTTCGCCCTCATCACCCGCGGGTTCACCGCCTTCTGCATGAGCCTGACCGGCGGGGTGCTCAGCACCATTGTCATGGTCCTGCTGCTCCGCTGGAAGAAGAACCCGTTCGGCATTCTCGGCGTCAGCATCCTGTCCGCCATCATGTTCAACGCAGGACAGCTCGCCGTCGCCTGTATTATGCTCTATGGAACCAAAGGCCTGGTTCAGACCTATGGTCCGCTGCTTCTTGTTTTCGGCATTGTCGCCGGTGCCCTTACCGGCACCATCCTGAAGCTGGTCCTCCCGGCACTCGAAAAAGAGAGCCGCCATTTCGGCCTGGAAATCGGGGAGACCGCTGCAGTCTCATTTCGAAAGAAGAAGTCAAAATCAGATGAAGACGCCCAAAAGCGTTCCTCATAAATCGTAAAACTTGGAAGTGCCCCCAATGGTGTTCCGGGACGCTTCCGTTAAGGAGTTGAATGAATGGCAGCTAAAATTGAAGGCACGCTGAAGCCGGCAGCCAGAGGGCACGGCGGCGTTCATGTGGCACACCACAAGAACCTCGCGAAAACTCCGGTTGTCCGCATGCCGGCACCGGCCACTGTTGTTCTTCCGATGTCCATGCACATCGGCGCACCGTGCGAGCCTGTTGTCAAGAAGGGAGACCCGGTCAAAGTCGGCCAGCTGGTCGGCGACTCGGACAAATTTGTCTCGGCTCCCATCTATGCCAGCGTATCCGGCACGGTCAAGTCAGTCGGCCCGGTTCGAATTGCCCAGGGAAGAACGGTCACAGCCGTGACCATTGAGTCCGACGGCAAAATGGAGGACGCGGAGTTTGAAGTTCCGGAAGTTAACACCAAAGAAGACTTCCTGAAAGCAGTCCGCAAATCCGGCCTGGTCGGCCTCGGCGGCGCGGGTTTCCCGACCCACGTCAAGCTCAATTTCAAACCCGATGCCAAAGTTGACACCCTCATCGTCAACATTGCAGAGTGCGAACCGTATATCACGGTCAACCACAGAGAATGTCTGGAACACACCGACGACATCCTTGAAGGGCTCTGCGACATCAAGAAGTGGATTCCGTTCGAAAACATCTTCATCGCCATTGAGGACAACAAGCCTGACGCGGTTCGCGCCATCCAGAAAGCCATGGCCTCGAAGAAAGAGTGGAATGGCCTCGCAAAAATCGTCATGCTCAAATCCAGCTACCCGCAGGGCGCTGAGAAAGTCATGATCCACGCCGTTACCGGCCGCAAGGTCCCGCCAGGGAAAATTCCGGCCGACGTCGGATGCGTCGTCATGAACGTCGAGTCCGTCACATGTCTCGCCCGCTATCTGCGCACCGGCAAGCCTCTGGTCAGCCGCTCGCTCACTGTGGACGGCTCCGCCATCAAAGAGCCGAAGAACCTGCGCGTTCCCATTGGCGTCAAAGTTCAGGACGTCATCGACTACTGCGGCGGCTTCAAGGCAGACCCGTATAAAGTCTTCATGGGCGGCCCCATGATGGGCATCACGCTTGACGACCTGAACGTTCCGGTGGTCAAGAACAACAACGCCATTATCGCATTTGCCGACGGCGCCATGAAGGTCAAAAAGACCCGCGCCTGCATTCGCTGCGGCCGCTGTGTCCAGGCCTGCCCCATGAGTCTGGAGCCGACCAAAATTGAGCGCAAAGCCCATCTCGGCGACGTCGAAGCGCTGAAGAAAGCCGGCGCCATGGTCTGCATGGAATGCGGCAGCTGTGCTTATGCATGTCCGTCCGGGCGTCCGCTCGTCCAGTATATGAAGCTCTCGAAACAACTTATCAGGGAAGCAGGTGCGAAATAATGGCTGAAGAAACCAGAGTCAGAAAACTCACGGTCTCCAGTTCGCCGCACGTGCGTTCCTCCGAGACCACAACCGGCGTCATGCTTGACGTCATCATTGCCCTTGCCCCTGCCGCCATCGCAGCAGTCGTCGTTTTTGGACTGCGTGCCCTGGCCGTCATGCTCGTATCCGTGGGCTCCTGCGTACTCGCTGAGTACCTGTCCCGCAAGGCAATGAAAAAGGAGAATACCATCGGAGACCTCTCCGCTATTGTCACCGGTCTTCTCCTCGCTTTTAACCTGCCCAGCAACATCCCGTTCTGGATCGTTGTCTTCGGTGCAGTCGTCGCCATTGTCGTCGTCAAACAGATGTTCGGCGGCATCGGCCAGAACTTCTTAAACCCGGCGCTCGCCGCCCGCGTCATTCTGATGAATGCCTTCCCCGACAGAATGTCGGCCGGTGCTTTCGTCGGTCTGAACCAGCACGGCTGGAACATCGACGGTCTCACCAGTGCCACCCCCATGAGTCTCATCACCGTCGACGGCGCACATACCGCTGTCGCACAGGGTGCACCTTCTCTGACCCAGCTGTTCCTCGGCACGACTTCCGGCTGCCTCGGTGAGGTATCCGCTCTCGCGCTGCTCATCGGCGTCATCTATCTCTTTATCCGCAAGATCATCTCCCCCATCATTCCGTGCGTCTATATCGGCACCGTTGCCATCATCATGATGTTTGCAACCGGCTTCGACTGGTACGCAGTTGCCTATGAAATCCTCGGTGGCGGTCTCATCCTCGGCGCCTGCTTCATGGCAACCGACTACACCACCTCCCCCATCACCAACTGGGGCAAAGTCATCTTCGCACTCGGATGCGGTATCATCACCTGTATTATCCGAATCTGGGGCAGTCTTCCGGAGGGTGTCTCCTACTCCATCCTCATCATGAACGTCTTCGTTCCCTACATTGAGGACCAGACCAAACCGACTCCGTTCGGCGTCATCAAAGAGAAGAAGTCCAAGAAAGAAAAGGAGGGTGCGACCGAATGAGCAAGAACGAAACCAAGGCTCCGTCCAAGGCAAAGGAAATTCTCATCCCGACCCTCTCCCTGTTCCTCATCGCACTTATCGCCACTCTGCTCCTCGCGCTCGTCAATAACCTGACCGCGCCGAAAATTGCAGAGGCCAACAAGGCAAGTGAAGAAGAGGCGCGCCGCACGGTGTTCTCCAGCGCCGCCACTTTCGAGGAAAACACATTTGACGGAAACACCTACTACATTGCAAAAGACGGCTCCGGCAAAACCATCGGCTATGTCTTCAACACCTCCAACAAGGGCTACGGCGGACAGGATACCGCCACGGTCGGCGTTGACGTAAACGGCAAAGTCACCGGCGTCGTCCCGGGCGACCTCTCCAACGAGACCCCCGGCCTCGGCCAGAACGGTTCCAAGCCGAAATTCCTGCAGCAGTTTGTCGGTAAGAGCGGAACGATCTCGGTTGTCAAAAACAACCCGGGTCCCAACGACATTCAGGCTCTGACCAGCGCAACGATCACCTCAACGGCTCTCACCAACGACGTGAACGACGCTCTGAAACTGTACGCAAAAATTGCCAGCACCGGTGATACCATCACCAGCGCATCGGAAGCAGGAGGTGGGAAATAATGGCAGAAGAAAAACGTTCCCTCGGCCAGGAATTTACCAAAGGCCTCTTCAAGGAGAACCCTGTACTGGTCATCCTGCTCGGCACCTGCCCGACCCTCGCAATTTCCACAACAATTGAGAATGCCATCGGCATGGGCATCGCAGCGACGATCGTCCTGTTCTTCTCCAACATTGTTATTTCCATGCTCCGGAAGGTCATTCCGGACAAAGTTCGTATTCCCTGTTACATTGTCGTCATTGCGGCATTCGTAACCATCATTCAGCTGTTCATCAAGGCTTACGCCCCCGCGTTAGATAAGGCATTGGGCATCTACTTGCCGCTGATCGTGGTTAACTGTATTATCCTCGGCCGTGCCGAGGCATTCGCCAGCAAAAACCCGGTCGGCCGCTCCGCCCTCGACGGTCTTGGCATGGGCTGCGGCTTCACCATCTCTCTGACACTGATGGCCGCCATCCGTGAGTTCTTCGGCTCCGGCAACCTGACCCTCAAAGTTCTGGGCCACGGCGCCACGCTGACCGACCTCTGCCACCTCGGTGACACCGACATCCTCACCCTTATCCATGCACAGCCCATCCTCATCTTTATCCTTGCTCCCGGCGGTTTCTTTGTATTCGGTCTTCTCATCGCCTGCTCCAACGCCATTGCGCGCAAGAGAGGCAAAGCGACAGCCGACATCAACGCCTGCGTCGTCTGCGAAAACGCAGAGGGCTGCATGGTAGTCGCTGACGGCGAGAGTGCCGGCGACATCGTCATCCCGAAAGTGGAAGTCGAGACCGAACCGCAGGTAAAGAAAGTCGAGAGAAAGGAGGATAAAGAATGACTTACATTGCCATTATCTTCACTGCTATTTTTACGCAGAACTTTGTCCTCCAGAAATTCCTCGGTATCTGCCCGTTCCTGGGCGTATCGAAGAAAAAGGACACTGCCGTCGGCATGAGCGCAGCGGTCATCTTCGTAATGGTCCTCGCCTCCGCCGTCTGCTATCCCATCAACAAGTATCTCCTGGTCGCCAACGGGTTTGAGTATCTGCAGACGCTGGTCTTCATCCTCGTCATTGCGGCGCTGGTACAGTTTGTTGAAATTGCCATGAAGAAATACATGAAGCCGCTCTACAACGCGCTCGGTATTTATCTTCCGCTGATCACTACCAACTGCGCCGTTCTCGGTGTCGTCACCCTGAACGTCCAGAACAATTACAATTTCGCCATGAGTGTTGTCAACGCACTCGGTTCCGGCCTCGGCTACATGCTCGCCATGATTATGTTCGCCGGCATCCGTGAGAGAATGGAAGGCAATGATATTCCGAAATTCTGGAAAGGTCTTCCCATCACCCTCGTTGCCGCTTCTCTTCTGACCTGCACGTTCCTCGGCTTCTCCGGCATCATTGACAACATGTTCCCGGGCGCCATGAGTTAAGGAGGTTGGAAACAATATGAACGCTGTATTAACTGCCGTAATCATCGTTGCCATCACCGGACTCATTCTGGGTATTATCCTCTCGGTTGCATCGGTCGTCATGGCCGTTCCGGTCGACGAGACCGCCGCCGAAATCGAGGAGAACCTCGCCGGCGCCAACTGCGGTGCCTGCGGCTTCTCCGGCTGCTCCGGCTATGCCGCTGCACTTTCGCAGGGCAAAGTTGAGGACACCACTCTCTGCGCACCGGGCGGTCCCGCCACGGCGGAGAAGATCGCCGAAATCCTCGGCGTCTCTGCCGGCAAAATGAAACCGATGACCGCAGTGGTCACCTGCCACGGCGGCACGGAAGAGTGCGGTACCACCATGCTCTACCACGGCGACATGAGCTGCAAAACCGCTGCTCAGTTCTATGGCGGCGGCAAAGCCTGCTCCTATGGATGTCTCGGCCTCGGCGACTGCGAAAAGGCCTGCCCATACGACTCCATCCATGTCAACGAGAAAGGGGTTGCCGAAGTCAACAGTGAGACCTGCAGAGCCTGCAAAATCTGCATCAATACCTGCCCGAAGGGCATTATTGAACTGGCTCCTCTGTATCATCAGGAAGCGGTCGTCTACTGCAGCAACCATGACAAAGGCGGTCAGACCCGCAAGGAATGCAAAGTCGGCTGCATCGGCTGCATGAAGTGCCAGAAAGTCTGCGAAGTCGGTGCTGTCACCGTCAGCAATTTCTGCGCCCATGTCGACCAGGACAAGTGCATCGGCTGCGGCAAATGCGTTGCCGGCTGTCCGACCCACTGCCTGCAGCTCAGCACATTCGGAAAAATCATCGTGCAGGACGGCGAGGCCGCTCCCAAAGCGGTCGCCGCTTCGTAACCTGCATCGGAATAACAACAAAAGGGCCGCTGCCCAGCCATTTGGCTGGACAGCGGCTTTTTTCGTCTCTTTGATGCCGGTCCGTAGCCTCACTTGGTATGCAGAATTTTATCCGCAATACGCCGTCCGGTGGGGGTGCCGGCCAGTCCGCCGACACCGGTCTCACGGAGGTCGCTGATGATGGCGGTACCGACCTCTCCCATGGCGTCGATGACTTCATCGCAGGGAATGCGTGAAGTCAGGCCGGCCAGTGCCATATTGGCGCAGGAGACAGCATTGACGGCACCGGTAACATTGCGTTTAACGCAGGGGATCTCGACGAGACCGGCAATGGGGTCGCAGACGAGTCCGAGAAGGTTGGTCAGAGCCATAGCGGCGGCATGTGCACACATCTGCGGCGTGCCGTCTTTGAGGCTGACCAGGGCCGCAGCGGCCATGGAGCTGGCAGAGCCGATCTCTGCCTGACAGCCGCCGGAGGCGCCGGCTACGGTTGCACGGGAAGCGATGACCTCTCCGAAAGCACCGGCGACGAAGAGGGCGTCTACCGCCTGGTCCCGGGTGATCTCGCCGCTGTTCAGCAGCGGCAGAAGGACAGCAGGAAGGACACCGCAGCTGCCCGCGGTCGGTGCCGCGACAATGCGCTTCATACATGCATTGGACTCGGCGGTCTTCAGCGCCTCAACGGTGACGGCGTTCCAGTACTCCCCGCCGAACAGACTGCCGTCGGAAGCGGCCTTTCGATAGCAGCCCGCCTGTCCGCCGGAGAGACCGCTGCCGGAACGGTCGTCGGCTTCGTAGCTGCGGCTGGTCTCTATCATGACATCCAGCGCCTGTTCCATCTGGCTGCGCACGTTTTCGGGGGATACATTGTCCTGGACCGCCTCGTCCCGCAGAATAAATTCTGCAAAGGAATAGCCCGACTGGGCGGCGGATGCGGTCAGATCTGCGACAGAAGTAAACATCTTATCTCTCCTCCGGTTCGTCCAAGTTCAATACGGTTACTTTTAAGACATCGGGCAGTGCCTGAATGCTCGCCCGGAGCTCGTCCGGAATCGGCGAGTCGGTCTCCAGGACCATGACGGCATATCCGCCGCGCTCATTGCGATAGAGCTGCATCTGTGCAATATTGATGCGTTCCAGCGAGAGCAGCGCCGTAACGGCGGCGACATGCCCCGGGACGTCCTGGTTGTGGACGATGAGGGTGTTTTCCTCGCCGCTGAAGTCGGTGGTGATGCCGTCGATCTCGAGGATGCGGATCTGTCCGCCCCCGATAGAAGAGCCCACCACTTCCAGCTGCCGCCCTTTGTCACCGGTCAGCTCCAGCTTGGCGGTGTTCGGGTGGGCGCCCCGCATTTCGCCGGCGCGGAACTGGATATCGAGACCTGCCTCCTCCGCCTCCGTGAGGCTGTCTGCAATCCGCAGGTCATCCGGCTGCATGCCAAGCAGTCCGGCGGCGATGGCCCGGTCGGTGCCGTGCCCCCGCCCGGTGGCGGCGAAGCTCCCATAGAGCGTGATAAACGCTTTGACCGGGCGCTCCCCGAGAAGCTTTCGAGAGATCAGTCCGATGCGGACGGCGCCGGCGGTATGGCTGGACGATGGGCCTACCATGACCGGCCCGATTACATCAAAGATACGCATAGTGCACCTCCAAAAAATGCTCTTATTTTATCTTATAGCCCGCATCCATTTCTTGTAAAGAAGTGACCTTGTTCCCTTTCTTCTACAATGTCTCAAAAATTATTTTTTGAGAAACAAAGACTAATTTTTAACGAATTCTCTGAAAATTTCAAAAAAAATCGAAAAAATCTGCGTTTTTCTCGTTAAATCATTCACAAATTATTGACTCTGCTGTCGGATAAGTCCTATAATAGCTCCTGTCATCATCCCAGAAAAACTTTAGGAGGGTATTCAACATGGCACGAGTATACAATTTTTCTGCAGGTCCTTCCATGCTCCCGGAATCGGTTCTTGAAAAGGCAGCCGACCAGCTGCTCGACTACGAGGGCACCGGCGAATCCGTCATGGAAATGTCCCACAGAAGCAAAGAGTTCCAGGCCATCATCGACCAGGCCGAGGCGGACATCCGCGAACTCATGGACATCCCGGACAACTATAAGGTTCTCTTCCTGCAGGGCGGCGCTTCGACTCAGTTCGCTGCAATCGCGCTCAACTTCATGAATAAGAATCATAAGGCCGACTATATTGTTACCGGCAACTGGTCCAAAAAGGCCATGAAAGAAGCCTCCCGCTACGGCGACGTCAAAGTAGTCGCCTCCTCTGAGGACAAAAACTTCAGCTATGTTCCGGACTGGGACTACAGCCAGTTCCGCAAAGATGCCGACTACCTCTACTTCTGCATGAACGAGACAGTCTACGGCAACATCACCCGCAATATTCCGGATGTCGACGTACCGATCATCGCCGATATCTCCTCCTGCTTCCTCAGTGAACCCCTCGACGTCTCCAAGTTCGCCATGCTCTACGGCGGCGCACAGAAGAACGTCGCTCCGGCCGGTCTCACCATCTGCATCATCCGGGAAGATATGCTCGGCAATGCCATGGACATCTGCCCGACCATGCTCAACTACGACACCATGGCAAGCAAGGGTTCCATGTACAACACCCCGCCGTGCTGGTGCATCTATATGGCCGGTCTGGTCTTCCAGTGGCTCAAGAAAATCGGCGGCCTGACCGAAATGCAGCGCCGCAACCAGGCAAAAGCCAAACTGCTCTATGATTATCTGGACGAGTCCAAGCTCTTCCAGTCCACCGTCCGCCCGAAAGACCGCTCCATGATGAACGCCCCGTTCATCACCGGCGACAAGGACATGGACGCCAAGTTCATCCAGGGCTGCACTGAGAACGGCATGATCAACATCAAGGGACACCGCTCCGTCGGCGGCATGCGTGCCTCTATCTACAACGCCATGCCCATTGAAGGCGTTGAAAAGCTGGTCGCCTACATGAAGGAATTCGAGAAAGAGAACACCAAATAAAAGGAGCAACGGACTGACATGTACCAGGTATTAACCTTAAATAAAATTTCGCCCGCGGGCCTCAATCAGCTGGACCCCGCCAAATACACTCACGGCGACGACATCCAGAATCCGGACGCCGTCATCGTCCGCAGCGCCAAGATGCACGACATGGAGCTCCCGGAGAGCCTCCTCGCCATCGCCCGCGCCGGCGCCGGCACCAACAACATCCCGGTTGACAAGTGCACCGACAAAGGCATCGTCGTTTTCAACACGCCCGGCGCCAACGCCAATGCGGTCAAGGAGCTCGTCATCTGCGGCCTGTTTCTCGCCTCCCGCAAAATCGTCCCCGGCATTGAGTTCGCCAACTCTCTGAAGGGCAGCGGAAGCGAATACAGCAAGCTCGTCGAAAAAGGCAAGTCCGCCTTTAAGGGCCCGGAGATCCAGGGCAAAAAGCTCGGCGTCATCGGCCTCGGTGCCATCGGCGTACGCGTCGCCAATGCGGCCACCGACCTCGGCATGGAAGTCTTCGGCTTTGACCCGTATCTCTCCGTCGACGCCGCATGGAACCTCTCCAGCTCCATTCACCACGCCGCCTCTCTGGACGAGATCTTCGCCAACTGCGACTACATCACGGTACACGTCCCGCTGACCGACGACACGAAGGACACAATCTGCGCCGAGTCCATCGAGAAGATGAAAGACGGCGTCCGCATCCTGAACTTCGCCCGCGGCGGCCTTGTCAACACCGCTGACATGATCGCTGCACTCGGCAAGGGCAAAGTTGCCTCCTATGTCACGGACTTCGCCGACGACGATCTCCTCGGCGTTCCCGGCGTCATCGCCATGCCGCATCTCGGCGCCTCCACCCCGGAGTCCGAGGACAACTGCGCCAGCATGGCCGCCTTTGAACTCGTCAATTACCTCGAGTCCGGCAACATCCGCAACTCCGTCAACATGCCGAACGCAGAGATGGACTGCAATGCCGCTCACCGCATTACGATCACCCATAAGAACATTCCGAACGTCCTGAACAAGATCACCGGCCTCTTTACCGACGCCAACATCAGCGACTTCATGAACCGTTCCAAAGGCAATATCGCTTACACCATCCTCGACCTCGACAGTGACATCCCCGAGGAGACCGTCCGTTCCATGGAAGAACTCGACGGCATCATCCGTGTCCGCGTGGTCAAATAATCATCCGAACATTACATAGCAAAAGGACCGCTGCACAGGCATCTGCCTGGTAGCGGTCCTTTTATTTGTCAGAAGAAATCAGTGTATGATGATTTCGCTCGCAGTGATGACCAGCGGCATGGTGATCAGGGACATCAGGGTGGAGACGCTGACCATTTCGGACCCGAGCTGCGGGTTCTTGTCGTATTTTGTGGCAAACATGGCCGCCTTCGCCGCAACCGGTGAACAGGAGGCGATGGTTACGGCGATGAAGACCACTGGATCGATATGAAACGGGAGCATGATGGCCATGGTCAGGAACGGGACGCCGATGGTGCGCAGAAGGATGGCGATGTACTGCTTTTTATTGGAGGTCAGATCTTTCCAGTGGAGGTTGCCGAGGTAGTAGCCGATGATAAACATGGGGATCGGCGTGTTGAGGTCGGCGATGTACTCGATGGGCTGTTCCACGATGTCCGGGAACCGGAACCCGGTCAGGAACACCAGAAGCCCCAGCACCATGCCGATGATGCCGGGATTCAGAAGCAGTTTCCGCACAGTGATCTTCTCTGTCCCCTCGCTGATGGTCTTGAGGCCGTAGGTCCAGAGCACGACGTTGAAGACGGCAATGAACACCGCACCGTAGAAGACACCGTCGTCGCCGAGAATGGCGCGCTGGATAGGCAGCGACATAAAGCCGCAGTTGCCGAAGATGACGCCGAACCGCATGATGAGCTCACTGGCCCGGTCCTTGTCGTGGATGGCCAGGTTGGCCACCAGAATGGCAAGAATATGGGAGGCAAAGCCGAAGATGCAGGTCAGCAGCAGCCCTTTCATAAGGGACGGCTCTTTGGCCCGCTGGAAGGAGACCAGCATGAGGCAGGGGGTGACAAAGTATAAGACGATGTTGTTCATGCCCTTGACGACTGTCTCGGTCAGGAAATGCACCTTGTTGCAGATGACTCCGACGCCGATGAGAATAAACAGGATGAGGACCTGATGGCCGACCATCAGAAACGTGTGGAACAAGCAAAAATCACAGCTTTCTAACAAATGGAATGCGTTTAGTTTATCACAATTCCAGGTTTCCGGCCACTGCGATTCTGTAGAAACCCGTCTCTCGGCGGCCGATCCCGGTTGAACCCTAAGAACGGACTTGTATAAATTTTATGACTAATTTATAATAGAACTATAAAAATTTGTAAAGAAGGCAAGGAGAGAGAAATCATGAAAAAGAACCATTCAAAACTGATTGTCCTGCTTCTCGCTGTAGCCATGATTTTTGTTCTCAGCGCCTGCGGATCAAATTTCCTGTCAGATGGCTGGGACCACGAAGCAAATGGCGTTCGCTACGGCGCAGGCTTTGGCGGCGGACAAATCGTCAATTCCAGCGAAGCGGCACAGCACAATGTCGCAGTCAATGCAGACGGCTCCGGCGGAGTGGTTGAGTATTCCCTAAAGGGCCCGGACGTAAACGGAGACACCTACAATGTCGACGGCAGCCCGCAGTCCCTGTTCACCACAACCAAGCCCATCGTACAGCAGTAAATCAAACTTCGTTATAATACATTGGCCAGCCCCGAAACGGGCTGGCTATTTTTTCTGCCGAATTTTATGGGGCGCACCTCAATCTGCCGCCTGATACAGAGCTCGCAGCATATGAGTAATATTCTGTTCCAGCATGCTGCGGTCAGCAGGTTTTTCCTGGCTGCCCCCCGAAAAAGCAGCGCATAGATGCCGGAAAAAGCAAACGTACTGCGTTCAATCTCCGCCTCTTCCTGTTCGCTGCCCAGGACCTGCAGAAAGTAGATGGCAGGGATGCTCAGCTTCTCCCAGAACTGGACACCGGAAATCTGGTTGACATCGGCCCGCCGACAGATTTCGGTCACGGTCACCTTGTACTACGGAAGTTTGTGCTGCAGACATTCCAGCAGACTGTCATTCAAAAGCTTTCGGGTCATGCGGACGCGGCGGCTTTCCTGCTTCATTTTTTATTCCTTTCCCGACACAAACGGGCATTTTGTTGAATACAAGCCAAAACGCCCCGAATTGCGGATGTCTTTCCCAAATTTTATTTATTATAATAAAGACACAGATGAAAAGCAAAAACTTCTCATCTCCCCTTTATCTCCTATATTTCCACAGTATCTCATCCCAGAGAGAAAAATACGCCGCAGGTCCCCTCCTGCGGCGTATTTTTTATGTTTTTTTGCATTAACTCCTTGCGGCGCCGCCGGCATTGTGCTCAGCGACCTCGCCGTTGACCGCGTTGCTGCGATGTGTGGTGGTACGACGGCGGCTCGCCTGTGCCGTGGTACGTCTTACCCGGCTTGCCTGCGCCGTGGTCCGCCTCCGTGCGGCGGTGGTACTTCTGCGCGGACTTGACGTCTTTCGCCGTGTTGTAGCCATCTTACGGCGCGTCGTTACAGCTGCGCGGCGGCGTGCAGTCGTGTGCTTTGCCGTTCGTTTCGCGGTACTCTTCTTCAGGTCGTTGAAGAAGCTGTGCCTGGTTGTAGACCGGACAGCTACCGTGTTGGCAGCTGCGCGGCTGGTGGAAGCAGCATGTGTACCGGTATATTGCGTCGTCATATTCGGAGAGAGCGTATATTCGCCGTCGCTGCCGAAGTCGTCGGAGATCATAGAAGATCCGTCGACGCCGGCGCCTTCGCGATTTCGGTGTGCCGTGGTAATGAGAACAGCCGCCAGTGCAAGCAGCAGGGCGACGATTATACAGATGAGAACGGTCATGAGTTTGCGGTTGCCGCCGCTCTTTTTGGGTCTGCGCCCTCCGCCGTTTCCGCCGGCGGAAGCATAGTAGGACCCGTTCGGGTCCGTCTCATAGCCCTGATAGACGTCATCCGGGTAGCCCTCCTGGTAATTGCCGTCCGCGTCGTAGTAGCCGCCGCTCTGGTAGCCGGTGTCGCGGTAGGCGTCGCCGTAGCCCTGGCCGGCGTAGGGGTCTTCCTCCCCGCCGTACGGGTCCTGATAGGGGTCGCTGCCGTAGACGGCATTCGGGTCGTTCGGGTCTTCGTAATAGCCGTTGCTGTCGGGAGCGGCATCCTGGTTCTGGTCCTCGTCCAGATAGAACGATTCGTCCACGGTATAGCTGTTCGGGTCGTCGCTCATATACTGTTCGCGGAAGCGGGCGTTGTAGTCCTCATTCCGGTCCCGTCTGCTTTTTCTTCTTGCCATTTCGAACCTCCGATGGTTATTTATGGTATTTGCCGCCGCGGTCAATCATGAATGCACGATAGACCTGTTCCAGGAGCATGATCCTGGCGAGCTGGTGCGGAAATGTCATCTGACTCATGGACAGCTTTGCGTCGGCGCGCTGTTTGACCGCGTCGGCGAGTCCGTAGGAACTGCCGATGACAAAGACCACGCTGCTGTGGCCCGCAACGCCGAGCTGTGCCAGTTCACGGCTGAACTGCTCCGAGCTGCGCTGTTTCCCCTCTATGCAGAGGGCGTAGACGTAGGCGCCGGAAGGGATTTCCGCGAGAATGTTTTTGGCCTCCTGGTGCAGCGCCGCGTCGATCTCCGCCTGAGATGGACTGGACGGAAGCCGTGCCGGAGTTTTTTCTATTATAGTCAATTTGCAAAATGCGGTCAATCGCTTTTGATACTCCGCCGCAGCACTGCGCAGGTAGGGTTCCTTGAGGCGGCCGAGACAGAGGATGCGGACCTCGATCATTCCGATACCTCCGTGCGGAGCACATTCTGTCTGGGGGCGACGGCGAGGCGGATATCCAGCCCGATTTTCGCGCCGTCCTGCCGGAGGCTCTGGGACGCCGTCTCAAAGGCAAGTTCCGGCAGATTGTTCTGGGAGCTCAGATGGCCGAGGATGATCTGCGTCGTCCCGGACTCCAGCAGCTCCGCAGAGGTCTCCGCCGCGGCTTCGTTGTTCAGGTGACCCTCTGCCGAATCGATTCGGCGTTTGAGCGGATACGGGTATGGCCCGTTAAAGAGCATGTTCCGGTCATGGTTGGATTCAAGCAGTACGGTACTGCAGCCCAGGATGGCCTGGCGCACCGCCTCGGTCACGACACCGAGGTCGGTGGAGACCGCCACGCAGCGTCCGTTCGGAAGGGTTACGCGGTAGCCCGTGGGCTCCGCCGCATCGTGGGAGATGGGGAAGCTCGCTATGTGGTAGTCGCCGACATCGGCGAAGTCCGTCATCTGATAGGTCGGGAAGTTGCCGTCCAGGCAGCCTTTTTCATCCAGCGCCTGGAGCGTGCCGAGAGAGGCATAGACCGGAATATGGTGCCGTTTGCAGAAGACCCGGAGCCCGGCCACATGGTCGGTGTGTTCGTGGGTGACAAAGACTGCCTTCACGGCTTCCGGCGAGAGTCCGAGGGAGTCCAGCGCCAGCGTGGTCTGCTTGGCATTGCGTCCGATGTCAATTAGAATACCCGCCGATTCGTCTCCTATGTAGGTGGCGTTTCCGCTGCTCCCCGAATAGAGTGTACAGAACTGATACATGTATGCCTTTCCTTCCCTGAAGATGCGAAAAGGGGCGCTGTCCGCAGCACCCCTCATGTCTTTGCAAAAATTTGTCAGCCGACCGAACGCATGTGGGCGCTTTCCGACTCGTTTTCCTCAATGGGGACGCGCTTAATGTCGCCGCCCATGCCGCGGACTTTCTCAATGACCTTCTCATAGCCGCGGTCTATATAGATGACGTTTTCAATTTCCGTGGTGCCGCGGGCCGCCAGACCGGCGATGATCATGGCCGCGCCGGCGCGGAGGTCGTCCGCCTTGACCACGCAGCCCTGGAGATGGTCGACTCCCTGGATAATGGCCACCTTGCCGTTGACCTCAATATTGGCACCCATGCGGGTCAGCTGGTCCACATACTTGAACCGGTTGTCCCAGACCCCTTCCGAGACGATGCTGGTGCCCTTGGCGAGGGTCAGAACCGTTGCCATCTGGGGCTGCATGTCAGTGGGGTACCCCGGATGGGGCATAGTTTTAATGTTGCATTTGACAAGCTTGGATGGGTCGGAGATGACACGGACGGTGTCGTCCCCCTCGATGACCTCTACGCCGCACTCGATGAGTTTGGCGGTGATGGATTCGAGATGTTTTGGAATGACGTTGCGAACCAGCACGTCGCCGCCCGCAGCGGCAACCGCCGCCATATAGGTACCGGCCTCAATTTGGTCCGGAATGATGCTGTAGTCGCAGCCGTGGAGGGATTCTACCCCGCGGATTTTGATGACGTCAGTGCCTGCACCGTGGACGTCAGCGCCCATGGAGTTCAGGAAGTTGGCGAGGTCGACGACATGGGGCTCCTTTGCGGCGCTCTCAATGACCGTCAGGCCGCGGGCCTTGACGGCGGCGAGCATGATATTCATGGTTGCGCCGACGGAGACGACGTCCATGTAGATGGAGTTGCCGACCAGCTGGTCTGCCTCGGCGTGCACAATTGCGTTTTCCTCCATAGTGACCTCGGCACCGAGGGCCTCAAAGCCCTTCAGGTGCTGGTCGATGGGGCGGACACCGCCGAAGTCGCAGCCGCCGGGCATGGCGACGCGGGCTTTCGCGTCCCGGCCCAGCAGGGCACCCAGCAGATAATAAGAAGCACGAAGGTGCTTTGTCAGGTCATACGGTACGGTATGCGATTTGAGCACTGTCGTGTCAATTTCATAAGTATTCGGGTTGAGCATGCGGATTTTTGCTCCCATAGCGGAGAGCATTTTGAGCATATAATGGACGTCGCTGATGTCCGGAATATTTTCAATGCGGCACTTTCCCTCTGCGAGCAGCGTCGCCGGAAGAATGGCGACAACGGAATTTTTTGCACCGCTGATGTCTACTGTTCCATGAAGTCGTTTTCCACCGTTGATGACAAATTTGTCCAACCGATTTCACTCCCTACCAAGCAATAAGTGAATAAGGGCTCACACCGAGCCCAGATCTATAGAAAAAAAGAGAAATTGCAAAAAAAAGAATAGAGAAACCCTCTCTCTAAACTCTTTGGTATTATACCATCGCCTATTTTTTTTTTAAAGTTATTTCAAGCTTTTTTCACAGTCTCAAATGAAAACTGTCATCTTCGTAAAAAGTCAAACGTATGAAATGGACAAACTTCAGCACATTGCCAGTCAATAGCGACAATATTCAAATAATTGTAGTTAAACTTGCCGAATTCGGGCGGAAATTCATTCCCAATTTAGCCTGATACGTAAAAAATGGCCGCCCCACAGCAGCGGCAATGGGACGGCAGGCATTTCTTATCTGATTCAGCCGGGCATATGCTCCATGGTAAAGCCATAGACGCGGGCCCAGACCTTTTCGCGGCACTTCTTCTCGCGGAGAATTTCATGGCGATAGGGAATGTAGAATTTCTTTTCGATGTCGCGGTGGCCGGTCATCTTCAGCCAGAGCTCCATGCAGTTGACGCCGAGCGTAAAGAGGCCGACCGGGTCCTCGGAGCCCGAGATGAGCAGCATGGGGAGGTCCTTCGGGACTTTGCGGGCCCATAGGAGCCCGGAGCAGTCGCCGGCAAACAGGCCGAGCGTCTCCATGAGTCCCAGGGTGTAATACTTCGTAATGTACTCGTCCTTAAGGTAGTCGGCGCGGTTGTCCTTGTCGCGGGACAGCCACCAGGTCGTTGCCATGGTGTTTTCCACCAGCATGCTCTTGTCCCGGAGACCGAGGGTATCCAGTACTTTGCAGAGCGGATGGATGACAAAACGAAGGCAGTCGCTGTAGTCGCCCGACCCGCAGAAGACAGCAGACTCCACAGAGTCCGCGTACTTGGTGACATACATTTTTGCAATGAACGAGCCCATGGAGTGGCCGAGCAGGAACGCCGGCTTGCCCGGGTTCTCCTCCTTGGCGATTCCGCAGAGACGGTACATATCGTCGACGATGGCCTTGTCGGCCCCCTTCGGCAGCTTTCCGATGTCCGCAATGGATGCGGCGGTCTTTCCGTGGCCGAGATGGTCCTCTCCGTAGCAGACGAAACCGCGGTCGGCGAGACACGTGGCCAGACCGTCAAAGCGGTCGATGTGTTCGCAGACACCGTGGGCAATCAGGTAGATTCCGACGGTCTCCACGTCCGGGTTGTTCCAGACCAGATAGCGGACTTTTGCCGTGCCGCTCGTCGAGTCAAAAAAACGTTCTTCAGCTTTGGTTGCCATAGACAATACTCCTTAAAAAAATAGATTGGATTGGTTCCCCATGACAACAATATCACCTGAATGTTAACATTCTTTCAACAATTGTAAGATATCGTCTGGAATTTTTGCCTCTGCCGAAATCAGCTCTCCGGTGTACGGCTGTCGGAACTCTGCCCGCAGACAGTGGAGCGCCTGCCGGTGCAGCTCCGGCACCGCCGGAGCTCCATACATGGTGTCGCCGGTAAGAGGGGTGCCGAGGGAGGCAAAATGGACGCGGATCTGGTGCGTGCGGCCGGTCTCCAGGTGGATTTCCAGCAGAGTGCGTTCTCCGACCCGCTGCACGGCGCGCCAGTGGGTGACGGCGGGGTCGCCCTGCGGACCGCAGGCACGGATCGTCTTGTGAGGGTCCGGGCGGTAGATTGGGAGAGTGATGGTGCCGCTCCCCTCGTAGACGCCGTTGACCAGCGCCAGATAGGTCTTTCGCACATGGCCCTGCAGCTTGGACGCGGCGAAGCGGTTTTTCGCGCAGACCACGGCGCCCGAGGTGCCCTTGTCCAGCCGGCCTACGGCGCGGAAGACGCCGGTGCCGCGGGCGAGCATCCAGTCCGCAAGGGTGTCGCCCTGATGGTTGTGGGACTGGTGGATGGCAAGGCCGCCGGGCTTATCCACGACCGCCACATCCTCGTCTTCGTAGAGAACAGCGGGTTCCGGGACTGGCTCGGCCGGGTGAAACCCCTGAGCCGGGCGGGCGGCAGCCGCGTCGTCCGGGAGATTGACCACCAGTTCATCGCCGGCGAACAGCGGATCGATCGTGCGGATCGGGGCCCCGTTGCAGAGAATGCCGTCGTCCTGGAATTTGAGGTTTCGGATAGTACGAGAAGAAAGCCCTGCAGACCTTCTCAGGAAATGCAGGACTTTCGTGCCTTCGAATTCGGCGGGGACGGTGTATCGCAGGACGCGCATCAGTCGTTTTTCCCCCGCTTGAAGAAGAAGATGGTTTTCATTTTAATGTGTTTGGCCACCGGCATGAGGTTCTTGTAAATCCAGTAGCGGAACTTGCTGCCGATGAGAATGTACTCGCCGATGTACTCGGTGTACTGGGCGCCGAAGCTCTCCTTGAAGCTCGCAATGCCCTTGAAGTTCTCCCGCGGTTCACACTTGCCGAGGACGCCGTCCGGGCCGGGCTCCTTCGGGTTGTCGCAGAGGACATAGCCGAGGTCATGGTAGTCCATGTTTTCGTCGATGCTCTCGCAGATGCGGAGGTAGTTGAGATAATGGCTGGAGCGGGTCTGGTTGCGGACGATATTGCGGGATCCGCCGAAGACGCAGGACGCAAAGCCGCCGTAGCGGATGGTCAGGCCGGAGCCCACCGGGATGCAGGCGTCCGCCGGATAGTCTTTGGTCTCCTCCATGCGGGCCTCGTAGTTCTTCGTGTTGTTGTCGATGACCTGGATGTCGTTCTTTAAGCCCTTGATCTTCTTCTGGGGCGCGGTCTCCAGGGCTTTGACCTTCTGGGCCCGCTCGGCCAGGCGCTGCTGTTCGAGCTCGGTGTCAATCTTTTTATCGTAATAGACGGTGGTAATGTCGGTGTAGTCCTTCAGCGTCCGGATGAGATTCGTCAGATACTCCTTGTCGCGGTGCGTAAAGCTGTTGCGCTCCGAGGTGTCGTTCATGCAGAGGATGAACTCGTCCAGGAGCTCCGGATTCTTCTCAATGTCCTCCCAGGTGTACCGCTGATATTTGAGACCCCGCCCCTTGCCAACGCGGACCGAGTAGCGCACGCCTTTCTCGCATCCTTTGAGGATCTTATTGGCGGGAATCAGCTTTCCCTCAGCGTCGTGCAGCGGGATCATCGTCTGAACCGGATGCTTATAGGTATAGGAGTCGAGGTCGGTGTTCAGCTGATAGCCGAGACCGGTCAGCAGCCGGTGGGCGGCATGTCCCTCTTTCTGCTCCTCCCCGTTGATGCGGAGCTTGACGGGCGGATCGATGATGACGCAGAATGCGCCGTTCTTTTTCATCTCGCCCTTGATGAAATCGGCAAACGCCTTCTGAAGTTCGGCATTCGTGTAATCCGATACCGTGCCGTAGGGCACATACCAGAGCTTGCCCGCCAGCGGGAGTTTCCGCTCCAGGACGAGGGCGGTCAGAACGCGGGTGCCGTTGTCGTCAAACCCGCTGTAGAGGTGGGAATTCCACCCGGTCTTGACCTTCGGCCACAGCGAGCACTGCTGGTACTGGCCGTGATGGTCCTCGACAAACTGATCAAAACTCTGAAAATCGGTTTCCGGCTGAAAATGATACATGTTGACGGAATCCCCCTTATCTGCACGCAATTCCACGCTCGGCCAGGGCGGCACGGATGTCCGCCTCCTCGTCAAACGGGACTCTCTTGCCTTTGACTTTCATATATTTCTCGTGGCCCTTGCCGCAGCAGAGAAGGATATCTCCTTTCTGCAGCATGCGGACGCCGTAGGCCACCGCCTCGTCGCGATTCGGGATCTTGACGTAAGCGCCGCCCTCTTTTTCCACGAATGATGCAATTTCGTCGCAGATTTTCGAGGGGTCCTCATAGCCCGGATCGTCGGTGGTTATGATCGTAAAATCGGCGAGCTTTCCGCTGACGGAGCCGAGCTCCTGCCGGCGGAGCTGCGCCCGGTCGCCGACCGACCCGAACAGCGTAATAATCCGTTTTGGGTGATAAGCTTTCACCGTTTCAATGATGCTGGTGAGACTCAGGCCGTTGTGGGCGTAGTCAATCAGGACGCCGAAGTCGTCGGACATGTAGACCACCTGGGCGCGGCCCGGAATACGGACCTGCTTCATGCCGGGCAGAAGCTGCTCCGGCCGGTAGCCGAGGAAGTCGCAGACCGCAACGGCTGCCAGGGCGTTCTCCACGGAGAAGTCGCCCGGGGTGCTGAGGTCCATGGTGCAGACCGATTCGCCGCGGTGGAGAAGGTCAAACCGAATGCCCATGAAACCATCGTAGCGGGTCGGGACTTCATTTTCCGCCCGGTACTCGGCGCGCGCATCGTGGCCGTAGAAGATCTTCCGGCCCGGGACTTTTTCCAGCATGTCCTCTGCCGCCGGGTCGTCCAGGCAGGCGGCCGCCTGATGGCACAGCGAGAAAAACGCCTTTTTCCAGCCGTAGTACTCCTCGAACGTCTTGTGTTCGTGGCCGCCGATGTGG
The DNA here is from genome assembly GCA_900542575.1 of uncultured Oscillospiraceae bacterium. Classification (GTDB taxonomy): domain Bacteria; phylum Bacillota; class Clostridia; order Oscillospirales; family Acutalibacteraceae; genus RUG420. The sequence goes on from UQOE01000002.1 coordinate 125,055, forward strand.
TCCGGGGAGATGTTGGTAAACACGCCGCAGAAAAATACCATGCCGTCGACGCGGTGCCACTTGACGCCCAGCGACGAGACCTCAATGGCACATGCCTCTACGCCATCGTCGGCCATTTGCCGCAGCAGCTTCTGCAGTTCATAGGATTCCGGCGTCGTGTTGACCGTGGCGACATGCCGGCCGCACCACTCGGCACCTGCCGTCCCGATGAGCCCCACTTTGCAGCCGAGGCTCTCCAGGACCGATTTCACAATATAGGTCGTCGAGGTCTTTCCCTTGGTGCCGGTAATGCCGACCACCTTAACCTCCCCCGACGGGTGCCGGAAGAAGTTGTCCGAGGCCAGTGCCAGCGCCGCACGGGTGTTCTCCGCCGCAAAGATGTCGGCGGAGCCGTCCGCCGGGAGGCCGGCGGTCTCCTCGCAGCCCTCCTGGATAAGAAAGGCACGGCAGCCCTGGTCATACGCGCTCTTTGCATACATGTGGCCGTCGGTCTCGGCGCCCACCATGCAGACAAACAGCGTCCCCGCCTTTGCTTTGCGGGAGTCGTACACAATATCGGAAATCTCGGATTCGGCGCCGTCCGCGGACAAGGCAACCGTCCGGACCGCGAGGCCTTTGAGAATGTCACTTAGCTTCATCGATGCACCGCTTTCTGCTGCTTGACAGCCAGTCTGTCTCATATACTTTTTGCATTATAGGAGATGAAAAAGTCAATGTCAACTTGAGACGGCGCCCCTCTCTTGCATTGTCTCTTTTTGAAATGTATAATAGTATCCACTTTTTATGAGGAGGAGACCGTATGCCGAACGAACTTGCGACCAGATACGACCCTTCGGACTTCGAAGACCGTATCTACAGCTTCTGGCTTAAGGGAAACTATTTTCACGCGCATCTCGATGAGTCGAAACCCACCTACACCATCGTCATGCCGCCGCCGAACATCACCGGACAGCTCCATATGGGCCACGCCCTTGACAATACTCTGCAGGACATTCTGGTCCGCTATCACCGCATGAAGGGCTATGACACCCTCTGGATTCCTGGCACCGACCACGCATCCATCGCCACCGAGGCCAAAATCGTCCAGGCTCTTCGGAAAGAGGGAACCACGAAAGAGGATCTCGGCCGGGAGAAATTCCTGGAGCGCGCCTGGGAGTGGAAAGACCAGTACGGCGGCCGCATTGTCGAGCAGCTGAAGAAGATGGGCTCCTCCTGCGACTGGGACCGTGAGCGCTTCACCATGGACGAGGGCTGTTCCAAAGCGGTCCGCGAGGTCTTCTGCAACCTCTATGAAAAAGGCCTCATCTACCGCGGCGAGCGCATCATCAACTGGTGTCCGCACTGCAAGACCACCATTTCCGACGCAGAGGTCGAATACGAGGAAAAAGACGGCTCCTTCTGGCATATCAACTACCCGTTTGCCGACGGCAGCGGCTCCCTGACCCTCGCCACCACCCGTCCGGAGACCATGTTCGGCGACACCGCCGTCGCGGTCAACCCGAACGACGACCGCTACAAGGACATCGTCGGCAAGAACCTCATTCTCCCCATCGTCAACAAGGAAATCCCCATCATTGCCGACGACTATGTCGACATCGACTTCGGAACCGGCGTCGTCAAGATCACACCGGCCCACGACCCAAACGACTTCCAGGTCGGGCAGCGGCATAATCTTCCTATTATAAATGTAATGACCGAGGACGGCCATATGAATGAGAACGTCCCCGAGAAATACCAGGGCATGGAGACCTATGAGTGCCGCAAGGTTCTCGTCGAAGATCTCAAAGAGCAGGGTTTCCTGGACCACATTGAGCCCATGAAGCACAATGTCGGCACCTGCTATCGCTGCGGCACTGTCGTGGAGCCCCGCGTCTCCAAGCAGTGGTTCGTCAAAATGAAGCCGTTGGCCAAGCCGGCCATCGACGCCGTACGAAACGGCGACATTCAGTTTGTCCCGGACCGCTACAGCAAGACTTACTTCCATTGGATGGAAAACATCCGCGACTGGTGCATTTCCCGCCAGCTCTGGTGGGGCCACCGTATCCCGGCCTGGTACTGCGACGACTGTGGTGAAATCACCGTATCCCGCGAAGAGCCGACCGAATGCGCCCACTGCCACAGCAAACACATCCATCAGGACCCCGACACGCTGGACACCTGGTTCTCCTCCGCCCTCTGGCCCTTCTCCACGCTGGGCTGGCCGGACGACACACCGGAGCTCCGCCACTACTTCCCGACGGACACCCTGGTCACCGGCTATGACATCATCTTCTTCTGGGTCGCCCGCATGATCTTCTCCTCCGAGGAGCAGATGAAGCAGCCCCCGTTCCATACCGTCTTCATCCACGGCATCGTCCGTGACGAGCAGGGCCGCAAGATGAGCAAATCCCTCGGCAACGGAATCGACCCTCTCCTTGTCATCGACAAGTACGGCGCCGACGCCCTGCGGTTTACACTTGCCACTGGCAACCATCCGGGCAACGACATGCGCTATTCCGACGAGAAGGTGGAGTCTTCCCGGAATTTTGCCAACAAGCTCTGGAATGCCTCCCGCTTTATTCTGATGAATCTGGACGGCACCGAGGCCCCCGCCCACCGGCCGGACCTCGACAAACTCGAGACCTGCGACAAGTGGATTCTCTCCCGCTACAACACGCTGGTCAAAGAGGTCAGCCATAACATTGAGCACTATGAGCTCGGCGTCGCCGTCTCCAAACTCTACGACTTTATCTGGGAGCAGTTCTGCGACTGGTACATTGAAATTGCGAAGGTCCGCCTGCAGAAGGGCGGCGAAGAGGCCGCAGTCGCCAAAGAGGTTCTCCTTTTTGTCATCGACGGCATTCTGAAGCTTCTCCATCCGTTTATGCCTTTTATTACGGAGGAAATCTGGCAGCACTTCCCGCATGAGGGCGAGACCATCATGCTGACGTCCTATCCGGAGTACGACGAGGAACTGAACTTTGCCGACGAAGAGGTCGCATTTGAGCGCGTTATGACCGCCATCCGCGCCATCCGCGTCCGCCGAAACGAGATGAACATCGCCCCGTCCAAAAAGGCCGCCGTCTACGTCGACACCTCCTATGAAGACGTGTTCCGGGCCAACGAGGTCTATATGAAGCGGCTCGCCTCGGCCTCCGAGGTGCAGATCGGCGGTACGTTCTCCACCGAGGGCGCCGTCAATGTCGTCACCCCGGACGCCAAGATTTACATCCCGATGAATGAGCTCGTGGACTTCGAGGCCGAGCGTGCACGTCTGAACAAAGAACTCAAAAAAGCGGAAAAGGACCTGGCATTCTTCAGCAAGAAGCTGAACAACCCAGGCTACCTGAACAATGCGCCCGCCGCGGTCATCGAAAAAGACCGTGCCTCTGCGGCCAAGGCCCAGGAGCATATCGACCGGCTGAACGAATCTCTCGCAAAGCTCGGGTAACGGTAAGAATTCGACAAAAAGAGCACTCCGCTCGGAGTGCTCTTTTCTTTTCAAAAGTACGTGCTATAATGGGAAATCAGATGTTTTCAAGATAGTGATTTTGTCCGATCATCGGACGTTTTTCTGAGAGGAAACTGAATCATGATACTGAATCGTAAAGAGCGCGTTATTATCGTCGGCTGCGGCCGCTTTGGCGGCAAGCTGGCCATCATGCTCTCCAACAAGGGCTTCCAGGTCGTTGTCATCGACAACCGCCCGGAGGCTTTTAACAAGCTGCCGGAAAGTTTCGGCGGCTTTCCCATCCAGGCGGACGGCACCGAGATGGAGACGCTGAAATACGCGGAAATTGACGACGCCTCCATTTTCGTTGCCGCCACCGGCAATGACAACGTGAACAGTCTGCTGGCCCAGATTGCCAGCCGCATCTACGGCGTCCCAAATGTCTATGTCCGTTTTGCCGACACCGCCAGCGGAAAACTCGTCAAGGACTTCAACATCCAGTGCATCTTCCCGTTCAAGCTCTCTCTCTCGGCTTTTGAGGAGTCCATGTTCGGGACGGAGGACGAAGAGGAAAGCGAGGACGACGAATGAGAATCTGCATTGCAGGCGGACGGACCTCCGCCGACTTTCTAATTCAGAATCTGAAGGCCCAGAAGCACAAGCTTGTGGTCATAAATGAGGACCCACAGTACTGTGAGCATCTCTCCTCATCCCACAAAATCTCTATTTTCAACGGCTGCCCCAGCAAATTTTACGTCCTGCACGACGCAAACATTGAGGGGTTTGACGTCCTGGTGGCCCTGACCCACAGCGACGCGGACAACCTGGCCATCTGCCAGTTTGCCAAACGCTGTTTTAAGGTCCGCAAAGTGCTCTGCACGGTCAACAACCCGAAAAACGTCTCCCTGTTCCGGGAGCTCGGGGTCGACTACGTCATCAGTTCCACCTATATGATCGCCCAGCACATCACCCAGGCCACCACCATCTCCAACCTCGTCAACACCCTGTCGTTCGAGGACGATATCATTATCAGCGAGGTCGAAATCAAACAAAACTATAAATGCGTCAACCAGGAAGTCCGGGACCTGGTATTCCCTGCCAGCACCATCATCTGCTGTATCATTCGGAAAGGACATGACCTCATCATCCCCAGCGGCGACAGCGTCATCCGCGCTGGCGACCGCCTCTTGGTTCTGACCACCAAGGCCAATCAGACCAAAGCCCTTTCTGTCTTTGCGAGGTAACGGGCATGCTGAAACGACAATCCCAATATCATGACCATATAGCGGCCGTCAAAGCAGTGGCCTATCTGCTCATCCTCATGGGCACCATTATCCTGCTGCCGCTGCTCATGCTGTTCTTTCCCGCCTATCGAGGGGAGTTCTCCCACGCGGTCTGGTTCATCTTTCCGGGTGTTCTCTCATTCTTTGCCGGGTACATTCTGAAATTTATCACCTCCGGCACCCGTATCCGGAAACTGAAAGATTTCTACGGCTCCATCATTGTGCTGGAGCTGTGGATTATCGCGGTACTTGTGGGCTGCATCCCCTTTATGATGAGCGGGGAGTTCACGTTTACCCAGGCGGTATTTGAGACCATGAGCGGACTAACCACCACCGGTTTCACGCTGTTCCCCTATGAACACGCCGCTTCGCTGCAGATGCTTATCCTGTACCGCTCCCTGCTCCACCTGGTCGGCGGCGTCGGACTTGTCCTGGTGCTCTCCACCATCCTGTTCAACGCCTATAATATGCAGATCTTCTCCGCCGAGGGCCATACCGACCGCCTGGCACCCAGCCCGCTGCACTCGGCCCGTACCATTCTGTTCATCTATCTCGGATTTATCATCGGCGGTACCATCGCCTTTGCCATTCTCGGCATGAGCTGGTTCAACGCATTCAACTATTCCATTTCAGCGGTCGCTACCGGCGGCTTTGCTCCCCATGCCGACAGCATCGGCCACTACCACAGTGTCCTCGCGCCGTGGCGCGCCTACGGCATTGATATTGTCGCCTGCATTCTGATGCTCCTCGGCGGCACCAACTTCATGGCCAGCATGTTCTTCCTGAAAGGGCGCTGGCGCGGGTTCTTCCGCCATTCGGAGGTCCGCTGCACCTTTATCCTCCTGCTGCTCAGCATCCCTGTTGTCGTGGCAGACTATATCGTAAGACATGAGTGCATCAGCGTTGGTCAGGACATAGCAAGCGCTGCTTTCCTGGTCATCTCCACCATCTCCACTACGGGTCTCTCAACGGTCCACAACAGCCTGCCGAATCTCTCGTTCGGCATCGTCCCTATCCTTCTTCTGATGATGGTCGGCGCCCACTCCGACTCCACAGCCGGCGGCATCAAGGCATCCCGCACAGCGCTGGCCTTCAAGTCGCTGTACTGGGACGTCCGGAGCACCATCAACTCCAACCACTTTGTCCACCCGCAGCAGATCTATCGCTTCGGCAGTCCGGTCAAAGTTACGGACAAGGACAAGAGCCAGAACCTCACCTATATTCTTATTTATATTTCCATCGTCGTCGTCGGTACCATCGGCCTCATGGCCTGCGGCTATCCGTTCCGGGAATCCCTGGTGGAATTTGCCTCTGCCCTCGGTACCATCGGCCTCTCCATCGGGGTCGTCAGCCGCGCCTGTTCCGCTCCCGCGCTGTGGATTATCATTGTCGGCATGCTCATCGCCCGACTGGAAATTTACATCTTCATCTTTGCCGCTACCAGAATTCGGCGGGACATCATGGATTTCCGCCGTGACCTCTACCTGACGCATGAAGACAGCAAAGCACGAAAGAAAGCGCGCAGAGAACACCAACTCAAACAGAAACAAGAGAAGGAGCTGTAGATCCATGAATCGAATCCGTTCATTCTTTTCCGATCGGCCATGGCTGTCCAACATACTCCAGACCGTACTCATTTTCGTCCTGACGGCCCTGCTGGCCATGGGCATGCGGTACTACGGCATTGCCATGGACGATATGAAGCTGCTCTATCTTCTGGCCATCCTCATCGTCATCCTGCAGACGGAGAGTTTTGTGCTGACCGTGCTCTCCACCGCCGGTTTTGTCCTGCTGGATGCCCGGTTTATGCTGCGGGCAGAGAGCTACAGTACCAGGCAGTACGTCGTCTCAACGATTATCTTTGTCGTCATCGCCCTTATCGTCAACGTTCTCTCAATCCGACTGCAGAAGCAGGTTGAGGCCTCCCACCAGAGCGAGCTGACCCAGAAGCACCTGTATGAGGCGAGCAAAGGCCTCATCAAAATACGCAGCAGCAGCGACATCGTCGCCTACACAGAGAAGTCCCTCAGCCGACTTGCCAACGCGGAATCCCATGTCTACTTCAACATTTCCCGCGACGATCCCGACGAGGCCAAGAAATGGTGCCTGCGCAACTCCGCCGTCTGCGGTGCCGGCGAACTCGACTTTACCGACTCCCCGAACAAATATCTGCCCATTCGAAATAATCGGAAGACCAACGGCGTCGCCGTCATCGACTGCTCGGAGCACGAGCTCAGTCCCGGCACCATGGACTCCATCGCCGCATTTCTGACCCAGATCTCCTTTGCGATGGAGCGGAATGTCCTCGAGGAGCGGCAGAAAAAGGAAAACGCCATTTACGCCCGCGAAAAAATCAAAGGCACCGTCATGCGGGACCTCTCCAACAATATGTACCCGCATATTAAATCCATTGAAGACATGGCCAGAGAGCTCTCGGAGAACACCGAGCTCTCCGAGGAAGAGCGGCAGAAAATCTTCCGCAAAATCTCCGACGAGTCCGCCTTCCTCTCCGACACGGTCGACAACGCCATTGAAATCACCAATTCCAAGTAAGAAAGGACCGCCGCCGACTATGCAGCTCAACATTGTTCTTGTCGAACCCGAAATTCCGGCCAATACCGGAAATATTGCGCGTACCTGCGCGTGTACCGGGGCTCGGCTCCATCTTGTAAAGCCGCTAGGCTTTACACTGGATGAGAAGCATCTCCGGCGCGCCGGACTGGATTACTGGCAATATCTGGACATCACAGTATACGAAAACCTCGACGATTTCTTCGCCCGGAACCCGGACGGCGCCTTTTTCTATTTCACAACTAAGGCGCTGCAGCGGCACTCGGACATTGCCTACCCCGACCGCGCCTATCTGTTTTTCGGCAAGGAGACGGCCGGTCTGCCGGAGCCTCTGCTGAAGGCACACCCGGAACGCTGCGTCCGCATCCCCATGGTGGAGGAATGCCGCAGTCTGAACCTGTCCAACTCCGTCGCCGTCGGCGTCTATGAAGTGCTCCGCCAGTGGGACTATCCCGAGCTCCAGTGCAGCGGCCAGCTGCATCAGTTGAAATGGTCCGATGGAGACGCCCAAATTATCAGACAAATGGCCAAAAAATGACTTGTGAATTCCGTGTCAAAAGTTTTTGACACTGCCGAAAAATACTATATAATAGATTGTGAAACGTGAAAAATGACAAATTCACTGGTTCAATGAGTAATCTATTAGAAGGGTTGATGTATCATGAAACTGAACAAAAAGACCGTAGACGACATCAACGTCAAAGGTCAGCGCGTCCTCGTACGCTGCGACTTCAACGTCCCGCTGAAAGACGGTAAAATCACCGACGAAAACCGTCTCGTCGCTGCACTGCCCACCATCAAGAAACTTGTCGCCGACGGCGGCAAAGTCATCCTCTGCTCTCACCTCGGCAAACCGAAGGGCGAGCCGAAACCGGAGCTCTCCCTTGCACCGGTAGCAGTTCGTCTCTCTGAGCTGCTTGGACAGCCGGTCACCTTCGCCGCAGACGACAACGTCGTCGGTGAAAACGCAAAAGCCGCTGTCGCCAACATGAAGGACGGCGACATTGTTCTTCTTCAGAACACCCGCTACCGCGCTGAGGAGACCAAGAACGGCGACGAGTTCTCCAAAGAGCTCGGTTCTCTCGCCGACGTCTTCGTCAACGACGCATTCGGTACTGCACATCGCGCTCACTGCTCTACGGTCGGCGTCACCAAATACGTTGATACCTGCGTTGTAGGTTATCTCATTGAGAAAGAAATCAAATATCTCGGCGCTGCCGTTGAAAATCCGGAGCGCCCGTTCGTCTGCATCCTCGGCGGCGCCAAGGTTGCCGACAAGCTGAATGTCATCCAGAACCTTCTCAACAAAGCCGACACCCTCATCATCGGCGGCGGCATGGCCTTTACCTTCCTCAAGGCCAAGGGCTATGAGACCGGTTCTTCTCTCGTTGACGACACCAAGCTCGACTACTGCAAAGATATGATCAAGCAGGCCGAGGAAAAGGGCGTCAAGCTCCTTCTCCCCATTGACAACGTCGTCATCAAAGAGTTCCCGAACCCCATTGACGCACCGGTTGACGCAAAAGTCATCAACTCCGACAACCTCCCGGCCGACAGCATGGGCGTTGACATCGGTCCGCGTACGGCTGAGCTCTTTGCGAAAGAGGTCTCGAATGCCAAGACCGTCGTCTGGAACGGACCGATGGGCGTATTCGAAAACCCGACCCTTGCAAAAGGTACTCTTGCTGTTGCCAAAGCAATGGCAGAGACAGACGCCACCACGGTCATCGGCGGCGGCGACTCCGCTGCAGCGGTCAACCAGCTCGGTTTCGGTGACAAGATGACCCACATTTCCACCGGCGGCGGCGCTTCTCTTGAATTCCTCGAGGGCAAAGAGCTTCCGGGCATTGCAGCCGCAGACGATAAGGACTAAAATAAGTAAGAAAGACCTGCAGCTGTGCTTGCAACTGCAGGTCATAATATCATTTGAACTTCCCAAGGAGAGGTATCTACTATGAACAAAGATCTTCGTACTCCGGTCATCGCCGGCAACTGGAAAATGAACAAAACCCCGAGCGAGGCCGCTGAGCTCATCAAGAACATCGCTCCGAAAGTAGCCAACGCAGACTGCACCGTCGTCTGCTGCACTCCTTATGTTGACCTTGCATATGCTATTGAGTGCGCAAAGGGCACCAACATCCACATCGGCGCTGAGAACGTACATTGGGAAGACCACGGCGCCTTCACCGGTGAAATCTCCGCTCCCATGCTCAAAGAGCTCGGCGTTGAGTATGTCGTCATCGGCCATTCCGAGAGACGTACTTATTTCGGCGAGACCAACGAGACCGTACAGAAGAGAGTCCGTGCCGCTCTGGACGCCGGCCTGAAAGTCATCCTCTGCGTAGGTGAGACCCTCGAGCAGCGCGAGCAGAACATCACTTTCGAGACCATCGCCATCCAGGTTAAGATTGCCCTTGCAGGCGTAACCGAGGAAGAGCTTAAGAACATCATCATCGCCTATGAGCCCGTATGGGCTATTGGTACCGGCAAGACCGCTACCAATGAGCAGGCTAACGAGGTCAACAAAGCTATCCGCGACCTCATCAAAGTCCTCTACACCGAAGAGGCCGGAGACGCTTTTGTCGTTCAGTACGGCGGTTCCATGAACGCCAAGAACGCAGAAGGCCTTCTGGCTCAGCCGGACGTTGACGGTGGCCTCATCGGCGGTGCTTCCCTCAAGCCCGACGATTTTGCCACCATCGTCGCAGCTGCTTCCAAATAAGCATCTGATCTTTTCAGGCACGGTTCTTTTTAGGACCGTGCCTTTTTTCAACGGAGGATCCCCATGAGTGGTACCATACGCTTAACCACAAACCGCCTTACCCTGCGGCGCTATACAAGATCGGACGCACCCCTTCTCCACCGCTTCTTCGGGTGCAATCCGGCAATGTATCAGTATTCCGGATGGAACCCCTACGCTACGGAATCCCAGGCAGCTTCCGCTGTCGAGCACTGTATCGCGCAGTATGAGGCAGATCCGCATTTTTACGGCTGGGCCATTGAGTTTGACGGGGGGGCTGGCGGGCACAGTCGGCGCCTATGACTTTGACGCCCCCCGGAGCACAATTGAAATCGGTATCAGCATCCGCCAGGACTTCTGGGGCCGGGGCTTCGCCCGTGAGACGCTGACCTGTGTCCTGCAGTATCTGACCGGTCCTGAGGGCATTCGGACCGTCACCGCATGGTGCGCCGCCGACAACATCGGCTCAAAGACCGCCCTACAGAGGGCCGGTATGGTTCTGACTTCCGTATCGCACAATGCCCTGGAAATTGACGGGAAGTGCTATGATAAGCTGAATTTTGAATACCATAGAACTTAACAGCGCTTGCCCGCACAGGGCTGACGGGGACGAAAAGGCCGCCGCAGGATATTTCCTGCAGCGGCCTCTTTTTCTCCTTACCAGATGGGCACATCTGAGTCCATTCCATTCAGCTCCCGACGCACCCGGGGCCAGTCGGGCATATACTTGGACTCCAGCGCCTTGAAAGCCGGTCCGTGGTTCGGCACGACCGTGTGGCACAGCTCGTGCAGGATAACATAGGAGAGGCACTCCTCCGGATGACGGGCGAGCTGGACATTCAGCGTAATCTTTTTGGTCTGCGTGTTGCAGCTGCCCCACCGCGACATCATAAAGCGGGTCGTCCAGGCGGAACAGTGCAGGTCTGTGTACTGTTCCCACTGGGGCAGCAGGACCTCGGTGCGCTCCTTCAGTTCGCCACGATAAAACTCAACCAGGACCCTGCGGCGGGCCTCCCGGTCCGGTTCCCCCCTGAGAGTCATCTGGAGATACGGGTCCCCTTCTTCCTCCCCCACCAGCGCGATCCGGTTTTTTGCCCCGCTCACGGTCTGCAGCGGGTAAATGTCGCCCCACAGCGGGAAGACCTCGCCGTCGGTAAAGTCCGGGTTCTGCGTGACCGGCGAGCGCTGAAATTTTGCCACGTTGGCCGCAACCCAGTCCGAGCGGCTGTCCAGAAACCGCTGAATGGTGCGGTCCGACGTATAGTTCGGTGCCGTGACGACCACTTCGCCGTAGGGCGGCTTGACATAGAGATGGAGATTTCGGATGCGCTTGCGCTCGACGCGCACCGGAATGTCGTTGACTGAAAATTGCATGCGGATTATGAGTTGTCCTGTGTGACGTGCGGGAACTTGAGATTTCCCTCCATGGGGAGACGGACGCAGAAACAGGTGCCCCGCTCCTCATCCGAGTACTCGAGTCCGATTTCACCGTTGTGCTGTTCGACCATATTCTGGGCAATGGAGAGGCCGAGGCCATAGCCGCCCTTTTCCCGGGTACGGGATTCCTCCGCGAGGAAGAAACGCTCAAAGAGGTGGTCCCGCTTGTCTGCCGGAATGGGCTCGCCGGTGTTGATGACGCTGACGCGTGCGACCCGTGTCAGCGGCGTGGTCTCCAGATTGACCTGAATGGTGCCGTTGCGCTCCACGTACTTCATGGCGTTCTCAATGAGCACGATAAAGACCTGCTTCAGTTTGGCCTCGTCGCCGATGAGATAGACGTTGTCGGCGATCTTTGCCTTGAGGTGCACGTGGTTTTCATAGGCAAGGGCCTCGCTGGTCAGGACACAGTCGTATACGAGGTCGCTGAGAGAGATGTGCCTGAACTGGAATTTGGGCTGGATGCCGGCGTCTGCCCGGGCCAGGTAAAGCATTTCGTTGACCAGCTTGGTCATGCGGTTGGCCTCAGACTTGGTGCTGTCCAGCCACTTCTTCCGCTCACCGATGGTGGCATTTAAGTCGCTCTCCAGAATGTCCGTGTTGGCCAGGATGACGGTAACCGGGGTCTTGAGCTCATGGGAGGCGTCGGCAATAAACCGCTTCTGGTCCTCGATGCTCTTGGCCACCGGCTGAATGGCACGGCCGGACATGAAATAGATAATGAGAAACGCAACCAGCAGCAGCGCCAGGCCGCCGAAGATATACATACGGAGCTGGAAGTACAGGCTGGAGAGCTCCTGGGAGCGGTCCGCCAGGGCAATCTTATAGCCGCCCTTGTACGGTTCCCGCAGGTACCGCAGGGAATATCCCTTCACATTGCCGCGTTCCTTTTTGGCGCCCACCGCATAGTGGGACGAATCCGCCAGCATATTGCCGTCCACTGCCACATTCTGCAGAGACGTGCAGCCGGCGGTCAGGATGTTGCCGTTGGCATCGGTAATAACGACGAAGATGACGCCGTTATAGTCGCCGCTCTTTTCCGTCCGGCTGCCGTTGTAGTAAAAATTGGCGACATTGGTAATGCCGTTGGAAGTCGTGATGGTGTTCAGAAGTTCCTCCATTGTGCTGAGGGAAGAACGCTTCTGGTAGGAATAGCTGAGACCACAGAGGGTAGCAATGCCGCAGACCACCACGATAAAGGCGATGGTAAACGAAACGGCGATAAACTGCCGCCTTAATTTTTTTAACACCTTACGGCTTCGCCTCCAGTCGGTAGCCGACCTTGCGGACGGTTGCAATCTGTACGTTGGCATTCAGGTGGCGGAGCTTCTTGCGCAGGAAGGAAATATAGACCTCTACGTTGTTGTCCTCGGCGTCTGACTCAGTGCCCCAGACTTTGACGAGGATGTCCTCTTTCGGGACGATGACATTGGGGCTCGACATGAGAAGGCGCATGATTTCAAACTCCTTCGGGCCGAGATTGATGCTGCGGGTCTGTCCGACCAGGGAATAGTTGGAGAGGTCCAGCTTGATGTCCTCAAACGCGAGCTCGTTGAGCACCACTTCGCCCTGGCGGCGGGAGACCGCGCGGACGCGGGCCAGCAGTTCACCGGGGACAAAAGGTTTCGTCAGATAGTCGTCTGCGCCGGCGTCGAGACCGCGGATCTTGTCTTCGGAGCCGTCCCGCGCCGTCAGCATGATGACAGGCGTTGTGTTCTTATTGGCCCGCAGGCGGCGGACCACCTCGAAGCCGTCCATCTTCGGAATCATGACGTCCAGAACAATGACGTCATAAATGTCGCTCATAGCATAGTCAAACGCATTTTCGCCGTCGTGGACCACGTCGACAAAGTAGCGCTGCGACTTCATAGTTTCCGCCAGCGCCTCCGCCAGTTTGACCTCGTCTTCTACAATTAAGACTCGCATTGGGGAACCTCCGATTGTCGTATTGGTAATGCCTAGATTATAACACAGATCACGCGTCCGGAACACGGTCGTGCAGCGCCCGGTACGGGGCGGAGTCCGCATTCGGGGACACCAGCCGCGGAGCCGTTTTTCCATCGTTCACAGCGCCGCGGTCATCCTGCGAGAGGTGCAGGTTGAAATCGTTGTCCGGGAAGTCCGTCTTTGACCCACAGTAGGACTCGACAAGCTCCTGCGCAAAATCGGCCATCATCCTCTTCGGCCGCTCCGGGACCGCCCCGTTCCACAGAATCGGCTGGAAGACATCGTTTACCGGATCCAGCCCTCCCGCTGCAAAAAAGGGCGCCGGGAGCAGATCCTCCAGGGCCGCCAGCGCATTCTCCGGGCTCTCCGAATGCAGTTGCTCTGCAACCGTCTCCGCCATGCGATCCAGCATCGAGCCGTCTGCAAATTTCCGGGATGCGGCGCGGAACCAATAGGGGCGCTGGACATGGTCGCAGCCGTCGGCGAGGGCGCCGGTCAGGAAGTTCAGATACGAGAGAAACGTATGTCCCTTGGCCACCGGGAAACGCGCCAGTGCCTGGAGCAGACTTTCGGGCACGCGGGGGCCGAACTTCCTGCAGAATTTGGCCGGGGGCATCATTTTCCCGCGTCCGTACTCGGTGAGGTCCGGGATATCCCGCGTCCAGCCCTCTACCGGGTCTTTAAAATGCAGATCCAGATGCTCAACAGTCTCGCCCCGCATCTGGAATTGACGGGGCGTACCCGATACAGTAATGGATCGCATCGGGGACGGGAAGGTTACGGCAGCCCCCGTATCGATGTCGAAGATGGCGTTTCCCCGTTTGGTTACGAGCCTGGCGACATCCTGTTTGTGGCTGTGCCCGGTGAAAATCAGATGCATGCCGGCGTCGGCGAACGCCGCGGCAGCCGCCTCCCAATCCGGAATCAGGTACTGTTTGGTCAGCACCGTCTGCAGCGTGTAGTGCGGCAGCAGATTGTGGTGCATCATGCCGATGACCACATCTCCACGTGCTGCAGCCTCCTGTATCTGACCGAGCGCCCATTCCATGAGAGGGGCCGTCAGCAGTCCATGCCCCTCCGCGCGATCTTCTCTGCTGAAGGTGACATCGGCAGTGCAGCAGCAGGAGTTCAGCACCAGAATGGTGAACCCCTCTTTCAGCCGTGAGGCGTACGATCCATCCCCTGCCTGCCCGGTTTCGGGATGATAGCGCTCCAGGATACCGGGGTCTTCGAAGACTGTCTCCCGGTAAAGATCGAAAAACTGTTCCGGCGTGACGGAATTCATGCTCTCTCCAGTGCGAAAATTGAATCCGTCGGGGTTGTTGATATCGTGGTTCCCGGGACAGAGACAGATATGGAGATCTGGCAGATCCTTTTTCAGGGCGCCAAGCTTCCGGGCTATAGCCTCATGGCAGAGCCGCTCCCCGTCTTTCGTGAGATCGCCTGAGAGGAGCAGAACGTCGGGACGGAGTCTGCGGACCTCCTGCAGCTGCCGGTCGAAGATGGCCTCGCTCTCCGCAATCATCTTGCGCCCGCTGCTGCGCAGAGCGCGGTATTTCTCTGTATTGGCCAGTGTGCTTCCGAGCGCTATGTGCCCGTCGGCCATGTGCACCAGAGTCAGTGTCGATTTTGGATTCATAATCAGGCCCCCTGTTTGAGATTGTTATTATTATACCAGCCTGTGCCAGACCCCTGCATCCCTGATTCCTCTTCGCCGGAGCTCCCCGTCAAAAAAACCGCACCCTGCATAGCTGTGCAGAATGCGGTCTTCTTCTATCGCTGTTTATCTTTAGTCACTCGGCGTAATCCGCTTCGAGATCTGAATAATAGCCTGATAAACCGGCGTGTCCGACTTCGCAATGAGCGGAGCGGTGAAACCCTGTCCGTCGTTCATGACACCGTTTTCCCGCTCCGTCTCGGTTATAGAGAAGGAAATATCATTCGGATCGTTTTGGTCGTCGGTAAAGGAATCGACGGCATCGACCAAAAGACCGCAGAGGGTCCTGGTGACCGGGCCGCGCAGGATTTTTGCCTTGCCGGCACCATTCAGGACGGCGTTATAGACATCCCGTTCTGCGTCCAGACCGGCGTTTTTCAGGACATCCTCCGGCAGGAGCACGTTCAGAATGGTCTTTGCGGTATCGGCCGGGATTTCAGCGAGATGGACGGCGAGCACAGCGGCAATCTGGTTGACCAGGGTGCCGTCGGAGACGCGCTCGGTTCCGGCCTGAACCCAGGCGGGCATCAGACCATTGTCTGTGCCGTCCGAGTTCACGGCATAGACATAGTTGACATAGTCCAGAAGCGTCCTGCCGCTGCCGTCGCCGAGGGGCAGATCGGAGAGATCATCGGTGAGTCCTCCCAGCCAGTCGAGAACGGAGTCCGGGAAGTCGATCCCTTTGTCGGCAAATCCGTCCTCCAGCGTGATGGCCAGGTAGTTCCGGAAGATGGCCTTGGAGAGCATGAAGTTTCGACTGTAGGCCGTCAGATCGTCGATGTTGTTCTGCTTCTTCAGAATCTTGTCATAGTACTGGATTTTCAGGTTCTGGATAGTCCTCCCGTCCGCCTGAATCTGCTCCGCGCCGTTCCGGAAACTGCGGCTGAACTGGACGACCCGCATGGGGCACGGGTACTGTGAGCCCGATCCGGTCTCAATATCGTAGAGATCGTTGCCTTTCTCCGACCGGTTTTTCGCGACATCCTGCGCATGGGCGTGGCCCGTAAACGCAAAATGCATGCCTGCATCTGCAAACTCCTTGGAGATGCGGTCCCAGTCATCCACCAGATACGTCTTCAGATAGAGCGGCTGGATGGAGAAGTGTGCCACCAGGCCGTGGTGCTGAAGTCCAATAACGACGTCGCCTCTGGCCCGGGCCGCCGCAATCTGCTTCAGGGCCCAGTTTTCAAGATCTTTGGAGATGGCACCGCGGGTCTGGTGCTCCTCCTTCTGGTTGCTGGTATTGTCCGCACTATAGCAGCAGGAGTCAAGGGCAAGGATGGTATAGCCCTTTTTCGGCCGCGCCGCATAGGACTCCTGCCCGGATTCCTTCCCCGCGGGAGGCGTATAGCGGGCAATTACCGTTGGATCGCTGTATGTGACTCCGCTGTAGATTGCGCGGAAGAGCTCCGGCGTGGTGCGGGTTGCCTTTGCGGCCTTGCCGTCCACCATCGGCTTGCTGTAGTCCTCCGCCTTCCGGTTGTTGATGTCATGGTTGCCGTTGATGACGTAGATATGCATCTTCGGCATCTCTTTTTTCAGCTTTTCGAGATTGGCCGCCAGCACGCGGTGGCTCTCGGCCTCTCCGTCTTTGGTGAGGTCCCCTGAGAGCAGAAGCACGTCCGGTTTCTCCTTCCGGACCTGATTCAGCTGTTCCAGGAAGATGGCCTCGCTCTCCGAGAGCATCTTCGGCACCTTGTTGCGCATGTGCCAGTAGCCCGCATTGTCCTCAATGAGATCGGATGCCAGCACATGGCAGTCCGACATAGACACCACCTTCAGCGAATCGGTGCCGCCCGATTTTTCCGCGGCCCCCGCCGTCGGCGCCAGCAGCAGGCTGGCCATCATCAGGAGACTGAGCAGCACCGCCAAAACACCGCGGCTTCTTCCCCTTCTCGATTCAATATTTGTCATAAAAACCTTTTTCCTTTCCACAGAACCTTTTTTTCGTTGAAGGAATCTTTATAAAAGAAATTCAACAACAGTGTTTTTATTCTATCATACATCATGTACAATTCTTGTATAATTAGTGTAAGAAAGGAGATTTTCCATGTTTTGTCCCAACTGCGGAACCCAGCTCCCGGACGGTTCCCGGTTCTGCCCCTCCTGCGGGTTCAGCCTGACCGGTGATACACCGGCAGATCCATCCCATCCGAAACCCCCGGTGCAGGCCCCTCAGCAGCCCTCTTATCAGCAGGTGCCGCCGGAGCCAAAGCAGCCGCGGCAGCCGCTGAACTGGCCTTCCTTCATTCGGACGATGACCACAGGCGACGTCCGAAACCTGTCCCTCGCCGGCCTTCAGGCGGCGCTGCTGGCCGCCCTCTGCGGCGTCATTTTTATCACACAGGACGCTGAGGGACTGCCGCGCGTCTTTGACACCGGCTCTTCCGGTTCGGTTGCGGTCACTGTCTTTTTCATCATTCTGATGATTGCCGCCCTTGTGCTGCTGGCGTTTTCCATTACTATCGACATCATCCAGCTCGCACGGCGAAGTACTATCAAAAATCTGGCGGCGAACCTGATTACGGATGTCGTCGTCTTCGGCGCCGCATTCTTCCTGATTCCCACCTATCAGACGTTCTATGCAGCGGCGAAATATCTCGGTGAATACAGCGGCTTCTATGATGACTTTACAAACTTTGTTTACAGTTCCATTCCCTATATTGACCGATACCCCTCTGCGGCCGCCAGCATTACGGTTCTGGCCCTCTCCGCCATCGGCATCGCCGTCATCCTGTCGCTGGATTACCTGTACCGGGAGCCTGCCGAATAAAAACAAAACTTTCATTTTCAGAAGCGGGATTTCTCCCGCTTCTTATTTTTTTCACAATCGTGATCTATAATAGTTGCCGTTAACATTGGAAAGGAGCAAAAAGAATGAAATGTCCGAACTGTGGATTCGAAATGCCGGACGGCCTGAAGTACTGCCCCAATTGCGGAACAGAGCTGCAGAACCAGTCCGCCCCGAAATCAGATGAGAGCCAGAAGAGGTTCTTCCACTGGCCATCCTTTGTCACCAATATGACCGCCTCTCAGTACAGCGGCATCGCCTTTTCAGGTACTGTGCTCGGTCTGCTGGCGTCTGTTTTGGCGCTCATCTTCATTGCGCCCACCCGCACAGCGCTCCCGCGTATCTGGTACACCGGCTCTGCCGGCTCCAGCGCAATCGCCGCCGTCTCCATGATTCTTTTCATCGGGGCCATCGTCCTGAACTTTGCGGCCGCCGTGTTCGGCGGAATCCAGCTGGGACGAAAGGCGGGCTATCCGCATCTCATCCAGACGCTTTGCGCCGTCGGCGTTGACTTTGTCGCGCTGTTCTTCCTCATCCCCACCATGCAGTATTTTCTCAACGAGGCCCAGGTGCTGAATATGGGGTTCGACATGAACAGCTTTTTCCAGGGCATCGCAATGGCAGGACCCGAGACCGTCCACGATCTCCTGAGGCAGATAAATACCCCATCTGTCGCAGCCTCCATCGTTATTCTGGTCCTGTCGGCCGCCGCGGTAATCGTGGTGCTCAATGCCAGCCTGCGTACCCCTGCCGATGCCGGCCCAGCCGATGAGCTCGCCGAAAAAGTATATCTGTAATTTCCGCACACAAAAAGGACCGCTGCAGCGGTCCTTTTTTCTTTTGCCGGAATGCCGTTCTGGCAGATCAGAAAGCCGAACTTGAAAACAGATCTGCCATTTTCGAAAAAACTTGAAATAATATCTGCCACACCCAGCCGGGCGGCGCCAGAACACACGAATTGCTTCGGCTAACCGCTGCCATTCTATGAAGCCAATCTGCACAAAACACATGCAAAAAACCGCCTCCCGCTTTTCTCGCGGGAGGCGGTCAGTCTATTGAAAACAGTTATTCCGGAAGCTTTATGGCCTTTGCCAGAGTGAAAGTCGGCATAATGGTTTTGGCCTTGGTACCGTCCTCGAGAACGATATCTTTGCCATCGGCGTCTTTTGCGTTGACGCGGCGACCCTCGAATCGCGCACGCTTAATGTGGGGCTTCTGGGACTTCGTGGTTTTGCCCTCTTCCACCCAGTGGATTTCCATGGGATCTTCCCCGGAGGCGATGACCTTGTCGGCCAGATCCTTCATGGGGGCGCCGGACTGCGCGCCGACCTCCCAGTAGGACGGGCGGATCATCTGATGGGTCTTCTTGCCGACCTTTTTGCGGGAGACGCAGGTCTCCTTGTGGAACGCGACATCGGGCTCTTTCTGGCTCAGATAGGCGGTCAGGAGCAGAGCGGCGCGGAGTCCCAGCTGCGGCGGCTCCTCGGTAACGCGGTCAATCTTCAGACTGGCGGGGTCGGCGTCTGCCTTCCAGGTGCCGGTGACGACGAAGCCGTTGCGGAAGAAGGTCAGGCACTGGAGCACTGCGTCCGGAATGTCCGTCTCAACGAAGATGCCGTTGATTTCGCTGTTGGCATCGTGCAGATCCAGGAAAAAGGTGTTGAACGGCGGGTGAAGCATCTCGCTCTTCACGGTCGTAATGTCCGCGGCCATCAGGGCGTTGTAGAGACCTTTTTCCACGTGATACGACTGGCGGGAAGCCTGCCAGTCTTTGATGTTGGCGTAGCCGCGGAAGTACTGTTCCACCACGCCGGCGCGGTCCGGATCGTTCTGCATGACCGCCGACATGACCTGGATAGAGATATCCCGCAGGGCCTCCTGGCGGTTGCCCCGGGCCTGGATTTCCCGGTCGATCTGGCGGTAGAATGCATCGAAGTCCCGGTTGGATTTCATGCAGATGTCGGCATACGAATCTAAATACTGTTTTGGCATCGTTCTCACTCCTATAGTGAATCTGATTTTAAATTATAGCACAATTGACCTTCGTTCCGCCACCGGCCGGATTTGGAAAGATTGGCAGAACTTTTTCCCCCTGTCATCCCCTCTTCTTCCTGCGAAGTTTGAAGAAGGAGCGTGGAGACCGACATGGCCTATTCCAAGCAGTTTGACTACACGGAAAATATTCAGCAGATCCTTGGCGGGAGCGAAGAGGCGTTCAACCGCCTCTATATGCAGTCGATCGGACTGGTAGAAGCCGCCTGCCGCAAATATCTGAAGGACAAGACACTCACCGACGACATGGTATTGGACGTCTACGTGCAGGTCCGCAGCAGCCTTTCCCAGCTGCGCGACCCCGAGAAATTCAACGGATGGGTCACCACCATCGCCCGCAACCGCTGCTTTCGGGAAAATCAGCGCAACGAAACCGCCGAACGCGAGCGCCGGACGACGCCGATTCCGGATCTCCACGACGACAATGTCGCCGAGGACCGCATCCTGTTCCAGACCGCCCGGGATGAGACGGCAGACCTCGAAAACGACGAACTCCTCCGCCAGATCATGGCGGATCTCTCGGAGAGGGAGCGCCGCTGCATTTATTTGTACTTTATGGAGAACTACAAAGACCGCGAAATTGCTGAAATGCTCAACATCCCCCTCGGCACCGTCAAAAGCAGCAAACACTATGCCATGAAGAAAATGCGGAGGAAAGCAGACGACATTGAGGAAAAAGAAGGCATCGCACTGCACGGGTTCTCCTTCCCCGCCCTGATCCATGCCCGCCGCCTCTATCAATCTCTGCGCGATCCATCCATTGCAGCGTCCGCGGCTGTCTCCGCCCCGGCTCCAATCGCCGCCGCCCATACGGCCGGTGTCTCCTTCTGGTGAAAACTGCTTGCAATTATGCTTACAATTGGAGTAGCTGCTGGTGGAATCGGCTATGGCATTAGCTATAGCCGGGAACAGAGGCCGGGGACGTCGAATGTGTTTGTCTCAACGACCACGAATTCTACTGCTGTCCGCGCTGCAGCAGCAAATCCCCGCAAAACAGCCTCTGTTAGTATCCAGCAAAGAAATATAAGTGTAACAAGTGTCCGTCAGCCGTTTCCTGCAGGGCTCGTTGTGACCAATAATGATGATCCCCCAGGCCAAACTTCAGATACAGAATCCAGTCAAATATTAAGTAGTACTACTCACCAAGATATTCCATATAATTAATAAGGAGACCCGCCATGGATATGGACCAGCACTTTCTTGTCAACAAATCGAAGATCGCGCAGATGATGGACGCGCTGGAGATTGGACCGGAGGACCGGGTCCTGGAGCTCGGAGCAGGGATGGGTACCGTGTCCCGCCATATACCGCGCTGCCGGTCGCTGACGCTCGTCGAGAAAGACGCCGAGCTTTGTGGGTATCTGATAGAACAGTTTCAGTTCGATCCAGATGTACAAATTATCTGCGACGATGCCCGTCTCGTGCTCCCCGAGTGGAAGACGGATAAAATTCTGAGCTGCCTGCCCTGGGAACTGACGCCAGAAATCCTTTCAATCCTAGCTGTTACGCCATTTTCGGCAGCTGTCATGTGTGTGCGTAAAGGAGATAGCCATTACAGCAATTTTGGACAACTTGATGTGCAAAAATTATGCATTTTAGATAAATTTGACTTTTCTCCCGCCCAGAGCTTCGACTCCGAGGCGCTCCTCATTCGGCATAGATAAACTTTATTGTAGGAAGAAAAATGAACCAGTTTGCCGTGAAATGTGTCTTTTTTAAATACAATGTTGTAAAATTGACATACAAAACTCATTGGGAAAGAGCTATCTATTTTCATGGCATACGAAGATAATTTTGACTACACATCCAACGTCAAAGCTGCCATTCGCGGAGATGAAGAGGCGTTCAACCGCCTCTACTGGCAGTCCTACGACCTGGTCTACGCCACCTGCCGCTCCTCGGTCAGCGACCGTTCCATGACCGACGACATGGTGCAGGAGACCTATATTCAGGTCTACCACAAGCTGTATCAGATTAAAGATCCCAGCAAATTCAACGGCTGGGTCTGCACCGTTGCCCGGAATATCTGCTACCGGGAAAACGGGAGCAACAAGACCAAAGAAAAGGAGCGCCGCACAACACCTATTGGCGGAGTCCACGACGACAACATGGCAGATGAGCGCATCCTGTACCAGATGAACCGGGATGAGTTTAACGAACTTGCCAACGACGATTTCGTCGGTCAGCTCCTTTCGGACTTAAATGAAGAGGAGCGACGCTGCATTCTCCTCTACAGCGAGGGCTACAAAGAGAAAGAAATTGCCGAAATGCTGGAAATTCCGCTCGGCACCGTCAAGAGCCGCAAACACTACGCCCTCGGGAAAATGCGGAAGCAGGCGGAGGAAATCGAGGAGAAAGAGGGTTACAAGCTGCACGGTTTCACGGCCCCGGCCTTTTTCGGCGCGCTCCGCATCCTGCGCCGTGTCCAGGAGGCACTTGGATTTTCCGCATCCGCGCCCGCAAGCACATTTCAGGCGGAACAGAAAGCGAATCCCGCCGGTTCCGTCGGAGAAGCTTCTGCTGCGGCAGGCGCAAAGGCGTCCAGCCATGTTATGCTTTGGCGCATTCTTGCTGTCGTCCTCTCGCTCGGGGTCGTTGCAGCAGCTGTCTCTCTGGCCATTACGCACCGTACCCAAAACGCCGGCTCTCTGATGCCCTCCCGCTCCGTCGTCACCTCCGTAAGCAGGTCAACTGCGGCCGGCGGAGGCCAGGCGGCAAATCGGAACCGCTCTCAGGCAAACAGCACCACTGCGGCCCGGGCCAACCGGGCGCAGCAGGCCGCGCAGAACCGAGGTCAGCAGAACGCGGCCAACAATAATCGATCCGCCCCGCAGACGCAGGCAGCCAACCTCGCCACGACAGCAGATGATCGTGTCTTCAATATGGATGTAAACAATTAACCGACACAGACTGCCTGTATCCGCTCCATTTCGGGTACGGGCACTGTTTCTGTCCGGCATTCTGTTACACTAAGAAAACTTTGCCATCTGTTTTCAATCCGTCTATAATGTTTTTATTCTAATAAAATGAGGAACCTCTATGGCCCAAACCGACAGCTTTAACTATGCACAATCTATCAAGGCGTGCCTGAATGGTGACGAATCCGCCTTCAACGATCTCTACTTTCACAGTGTAGGGATGGTCACGGCTACCTGCCGCAAGTTTATGGGAAACAGCGGCCAGGCGGAAGAGATGGTCCAGGAGACCTATCTCATCATGTATCAGAAGCTGAGTCAGGTCAAAGAACCGGAAAAATTCATGGGTTGGCTCAACACCGTTGCGCAGAACTGCTGCAAAAAAGAGCTCGACAACCATAAAAAGAAATACCCGGCGACGCCCATCGCCGAAGTCTATGACAGCGCCGTCTCCAACGACCAGGTCATGTACATGAGCGGCAGCGGCAACGAAATCAACGCCATGATGGACGACCTCCTGGTCGACCGCCTCATGGAGACCCTGGGCGACGAGGAGCGCCGTCTAATTTCGCTCTACTACCAGGGCTATAAGGAGAAAGAGATTGCCGAACAGCTGGAGATTCCGCTCGGCACCGTAAAGAGCCGTAAGCACTATGCCCTTCAGAAAATGGAGAAGACCGCAAGTGCCATGGAACAGCGCGACGAGATCAATCTCCACGGCTTTACCTTCCCCGCCCTCTTCGAAAACATGGTGCTTCTGCGCCGCATTCATCAGGGGCTTGGATGGGAACCCGCACCGGCGGCTGTCTCCGCAGGCAGCGGCCAGACTTTTACCGCCGAGCAGAAGGCGCCCGCCGCCGGCAGCACGGTCAATGCAGCAAGAGCGGTACCACGTTCCCACATGATTTTCCGCTGGATTGCCCTTGCTATCTCCATCGGCATTGTTGCAGCAGTCATCGGCACAGTGGTTCATCATTACAGCGGCGGCAACGCGCCGCGCCGGAGCAGCAGCGCCGTCAGCAGCAGTGCCAGAAATAGCCGCACGGGACAGCAGCGTTCCGGCAGAAACGGCCAAAATTCCACGACCCGGAATATTCAGTCCGTCCAGCCGACCGGCGGAAATAATGCCGGCGCCGGCGCCAATCGTGCAAGGGGTAACACGCCGGCAACCCAGGCCACGAGCCAGCCGGCTCCCACGACGACACGGGATGACCGAATCATCAGCTATAATGTTGGCGGGAATTAACATCTGAAATACACGAAAAGGACCGCTGCAGGAGTGCCTGCAGCGGTCTTTTTTCTTGCTGATATGGGGATTATGGACTTCACGAGGAGCTTTTCCCCGCCGAGCCGCCGCTCACGGGGAAATATTAAATTTTTGAGCGGCTATCCCCGGAGATTTCGCCCTGTTTCCGCTCAAAATCGGCTTCTCGACGGTCGACTGCGGGGTAGACTTTGATATTCCAGCATCCTTCCCCACTTTTGATACAAAATTCCCGGGTATGTCTCAAACAAAAGAGTAACTATACCCGTTAACAGGAATCATTCTGAATTGTGTGCGAAATGCCGGTTGATTCGGACGAAAATAATTTTCTTCCCTCCCGCGCATGGCCGCCTGCACAAAGAAAGATTTTGACCCAAGTCACCCTGTCTCACGCCTCCGCGTGCCGGTTCGTCAGCACGGCAAGGCAGCTGACCGACGTGTCGGAACCGGTGTAGAGATCTTCCATGTTCAGGTCGTACCAGGTACCCGGATCGAACACGATGCCAAAATAGGCGGCTTCGCCTTTGTTCAGGCGGATCGGGCCGCGGAAATAGGTGGAGTCGCCGACATAGCCGCCGGCGTAGACCGTGCTGCCGTCTTTCGCACGAAGTTCGAACTGTTCAAACCCGTCAATGGTGTAGGACGAGTCACCTGTGTACTCCACTTCAAAGTAAACCATGGCATAGTCCCCGACGTGGACGAAGGCCAGCGGGTAGAAGACCGCGCTGGTATCCCGATCGAAGCTGCGCCGCTGGGAGTTGAAGTAGTTGGGGCTCAGGTCGAAGAACGTCCTGCCGGGCACCGTCTGCCCGCCTGTTTTCGCAAGCTGTGCCTGCATGGCGGGCGTCGGCCGGGTGACCTCGGCCCAGTGGGGCGGCAGGGAGTTGATCAGCGCGTTGTGGAGAAGCTGGAAGTCGAAGCGCTTCAGGACAATTCGGATCTCCTCCTGCGCCGGGGTCGGTTCCACCCCGCGCCGCAGCGCGGTGATGACATTTTCTGCCTCTTCCCAGGCAGCTGCGCCGATCAGCGCCCGCTGCGCCGCCAGGGCAGCCGCCAGCGCCCATGTCTCCGGCTGTGCCCGAAACTCCGGGACAAGCGACCGCCGGTTCACCTCGGCGGTGGCGGTATAGATGTTCTGGATCAGCTCCCGGTCCAGCGCGATCAGCTCGCCCAGCGTCGCCTGCTCCCCGCTCGATTCACGGCTCTTCTCGGCTGCGGATGCGGCCGGTGTGCAGATGGCCGCCGTCAGAATTGCGGCGAGCACCCATGCCAAAATACGTCGAATTCTCATAATCTCTCCTGTTACGCCGCCTCGGCGTTGTGGTTCGTAAGGGTGACCTGGACAGCACAGTTGGCATCGCCATTTGCATCGTAAAGATCGGCGAAGTCGAGGTCGTACCAGGTACCCGGATCAAAGACGACAATAAAGTAGGCAGATTCGCCTTTATTAACCTGGATCGGCCCGCGGAAGAAGGAACTTCCATAGTCCCCGCCGACTGTGCCGCCGGCAAAGGTCATGCCGCTCCGCTTGTCCTTCAGCTCAATCTGGGAAATGCCATCGATCGTAAGCGAAGTATTGCCTTTGTAAACCACCTGGAAAAAGATGGCGGCGTAGCCCACTCCGGGCAGGAAGATACACTCCGGATAAAAAACGTAGTTCGAGTTGGTATCAATCGCCTGCTGATGACCCTGCAGCCAGTTTTCAATCTGCATATTGGGTGCCCAGGTAAACATCTGATCGGAATGGCGGGTCTGTCCGCTGCTCTTTACGAGCTCCTCCCGGACCCCATCCGAAGGCTCCCCAATTTCAAGCCAGTGGCCGGGCAGGGAATTTTTGATTCCGTTCCGGTAGATCTCCAGATCGAATTGGGAGATGGCCAGCTTTACCTGCTCCTGCGCCGGGGTCGGTTCCCGTCCCTGTTGCAGGGCATTCATGACATTTTGTGCCTCCGACCAGGCGGCCCAGCCGATCAGGGCTTTCTGCGAAGCGAGCATGCCGGCGAGCGCCCAGCCTTCGGGGTTTTCCTGGAAGGAGGGCACAATGGTCTTCGGCAAGTCACTGCGCAGTTCCGTGTACATGTTCTGCATGAGCTCCCGGTCCATGTCGATGAGCTCTCCCAGCGTCGCCTGCTGCTGACGCGGGTCCTGAACGGCCTCCGCGGCCGAGACGGCCGGGGCGCCGAGCGCTGCGGTCAATAGAAGCGCCAGAAACAGCGCCAGGATGCGATGTGTCGATTTTGTTCTCATATTTCTCTTCTCCTCAAGATTCCGGATGGTTGATCATTTTCATCTGCACAGCGAATTGCTGCTTCCCGTCTGCCCCGTACAGGGAATCAAACGAGAGATCGTACCAGGTGCCCGGATCAAACAGCACGGCAAAATAGGCCGATTCGCCGGAGTGGACCTGGATTGGCTGACGGAAATAGATATTGCTGTCTCCGATCGGATACCCGCCTGCATAGACGGTGCTTCCTGTCAGGTCCTGAATCTGTATTTCCGAAAAGCCGTCGATATTTATTGTTCCGGTGCCGTTATAGACCACCCGGAAAGTCATCATCTGATAACCATTGGTATAGATGTCAAACATCGGGTAAAAATATATCGGGATGGATGCATCTACATCGTAATGCAGTCCGCCTTCTGTATTTTGAAACAGATGCTGATTCATGGCAAAAGATGTGGAACTGTCTCCGTGTACCGTCTGGCCGCCGCTTTTCTTCAGCTGCCTGCGCATAGCATCGTTCGGCTCCGAGACCTCTGACCAGCGGGCCGGTACGGAGTTCATTAATACATCGTGCAGCCAATAGAGATCCAGCTCGCGGATGATAAGTTTGATCTGCTCCGCCGCAAGAGTCGGCTCTTTCCCTTCTCTCAGGCTCTCCGTCACATTTCGGAACTGCGCCCGCGATGCTTCCTCCACCAGCATCTGCTGGGAGACGAGGACCGCGGCGAGCGCCGCGAGTTCAGTGTGCTCATTCCAGGCCGGCAGTGAAGACTGCTTCCCGGCCTTTTCCATAGCCTGATAGACCCCTTCCAGATAGGCGCGGTCCAGCGCAATCAGCTCTCCCAGCGTCGCCCGCTCCCCGCTCGATTCCCCGTTATTCCCGGACGCCGCCAGTGCAGGCACACAGGCAGACAGCGAGACAAGCAATGCCAGCAGCACGGCCAGTACCCGTCGTTGTGGTTTTTGTTTCATAGTCAATTCCCCCTCCTAAGTATGAAACTATTATATCGAAATAACGAACAAAAAACAGCCTGACGTTCGTCAGGCTGTTTCGGTAAAGAAGAAGGATTCGAATGTTCAGCTTTCCCAGTTCGGGTTTGAAATGGTAATCGTGCACTGGTAGTCCATGCTGTCCGAGGCGTCCTCAAAAGCCATATCGTTCCAGGTTGTCGGATCGAAAATCAGAGCAAAGTAAGTGGTCTCATTTGGGTACAGACGGATAGGTGTATCAAAGTATTGGGGATCGGTATAGCCTCCGGCGTACACCTTGGAGCCATCCCGGTTGCTGATCACAATTTTGGAGATGCCGTTAATGGTGGCCGTCCTGTTCCCGACATAAAAGACCTGCATAAACAGGATCGCATAGCCGCGGCCGACATAATTCATCCGCGGATAGAGAAGCAGGTTCTGATATTGATCCCGGTTAAAGTGCTCCACCCGATCGCCGTAATAGATAACGTAATTGTTTTTGTTGACGCCGATGGAATCCAGCCCGTTTTTCAGGGAGTAGAGCCCGTTTTTCCCGAGTTTGGACTGCAGCGTCTGCGTCTGGAACTCCGGCGAAGGCCTGGTCACTTCCGTCCAGTGCTCCGGGAATGCCGTCTCCACCATGTCATGGTCCTAAATGCGCCTGGAAATTTTGTCTGCTTCCACATCTTTCAAATCCGACAGCAAACGGTTGACCGTCAGCGAATCACCGGCTTCCAGGCTGTCGAGCATATTCTGCAGGTCGGACTTGACATAATAGCGGGCAACATCATTTACCCAATTCGTGTCGTCCCAAAGAAGGCTTACTGTGTCCGCTGTATTCGAAAGAGAAGGATCCGTCCCCAGTTTCTTTTTGATTTCGTTCGGGTAATAAGAGTCTTTTTGAATCTTCTGTCCAATTTCCATCATATCTTCCAGGCCTTCCAGTTCAGAGCCCGGTGAAGGCGCCACCCGCGTCAGCTGGTCCGCGGCCAGCGCCGGCACACAGACGGCGGCCGCCAGAAGTAGCGCCAGCAGGAATGCCGTTATTTTTCGACACATTTGTTCCACCTCGCTTTTGCAAATAGTGAGGTTGCTCCTGGCAATTTGGTTCAAATCGCGTCCACCCGTAAAACGGGTGGTTCGCTCTAAGCCTGTAAGGCTTTGAAC
>UQOE01000003.1 GCA_900542575.1 uncultured Oscillospiraceae bacterium
TAATGCATTGCTTTTTCAAAGGGCAATGGCTGCAGTCTTCACACTGGTAAATCGTTGTCTCGGTAACATATCCAGACTTCGTGGTGTAATGCCGCGTGGCGGAAGGATGTAGTTCCTTCCCTCCAGCACAAAGATAAATATCCTTTTGGGCATCATAGACCATATTCTCTTTCCGGCTAATATCGGTCCGGTATTTTCGTTTCTTTTGCTGCTCATAATTGCTGGGTTTCACCCAAAGTTCTGTCTGGGGGAGTTTCTCGTAGAAACTGTAGTTTTCTTCGCTTTCATACCCGGCATCAGCAACCACATTTCGAATGGTGTATTGGCTTAGTAATTTCCGACTTATGGGAATTAATGTGTTCACATCGCTGCGGTCCGCAGAAATATAATTCCCCACAATAAACCCACAGGCAGTAGCTACATTGACATTGTAGCCAGGCTTGAGCTGCCCATTGCGCATATGGTCTTCTTTCATGCGCATAAAGGTGGCATCATGGTCAGTTTTGCTGTAACTGTTTCTTCCCTGAAACAAAGAGAAACTCTCTTCATACTTTTCGAGCCGGAATTTCCATTGCTCAATTTCTTCAATCTGGTGTTGTAAGGGGGGCTTTCGTTTCCCTGTGCCATGGACAAATTCTAAATGTTGCTCTTCCTTTTGGCAATAGAGTCTCGTTAAGATGTTGTGCAGGGTTCGAGCCGGAATTTCTTTGGGAAGGGAATAGCGAATTTGGTGTTCTCGCAAGATCACAGGAAGTTCCCGGTGAAGGGTTTCCTGGAGGTTGGACCAGTTTTTTTGAGTGGATTTCCGCCAGACAAACGTATAGCGGTTGGCATTCGCTTCGATTTCCGTTCCATCAATGAATACGGAATCCAGGGAAAGGACATTCCGGCGTTCGAGTTCATGGACGAGTTGGAATAACAGATCTTCCCCATACACCGACAGGACATTTCGCCGAAACCGGCATAAGGTACTCACGCTGGGGGCAGGTTCCCCTTCGAGCAGATACATAAAATTAATGTTTTCTTTACAGGCTCGGTGAATTTCGTGAGAACTATAGATCTTCCGAAAATAACCGTAGACCAGAATTTTTGTGAGGATGCGCGGCGAGTACTCGATTCTCCCAAACCGGGAGTACGCTTTTTGAAATTTTGAGAAATCTATCCTTTCCATAATGGCGTTGAGTAACAGGACCGGATCATCCTCGGGAATTTTTACGAGCAGATCCATGGGCAGGCACATTTGATTATTGGCGCAAAATTTCGTATAATCAGCCTGCGTTTTGTTATTTTTCACACTATAATTATACGCCGACAGCCGACCCTTTTCGAAGGGCCGGCTGCCGTTATTTTCAAGTAAAACGAAGGGGCTGCATCATCGATTAGATGACACAGCCCCTTTCTTGCTGTGAGTAGCAGGCTTCGACCCAAGCTCAAGATACCTGTTTCCCATTGAATATGTCAGGGAAGATGCATTTCCAGATAAACTTTGAGGTTGGCTTTGGGGTCTAACCCCAGTTTCTTTCGGATATTTGTGCGATGAAAATCCACTGCTTTCTTGGTGATAAACAGATCATCCGCTATTTCCTTGGAAGTTTTCCCGCTTTTGATCTCTTTTGCAACTTGCAGTTCCCGTGCTGTCAGAGCACTGAATATATTATCCTGATTATTCTCTGTGATCGACAGGAGAGCATGGTCGATGATATCGTTGACCAACTTGTAATCGGATCTGCTGATATCCTTTGACAGGAAGTTGAAGGCCGGCCGGATATAATTTTCAAAGTTGCTCCGGATCTTGGTCTGCAGGTCATAGTACTCTTTTTCCTTCTCTGTGACAGTCGTGATCAGAAGTTTGTTCTGCTTTTCGAGCAGCTGCAGCTTTGCCGTGAGCTGATCGATCTGCGCCTCCGAATTGGAAGCAAAGGAGACGTTATTGACATATTCCATGATAAGGCTGATTTCGCCTTTTTCGTTCAAGATCGGCGTGCAGTGCAGGTATACCTGTCCTTTGGGTCTTTCCGGCGAGTGATACGTCACCATCCCGTCACAGGGGCTCATCGAAGCTATTGCAGTTATTGCAGGGCAGTTTTCACATGGAGAATCTGCATTATGAAAGATATGGTGACATGCACAGCCCAAATAGGTGTCGCTTTTTTCGTCATACCATTCGTTCATGGCGTCGTTGAGATACAGGACTTTCCTGTCTCTGGATAAAATGGAAACGCCCTCATGGATACTATCCAGAACGGACATGAAGATCTGGTTCTTTTCCAGAAAGTCATCCAGGTCTTCCGCTCTGGTGATCATTTTCTCCAGCGTTGGAACATATAGCCAGTTGGGGAGTTTATGGAGATCACGATTGATATTTTTTCCCATCTTTTTATCCTTTCCCGCTGCGCTTATCGGAAGATAGGTGCGCGTTGGTCTTTTTGCGTGATCAATCGCAAAACCTTATTGTGAATCATATACATTATACAATACTTATTAACAAGATAAACATTAATTATGCAACAATACCAGTTTCCTCCTGGTATTCATCTGGTATTACCTGCGGATTATCGATCGGCTCTTTTCCCTTTACAATGAAGATGTCAAAAGGACGTCCTGCAAAAGTGAAAACGTATCGAAAAATTTATTCAGGAGGAAAATACAATGAAACTTGGAGTGCTTGCCTGCCTGTTCAGTGACAGATCGGTTGAAGAAGCGGTTAAGACCATGAAGGACATGGGGCTTGATACTTGCGAGGTCGGATGCGGCGGCGCTACCGGCGATGCCCACTGCAAGCCGGCGGAGCTTCTTTCCGATGAGAAGAAGCTGCAGGAATTCAAGGCCGTTTTTGAAAAATACGATTTGCCAATCAGCTGTCTGGATGCCCATGTGAACCCGGTCCATCCGGATGCGGCAGCAAGAGAATATGCGACAACGACTCTGGATAATACGATCCTTTTAGCGGAAAAATTAGGCGTCAGCAAGGTCGTATGCTTCTCCGGATGCCCGGGCGAGCCCGGAGGAAATAAATATCCGAACTGGATCACACAGCCGTGGCCGAATGAATTTGAGGAACTTTATGACTGGCAGTGGAACGAGGTCCTGATTCCCTATTGGAAGAAAGAAGCGGCTTTTGCTGCGGAACATCATGTAACAGTCTGCATCGAAATGCATCCTGGATTCAATGTATATAATGCAGAGACTGCTCTGAAACTCTATAAAGCGGTCGACAGCGAAGGCCTTGGCATCACCTGCGACCCCTCCAATATCGTATGGCAGGGCTGCGATGTAGCAGATGCCATCCATGAGCTGGGCGGTGCTCTCAAGCATTTCCATGCAAAAGACAGCATTGAGCAGATGGAAAATATCCGCGTGAACGGCCGTCTGGATGCAAAGGATTATTCCGAGCGCACAAAGAGATCCTGGACGTTCCGCACAGTTGGATATGGTCATGATGAAGTCTACTGGAAGAGGATCATCTCTGCTCTGGTGGACGTTGGATATGACGGTGATCTGAATATTGAGCATGAAGATACTTACATGAACAATGTGGAAGGCTTGACGAAGGCGATCGAATTCATGAACCGTGTCATTATCCGGGAAAAGGCCGGCGAGATGACCTGGGCGAATACAGATAATATGGCGAAGGCTTAAATGACGATAGGAGAAAAGAATATGTTGACGTACGGAATCATTGGTGCGGCGAAAGGGGCGTTTATTTCAGACGTACATATCCGCGGTATCGAAGCGACACATAAGGCAGAATTAGTTGCGGGCTGTTTCTCCAGACACGCAGACAAGAACCAGGAAGCTGCGGACTACCATGGGGTCTCCCCGGAAAGAACATACAGCAACTATAAAGAGATGGCAGAAGCGGAGGGCGCGAGACCGGATAAAATCGATTTTGTCGTTATCACCACTCCCAATGCGTTCCATTATGAGATCGCAAAGGCTTTTCTGGAGCAGAATATCAATGTTTCCTCTGACAAACCAGTTACACTGACCGGAGAAGAGGCAGCGGATCTGAAGAGACTGGCAGATGAAAAGGGTCTGAAGTTCTGCGTGACCTTTACCTATTCCGGTTATCCGGTCCTGCGCCACGCGCGTGACCTCATCCATAATGGTGAACTTGGTGAGATCAAGATGGTGACGGGAGAATATGTTCAGGGCTGGCTTGCCGGCGATACTGGTATGCCGCCATGGAGAACAGATCCGAAGCTCGTTGGAAGAATGAATTCCCTCGCTGACATCGGAAGTCACGCTCAGTTTACGATCGAGTACCTTACCGGCATGAAGCTTAAGGAAGTCTGCTGTGTTCTTGATAATGTCGGCGGATATAAGACAGACACTAACTCCTGTGTACTTGAAAAGTATGAAAACGGGGCAACCGGCACGATCTTTGCTACACAGATCGCATACGGCAACGACAATGAGATCGCGATCCGCATTTATGGAACGAAAGGTGCTATCGAATGGGAAAATAAGTCTGCCGAGACCTTTAAACTGACCAAAGAAGGCTATCCGACCATGATCGTCTCCAAGGGCAATGGATATTCTGCTCTGCCACAACTTTCCAGCACCGGGCGTCTGCCCGCAGGGCACCACGAAGGCCTTTATTATGCATTCGCAAATATTTATGAGAACTTCCTGTTGGATCTGGAAGGCAAAGCTCACGGATATTATCCGACGATCGATGATGGACTGGATATTATGCAATGGCTTGACAGCTGCTGGGAGAGTAATCGTGCGCACGGATGGGCACCTTATAAAAAGGCATGATCATTGTACAGCAGCGGATGGCTGAAAGGAGACAAGAATACGATGGAGAATAATAGAACACTGCCTCTGGCGACTCCCTTTAAAGTTGGACCGTTGACCATGAAAAATCGTTTTGTCATCCAGCCGATGGAATGCGACGATGCTCAGGAAGACGGAGCCTTTTCCGAGCTCTCCATAAAGCGTTATGAGAGACTGATGCGCGGCGGAGCAGGTATGGTCATCGTTGAATCGGTAACGATGCAGTATGAAGCCAGAGCCAGGATCGATCAGATCCTGATCGATATCTCAGATGAGAACAACAAAAAAGAGTGGGCTGCCTTTGCAAAAAAGATGAAGGAGGCATCTCCCGATACCCTTCTGATCTGCCAGTTGAACCACTCTGGAGAAGTTTCTGCCGGAAACTTTTCCCGTCCGGGTTCCAAACCGTCTAAACGGCTGTGGGCAAAACCTCTTTACGGCTTTACCGCAAATGGTGAGGAAATGACAGAGGAATATGTCGATGAGACGCTGAAACTTTATATCGACACATCCAAATTCCTCTATGATATTGGATTTGACGGAGTGGATATCAAGTGCTGTCACGGATATTTTATCTCTCAGCTGCTCCGTCCGTACAATGATCGGGAATGGAAGTATGGCGGTTCCTGGGAAAACCGGAGTCGGTTTGCATTTGAACTGGTAGAGGGGATCCGAAAAGAAGTCCCTGATGAAAATTTCCTCATCGGCGCAAAAGTTTCCATGTATGAAGGAATGCCGGGAGGACAGGGACATGCGGGTCCGGACAGCCCGATCATCGACTTTGCCGAGCCGATTTCTCTGATCCAGGGTCTTGAGGAAAGAGGATGCTCCTTTTTCATTGAATCCCTTGGAAATCCGTCTGTTGATTGGGAACTGATGTCTCCCAATAGAAAAAATGCATTCGACGTATATAATCACATGTCCTGTGCCGATCTTATGAAGAAAAATTTGAAACCGGAGACCCTGGTCGTTGTTGGGGGAACATCCATCCTGAGCAGTGGCATGAAAAACGGGATGAGAGGAGTGACCCCGGAGCAGAACAACCTCTTTTACTGGGGCAACTATCTGATCGAGCATGGCAACTGCGATGCGCTTGCTCTTGGCAGGCAGTCTATCGCGGATCCGGCACTTCCGGAAAAATATCTGGAAGGAAAAGAAGATGAGATCCATTATTGCATGTGCTGTGATGGATGCTCTGAATTGATGATCCGACAGTCCAAAGTGGGCTGCATTGTTCATGATTCCTATTATAGGGATCTGATTTTAAAGCTTCGTAAGGAAAAGCGTCACGTTCGTATCGTTACAGGTGACGAATAAGCTTCTTCATGCCGATCTGCACCGTGTCTGCAGGAAAATCGGAATCATGAAAAAGCCGGTGTGGCTGGGATCCAGTCTGGAAGACCCCAGCCACTTGGTGAGGGATAACAGGACAAACGAGCAGGAGAACGAAAGTCATGAGCACAAATGAGAAAATAATCGCGTGGGATCTTGGCACCGGAGGAAGCAAGGCTTCCTTATATTCCGCGGATGGGGAATGTCTGGCAAAAACATTTATCCCCTACGATACAACTTATCCTGAAGTCGGCTGGCATGAACAGTCTCCGGACGATTGGTGGAATGCTGTCGTAAAAGGGACAAAACTGTTGATCGAAAAGACCGGTGTGAATCCGGAAGAAATTTCCTGCTGTGGTATCTCAGGTCACAGCCTGGGTGTCGTATGCATTGACTGCGAAGGAAATCTTCTGAACCCCAGTACTCCCATCTGGTCAGACGGCCGTGCCGTAAAACAGGCAGAGGAATTTTTCCGCCGCTACGACAGGGATACATGGTATATGAAGACGGGCAATGGATTTAATCCGGCATTCTATACGGCATTTAAGCTTCTGTGGTACCGGGACAATGAGCCGGAAATGTTTGCCAGGATCTATAAAGTGATCGGTACGAAAGATTTCATTAATTTCAGGATGACAGGAAGGCTTTGCACCGATCCCTCTTATGCTTCTGGCAGTGGTGTCTGGGATCTGAAGAAATGGCAGTACTCCGACGAACTGATCGACGCAATGGGACTGGACCGGGACCTTTTCCCGGAAGTGATCCCGTCGACCGGCATTGTGGGACCGATTCGTAAAGAAGCGGCCAAAGAGCTTGGCCTTTCTGAAAAAATCAAGATCGTCTCCGGTGGTGTTGATAATTCCTGCATGGCACTTGGCGCTATGGCGTATAAAGAGGGCAGGGTATACAACTCACTTGGCTCTTCCTCGTGGATCGCTGTTTCCAGCAAGGAGCCATTACTGGATGTCAAGAAAGCTCCTTATGTATTCACCCATGTCGTACCGGGGTATTATGCCTCCGCACTCTGCGTGAATGCCGGTGGGACCGCGTTCCGCTGGATGCGGGACAGCCTTTGCCAGGAATTTGTTGACGAAGCAGACAGGACGGGTGCGGATGTCTATGACCTGATGACAGAAGAAGCAAAAAAATCTGTCGTTGGAGCGCATGGCCTGATCTTTAATCCCAGTCTTGGCGGTGGGATGCCGATGGATAAGAGCCTGAATCTTCAGGGCGCCTTTATCGGACTTGATCTGATCCATACCAGGGCCGATGTTATTCGGGCCGGTATGGAAGGCATTACCATGGGGCTTTGCAGATGCCTTGACGCACTCCGCGAACTTACTCCGATCGGCAACGAAATGCTCCTGGTAGGCGGAGGAAGTAAGAGCGCCTTCTGGAGACAGATCTATGCAGATATCTATAAGACGACCATACTGAAATCCAATATTGATCAGCAGGCTGCCGCTCTTGGTGCAGCGGCATGTGCGGCAGTTGGTACTGGACTTTGGGATAGCTTTGATAAGATCGATGAACTGCATAAAATCGAAGAGAGGGTCGATCCTGTTCCGGAGAATGTTGCTGTCTATGAAAAACAGATGAAGGTATTCAATGAGACAACAGACTTGCTTTGCGATATCGGAGACATCATGAAAAAAGCAAGAGAGGGATGAATGGATCCATGAGTACATTGTTTGGAAAAAACATGTCCAGACGCGAACTGATGAAGCATGTTGGTGATCTCTCACAAATGGCAAGGATCGTCGATTTTCGTTTCGGTTCCGGACGGGCGGAAGGTATGCGGGGATATGAGGTCGTGAACGGATCTGGTCTTTCCTTTACCGTTCTTCCTTCGAGATGCCTTGATATATCGTTTGCTTCTTATAAGGGGATCCCGCTTTCATTTATTTCAAAAGCCGGGCTTTCAGCCCCCTCTTTCTTTGAAAAAGAACAGCTTGGATTCCTGCGTACGTTCACCTGTGGACTGATTACTACATGCGGTCTGACCTATATGGGAGCTCCCTGTGAAGATGAAGGAGAGGAGCTTGGTTTGCACGGCAGGATCTCGCACATCCCGGCTCAAAACTGCAATGCCTTTACATCCTGGGAAGGCGATGATCTGGTGTTCTGTATCCGTGGTCAGGTGCGGGAGTCGGCTATGTTCGGGACAAACATGGTCCTGAACCGCGAGATCACTACCCATTTAGGAAGCCCGGAGATCCACATCAAAGATACGATCGTAAATGAAGGCTTTGAGACGAGTCCCTTCATGCTGATGTATCATTGCAATTTTGGATACCCGGTCCTTGGAAGATCGACCAGACTTTTCATGGATTCTGATACCGTCCGGTCCAGGGATCCACGGGCGGAAGAGGGGATCCGTGAATGGAATGAATTTGACGAACCGCAGCATGGTTTCACGGAACAGCTCTATTATTTTGATGTTAAACCGGATCAGGATGGCTATGCGAGCGCGGTGATCGAAAATCCAGACCTGTTGATATCCGGACTGCGTATCCGCCTGAAATTCAGGAAAGACACTCTTCCATACTGTTCGGAATGGAAACAGATCGGCGAAGGGGATTATGTTCTTGGGATCGAGCCGGGCAACTGGCTGCCGGAAGGCAGAGCAAAGGCCAGGGAGCGGGGAGAATTACGCAGCCTCCAACCGGGGGAGAGTGTTACCACAGAACTGATCTTTCAGGTCGAGGAGTTATAAAATCGGAATCAATCATCTTACAAGGAGAGTTAAAGAATGAAAAAACCAAGAGAAATCGAGTATAAATTTTCCGGCCCTGTTACGGTACAGGATATCGCCAATCTTATGGATCATTCGAACCTGCAGCCACAGCTGACGATCCAGGATACCAGAGATTGTGTGGAGATGGCCAAAAAATATAATTGTATTTCAGTATGCGTCAGGCCTTCGGATATTGAGATCGTAAAACCGATGCTTGAGGATACCGATATCATCATTACTACCGTTATCGGCTTCCCACATGGTACAGCAACTACGGAAAGCAAAGTGTTCGAGACCATCGACGCTGTCGGGAAGGGTGCGGAAGAAGTCGATATGGTGCTGAATATCGGCCGCCTCAGAAGTGGAGACTTCGCTTATGTGGAAAAGGATATCCGCGAAGTCGTAGCCGCGGCGCATGCCTGCGGCGTGAAATGTAAAGTTATCCTTGAAAATGCCTATCTGACGGATGAAGAGAAGATCAAGGCCTGCGAGATCTGTGAAAAATGCGGTGCGGATTTCACTAAGACATCGACAGGATATGCTCCCTCGGGGTCCACGGTCCATGATATTGAGCTGATGCGTGCACATACCAAACCGGAAATGCAGGTCAAGGCGGCCGGCGGTGTACGCACTCTGGACGCGACTCTGGCAGTTATGAAGGCTGGAGCTGTCAGGGTAGGCACCCGTTCCACGGAGAAGATCCTGGAGGAAGCCGTGGAAAGAGAAAAAGCCGGTACACTAAGGATCCCGGAATAAACGGAAGATATTACCTGAATATCGCATGCAGGCATCCCGACCAGCGGGTCATGGCGGGATACCTGCTTTTTTTGTCAGTATCTATGTATTTTCTTGAGAAAGTAAATTCATTTAACATGTTCTTTTCCTGACACTACAGAGGTTCTAACGTTGTCCTATCATAATGAGTAATTATCCCACAAACTCGGAGGGAAGGAAGCTCGAGACGGCAGCGGTACCGAGACAGGAGGAATGACCCATGCTCGAACTGAAAGATATCCATAAAAGTTATGATAAGACCGTGGTCCTGGATGGGATCGACCTCTCCATCGCGCAGGGCGAGATCATCTCCATCCTCGGAAAATCCGGCAGCGGCAAGACGACTCTGCTGAACATCATCCTCGGGATCCTGCAGACCACAGAGGGCCGGATCCTCATGGACGGGGAGGATATCACCGATGTCCCCATGGAACAGCGGGGCTTCAACATCGTCTTCCAGGACTATGCCCTGTTCCCGAACCTCACGGCCCGGGGCAATGTCATGTACGGTCTCCGGAACTGTCCCGAGCTCTCCACCGAGCAGGAGGTCGAGGACCTCGTGAAACTGCTCGGCATCGAGGACCAGATGGACAAGAAGATCAGCATGCTCTCCGGCGGCCAGAAACAGCGGGTCGCGCTGGCCCGCACCATGGTCATGAAGCCGAAGATCCTGCTGCTCGATGAGCCCCTCAGCGCTCTGGACGGCGTTATCAAGGAGAGCATCAAGCAGAAGATCAAAGAGGTCGCCCGCACCTACCATTTAACAACGATCATCGTCACCCACGACCCGGAGGAGGCACTGAGCCTCTCTGACAAGGTCCTGATCCTGGGCGATGGAAAAGTCGTCCAGTTTGGCACGCCGGATGAGATCGTCCACCACCCGGCTTCTTCCTTCGTCGATGACTTCATCCTGAAACAGCTCCGCATCAAGCGCGACAATATCCGCATGCTCTTTGAGAACGGGGAGCAGGACATCGCGGCAGGCGCCTAAACGCGGGGGGCAGATACCATATGAGCAAACGATCCAGTCAGTACAAGGTCTGTTTCACGATCCTCGTCATCTTCTTTGCCATCTTCCTGCTGGTCCCCATGGTCGCGGTGTTCGTCCGCGCCCTGAGCAACGGCAGCGGGGTCAGCTTTGAGGGATGGTCCAATGTTTTCACGGACAGGTATTTCTGGAAGAGCATGGGGAACAGCCTCGGCATCTCGGCGCTGAGCGCCGTCATCGCGGTGGCTGTGGCCTTTATCATGGCCTACGCGGTCAACTTCACAAACATCTCGCAGGGGTACAAAAAGGTCCTGTCCACGCTGGCGGTCCTCCCGATGCTCCTGCCGACGATCACCTACGGCTTCGCCCTCATCTACTCCTTCGGGCGGGAGGGCCTGCTGACCCGCATGTTCGGGCACCAGATCATGGACGTCTACGGCATGAACGGCATGGTGCTCGGATTTGTCATCTATACGATGCCGACGGCTTTTCTGCTGCTCAATAACACGATGGGCTACATCGACCGCCGGTACCTCCTGGTCTCCCGTCTCATGGGGGACAAACCGGCCCGGGGCTTTTACAACACGGTCGGGTATCCGATGCTGGGCACTGTGGCGACGGCGTTCATCGAGTGCTTCACGCTGAGCTTCACCGATTACGGTATCCCCACGTCCATCGCCGGGAACACCGACATGATCGCCACCTATCTCTACAACAAGATGATGGGGTCCATCCCGGACTTCCGCGGCGGCGCGGTCGTGGCCATCGCCATGCTGCTCCCGTCCATCGTCAATATCCTGCTCATCCAGTATCTGAAGCGCTACAATGTGCGCTACTCGGACACGGACAAGATGCCGGTGGGGAAGAACCGGGCGCGGGACTGGATCTTCGGGATCCTCTCGACGCTGTTCCTCCTGGTCATCTTCTTCACGTTCCTGTCCATCTTCATCATGCCGTTCATTGAGCAGTGGCCCTACAAGATCCACTTCACCTGGGATCATTTCCAGGCGGTCTTCTCAGATTCCGGCCTGACCCGGATCATCCGGAACACCCTGATCTTCGCCCTCCTGACCGCGCTGTTCGGCACAGTCGCCGTCTATTTCGGCGCGCTGCTCTCCGGGCGGGATCACCCGTCCGCGGTCCCCGGCAAGGTCATGGATGTCCTGGCGCTGGTCATCCAGACGATCCCGGGCATGGTCCTCGGTATCGCGTACCTTCTGGTGTTCACGAAGACACCGCTCCATAACACGATGGCCATCCTGATCCTCTCCACGATCGTCCACCTCTTCCCGACGCCGTATCTCATGACAAAGAACGCCCTCGAGAAGATGAACCGTCAGTGGGAGACCACGGCGGCTCTCATGCACGATACCTGGATCAAGACCGTCTTCCGCGTCATCACGCCGAACGCGTCGGGCACGCTGCTGGAGGCGTTTAGCTATTATTTCGTCAACACGACCGTTACGATCAGCGCCGTCATCTTCCTGGTCAGTGCCCGTACCTCGCTCATCACGACCAAGATCAAGGAACTCCAGCACTTCGCGGACTTCGACGACATCTTCGTCCTGTCTATCCTGCTGTTCCTGATCAACCTCGCCATGAAGATCATCATCCATGCGGCCCAGAGCGCACGGAAACGCCGTGAAGCAAAGGGAGCGGCCAGGACCATGGAAGGAGCGGCTGCGTAATGAAAACAGGTTTTTGGAAGCGGGCCGCGGCCCTGTTCCTGGTCCTCTGCCTGGCTGTCGGGCTCGCGGGCTGTTCCGGCTGGGGCGGAAACGCGAAGCGTGACAACGGAAAAGTCGTCATCTATACGAATGCCGACGATGAGGCCGTAGACTGTATCAAGAAAACATTGGACGACAACGGCTATGCCGGCCAGTATATCCTCCAGACCTTCGGCACCTCGGAGCTTGGGAGCAAGATGCTGACCGAGGGCCGGGACATCGAGGCGGACCTCATCACGATGGAGTCCTACTACATCACGGGTTCAGAGTCCCAGAGCAGCATGTTCCGGAAACTCTCGTTCAAGCCGGATGTACTCCCGGGCCACGGGCCCTTCGGGGATTATATGGCACCGTTCCTCGCCAACCAGGGCGCTCTCCTCATAAACACAAAACGGCTGAAGGAGCATCACCTTCCCAGGCCGAAGTCCATTCGGGATCTGGTAAAACCGGTCTATAAAGGAGAGCTCTCCATGATCGACATCGAGAGCTCCTCCACCGCCTGGATGATGCTCCAGGCCCTCGTCAACGCCTATGGCGAGAAAAAGGCGACGCAGATCCTCAGTAAGATCTATGAGAATGCCGGGGAGAACCTGGAACAGTCCGGGTCCGGTCCGCTCAAGAAGATCCGGGCCGGTGAAGTATCCGTCGGCTTCGGACTGCGTCATCAGGCCATTGCGGACAAGAAGAGCGGGCTTCCCGTCGACTATGTGGATCCTACAGAAGGCAACTTCACGCTGACGGAGTCCCTGGCGGTGG
Source organism: uncultured Oscillospiraceae bacterium (assembly GCA_900542575.1). GTDB lineage: Bacteria > Bacillota > Clostridia > Oscillospirales > Acutalibacteraceae > RUG420. Next base: position 13,097 of record UQOE01000003.1, read on the forward strand.
TGGAACATGAATCGCCCACTACGGACAAGGCCATGAAGATGCTGGAGACGATCATCAAAAAGGGGCGGCCGGCTCTCATGAAATATTACCCGGTCCCGCTCTACCATGGTGAGACCGCGGCCGCGGACGCGGTCGCGAAGAACTCGAAGATCTACCCGCAGCCCCTCACGACCGACCTCCTGCAGAAGTATCTCTACCTGTCCCGCGACGCGAAAGAACTCATGGGGGATTGAACGATGGCACTGAACTACAAACTCCTGACCCCCGGGCCGCTGACCACGACGGATACCGTGAAGCGCGAGATGCTCGTGGACCACTGCACCTGGGATGACGATTACAAGCAGATCACCCAGAAGATCCGGGCCGGCCTGCTCCGCCTGGCCGGGGTATCCGAGGAGGAATATACCGCGGTGCTCATGCAGGGGAGCGGGACATTCGGCGTCGAGTCGGTGCTGACCAGTTCCGTCGGGAAAGACGATAAGCTCCTGGTCCTCTCCAACGGCGCCTACGGCAAGCGGCAGGTGGACATTGCGGACCACGCAGGGATCGACGTCGTGTGCGCTGATTTCCCGTATGATCAGATCCCGGATGCTGCCGTAGTCGCCGATCTTCTGGACAAAGACCCGGCTATTACCCATGTGTCTATGGTGCACAGTGAGACGACATCGGGTATCCTCAATGACATCGCCTCCATCGCCGGGGTGGCAAAGGAGAGAGGGAAGACGTTCATTGTTGACGCCATGTCAAGCTTTGCCGGAGTCGAGATCCCGGTGGCGGACCTGGGGATTGACTTCCTGATCAGTTCCGCCAACAAGTGCATCCAGGGCGTCCCGGGCTTCTCCTTCATCGTCTGCCGTCGGGACGCGCTCGGCCGTTGCAGAGGGCAGGCCCGCAGTCTCTCCCTGGACCTCTACGACCAGTGGGAGTCCCAGGACTATGACGGAAAATAGCGTTTCACCTCGCCGACCCACACCGTTCTCGCCTTTGCCCGGGCGATGCAGGAGCTGGACGCCGAAGGCGGCATCCCCGCAAGGAACCGGCGTTATTCCGGCAACCAGAAGCTTCTGGTGAGCCGGATGCGGGAGATGGGGTTCCGGACCTACATAGTCGACAAGTATCAGGGCCCCATCATCACGACGTTCTTCTACCCGGAGGGGAAGGCGTTCGACTTCCCGGACTTCTACTCCTATATCAAGGAGCGGGGCTATGCCATCTACCCCGGGAAGGTCACCGACGCGGACACGTTCCGGATCGGGACTATCGGGGAGATCTATGAGGAGGATATCCTCAAGGGAACAGGCATTATTAGAGAATATGTAAGCTAAATACAGATGTAAAAGGGGCTGTGTCATCTAATCGATGATGCAGCCCCTTTTCTCTGTGAACTGGAATCTGGACGGAAAGTGCTCAGGAGCGGATGCCGTCCAAGGATGCCGGTAACCCGAACGGCTGTTTTTTATCATTCCTGGCATTTTGTTATTCCAAATTTGGAATAACACTTCCAGGGAACTGTCGAAATAACCGGCTTCGCCAAGCATCATTTTTCAATGACGTCGACATTGGCATAGACGTAGTCGGAAAAGGCACGGATCGCGGGGGTCAGAGGCTGATCTTTGCGCAGACAGTAGGAGAGGGTGATGTAGCTGTCCTCCCGGATGGGGAGCGCCACGAGGCCGGGCTCCAGGTTGCGGAGCGTCAGCTCGAAGGTGAGCGCTACGCCGCCCAGAATTTTCAGCCCGCTGTCGTAAATGGACATCATCTCTTCAAAATAGGGGCGGAGCAGTTCTCCCTGGAGTCTCTGCTCCGCAAGGCGGCGAGATCTGGTACAACAGCGAGGTGGAGCAGATCCTGATAGAGGACAATGCCGCAAAGGGCGTCGTCCTCAAAGACGGCCGGACGATTTCCGCCGGCCACATCATTGCCAACTGCTCTCCTGCAGTCGTCTACGGAAAAATGATTGCAGACGATGTCCCGCGTCCGAAAATACCGCTGCAGCTCGCCAATGCCCGCAGCATTGCGCTGGAGCTGGAGACCATGTACATCGGCCTCAACCGCTCGGCGGAGGAACTTGGCATTGATACCTACTCAACGATTATCATCAGTGATGAGGACCCGGAGGTCACTTTCACCAAATCGAACGGGAAGGACAAGGGTACGTTCATCGCCAACTGCCTGAATTTAATCATTCCGGATTCATCCCCCAAGGGCACCTGCACGCTGTTCCTCACCACCTTCGGCGATTCGAAGGAATGGGCCAATGTCAAACCGGAAGATTACTACAAACTGAAAAATCAGCGTATGAAAGAATGGGTCGATTATTACGAAAAGAACACGGGCATAACAATTCGCCCGTATATTGAAGAGATTGCATATGCCACGCCGCCGTTCCGGAAACGGTTCAGATTACGGTCCATGTCTGCGGCAAGACCCGAACGATCACGGCCAGCTCGTCCGATACCGTCCTCCAGTCCCTGGAGAAAAACGGCGTTGCCGCGCCTGCGCACTGCCGCTCCGGTGAGTGCGGCTGGTGCCATGCCCGCCTGAACAAGGGCGAGATCTTCGCCCCCAAGAAGGTGGAACACCGCCGGGCTGCCGACCTGGATTTCAACTTTATCCACCCTTGCTGCAGCTTCCCGCTGAGCGATCTGGATATTGAAGTTTCGCCGGTGAAGGGCTGAGGACAGAAAAAAGCGGAGACTTGCTGTCTCCGCTTTTTTACAGCCATTTTTTCTTTTTGAAGTAGAACAACGTGATGAGGAACACGGTCAGACTGAGCAGGCCGACAAACAGATAGCCGAGCCGCCATTGAAATTCCGGCATTTTCAGGTTCATGCCGTACCATCCGGTGATGAGCTGAAGGGGCATGATGAGGGTGGACACGATGGTCAGCACTCGCATGATTTTGTTCTGCTCGAGGTCGATCTTGTTCTGTTCGATGTCGATCTGGGACTGATACGCCTCGCGGACCTGTTCCACGTACTCCTGGGTGTGCAGGATAAACTCGTAGAGGCGGTCGAATTTTTTGTCGATAAAGTCGAACGTGTGGTCGAGGTCGGCCAGTTCGTCGGAGAGGATCTCCATCTGTTCGTAGTACCGCTTTTTCTGCAGGATGTCCCGACGGACCTTCAGAATCTGGTTCAGGCCGGAGTCATTCGGCTTGCCGTTGGTGAAGAGCCGGTCCTCCAGATCGTCCAGCCGGTCTTCCAGCCGCTCCATCTCATAGATATCGGTAGAGGTCAGGGAGATGAAAAAGTCGAACAGCTCCTGGATGCCATTGGGGTTGTCGATGGTGGCACACCGCATGGCAACGGTGCTGCTGTTGGTCATGAGACGGCAGACTTTGTCGTCGGCGTAAGCCGTGACATTGCCGTCGTCCAGCCAGTGGAACTCCACCAGTAAGGCGCCGGTCTCCGTTTTTACGGCGTAGGTGCGGGCGTTGCGCACCTGGCGCAGCGTCGGGAGGTCAATTTTGCGGTAGAACTCGCCGGAGTCCTTCTGTGTGTAGAGACGAATCATCGGCGGTGCCTCCTTCCCGAAAGATCGTTTTTTTGCACTTACCAATATATCTATTTTTCGACACATCGTCAAGAAAACGGCATGCTATAATGGCTCTGACGGGAGGGAGTGCTATGCAGCTGAATATCTTGGATGTCATTCCATTTCGGGAACATTTGACAGAGCTACAGGCAGAAGCACTGCAACAAACAACAGAAGTACGGAAATACAAAAAAGGAGAGTGGGTGCACCACGGCAATTGCGACTGCGTGGGAATTCTGCATGTGTGCAGCGGGGTCCTTCGGGTCTATATGCTCTCTCCGGAGGGAAAAGAAGTCACCCTCTTTCGGCTGAAACAAGGTGACTTCTGTGTGCTGTCGGCTTCCTGCATTCTGAAAGTCGTGCATTTCGAGACGTTTTTAGATGCAGAGACCGATGCAGAACTGCTTCAGATGGACACCGGCACGTTCAACCGCCTGATGGAGGAAAACGTGTATGTGGAAAATTTCGTATATCGCACAGCGGCAGCACGGTTTTCGGATGTCATGCAGATTATGGAGCAAATGCTCTTCCAGCCGATGGATGTGCGGCTGGCCAGGTACCTTCTGGAACAGGGCCCGGTCGTCCGAAAGACCCAGAGCCAGATTGCCCAGGATCTGGGTACCGCCCGGGAGGTGGTGAGCCGCCTGCTGAAGGAGTTCGCTGTGCGCTCCGAAGTGGAGCTCGCCCGCGGATCGGTGACGGTTACCAATCCCGCTTCCCTGCGTGCCATGCTTTAAATGAAGTACTGAATGTTGGAATGGTCTGCCGCCCCGAGCATCGTGGCGACGCCGGCGAGCTCGCAGCCTTCCATGAGTTCTTCCTCCTTGATGCCCATAACGTCCATTGTCATCGTGCAGGCGAGGAGATGGACACCGCTGTCAATGGCCTGCTGTATTAAGTCATCCAGGCTTGTGACGTCTTTGGATTTCATGACGGCTTCCATCATCTTTGTCCCGAGGCCTCCCATGTTCATATGAGTCAGCGGCAGACCTTTCGTATGGCGCGGCATCATGATGTCGAACATCTTTTCCATAAAAGTTTTCTTCACCGGTACCTTATGGTCTTTCTTCAGGACATTTAAACCCCAGAAGGTGCAGAAAATATTTACTTCTTTGCCCATGGTGCGTGCACCGTTGGCAATGATGAACGCCGCCATTACTTTGTCGAAATCGTCATCCAGCAGGATGAGGGTCAGGCCGTCGGCCTCCTTTACGGGAGCTGCGGTCTTTTTTTCGGCCAGTGTAGAGCCGCCTTTGCCTTTGCGGATGGTGACAATATTCTCAACCCCGTCCCGCTCTGTGGAGACAAGAGTGTTGCCTGTGCGGTCGCACCAGGCCTGAATATCGCGGGAAAAGCCCATGTCAGTTGCAGTCACCCGCAGCGTGGTGCCATCGGCAAGGCCCTCCATGGTCTCATTTACTTTCATGATGGGGCCAGGGCACTGCAGGCCGCTGCAGTTGAGAATTTGTAGATTACTGTCTGCGGATTTCATGGCAGGTTCCTCCTCTGCGGAAATGTGGATGACAGGCGGTGCTGCCTGTTCCGGCTTCCAGGTAAAGGATTTGTAGAAGCTGCAGCCGCCTTCGAGTACCTCGATATGGCGGAACCCGTTTTGCATAAGAATACGGGCCGCGTTATAGGAACGCACCCCAATGGCACAGAATACGACATAATTTTCGTCTCGATCCAGTTCATCGAGCCGGTTTCGGAGCTGGCCGAGGGGAATATGAATTTCGTCCGGGAAGGACCAGACAGCAGCTTCAATGTCTTCGCGGATATCCAGCATGGTCTTGCCGTTCAGCTCGTCCGGACCCGCAAACCGCACCAGACTGTTTAATACGTTTTCGGCGGTGAATCCGAGCATGTTGACCGGATCTTTCGCCGAAGAGTAGGGTGGCGCGTAGGCCGTCTCCAGCTCAGTTAGATCCTCTGCCGTGCCGCCCTTCCCAAGCAGTGCGGAGATGGTATCAATACGTTTGTCCACGCCGCCCTGGCCGACAATCTGGGCACCGAGAATGTTCCCGTCCAGGTCGAAGAGCAGTTTCAGGTACATGGGTGTGGCTTTCGGGTAGTACCCGGCGTGAGATTTCTGGCTGATGAGCACGGTTTCGTAGTCTGCGCCTTTGATTTTCCCGGCCTGCTGCAGGGTCTTTTCGTTCAGACCGGTGCTGGCGGCGGTGAGGTCAAAGACTTTGGCGACCGACGTCCCGAGAAAGCCCTCGTAAGTATCGTCCCGGCCGCAGATGTTGTTGGCGGCCACGCGGCCCTGCTTATTGGCCGGACCTGCAAGGCGAATCTGTGCGGGCTCCCCGGTGATCAGATTGCGGGTCTGCGCCGCGTCGCCCACCGCCCAGATGTGCGGGACGCTGGTCTTCATGGTGTCGTCGACAATAATGCTGCCGCGTTCGGTGCAGGCAATGCCTGCTGCCTGCGCAATTTCGGTGTTGGGCCTGAGGCCGATGGAGAGGAGCACCAGATCCGCCTCAATGCGGGTACCGTCGGCGAGCACGGTGGCAATACCGTGTTCGGTCTGCTTAAAAGAGGCGACGCCGCTGCCAAGATGCAGGGTCACGCCGTTCATGGCAATGTTTTCGTGCAGCAGCTGTGCCATCTCAAAGTCGAATGGGGCCATGACCTGGTTCTGCGCCTCGCAAAGGTCAACGCTCATGCCGCGGGCACGCAGGTTTTCCGCCATCTCAATGCCGATGAAACCGCCGCCGATAATGACAGCAGATTTTGCACCTTCATCAACGATTTCTCGAATGGCGTCGGTGTCCGGAATGGTCCACAATGTATGGATACCCGGCAGATCTATTCCTGGAATGGGCGGGCGAATGGGTGAAGAACCGGGGGCGAGGATGAGCTCGTCATAGGATTCCTCATAGGTTTCGCCGTCGTGCGCGACGGTGACGGTTTTCTTCTCCGGGTCAATTTTTACGGCTTCGCTTTGAATGCGGACATCGATGTTAAACTTGTCCCGCATGCCTTCCACAGTCTGGACCAGAAGGGCATTACGGTCCTGAATGACATCGCCGATGTAATAGGGAAGCCCGCAGTTGGCGTAGCTGATATAGTTTCCGCGCTCGAGCACCACAATTTCCATCTGTTCGTCCAGACGGCGAAGACGGGCAGCTGCCGTGGCGCCGCCGGCGACGCCTCCGATGATGACAGTTTTCATGAAAATCCCTCCTTATTCTCCTTTACCATACCCAATAGCGCGGAAAACTTCTGTGACTTTGTCACAGAAGTCACAAAAAAACACGCTGCAGATGCCTCTGCAGCGTGTTGCAAATAATTTCGATTCAGGCTTCTGGATTGGACCACAGATAGCAGTATGCCTGTGTCCGGGCCGCAAACGGCTCCGTTTTCAGCAGACTGCGTACTTCGGAGCGGGTGAACCAGCCGGCCTCAATTTCCTCCAGGTCGGAGGTGCTGGGGGCGAAGTCGCCGCCGGCAGTGCCGAGGATGCAGACGCTCTTCTCGTTGGAAAAACCGACGGCGTTGTAGGATTCCCCGAGAACGTCATCAATGGAGAGAAGTTCCAGCCCCGTCTCCTCACGGAGTTCCCGCGCAGCGCTCTGCTCGGGGGTCTCGCCCGGGTCAATCAGTCCGGCGGGGAAATTGTAGATCCAGCGCCCCATGCTCATCCGGAACTCGCGATTCAGGAGGATCTGCTCGCCGGTGCGGTCGGTCATGATGAGGATGACCGAGTCTACCGTGGGGTTGTGGACGTCGTCGTATGTTTTCATGTCGTGGCTGCGGCTGACCATTTCGTAGGTCTTGTCGTTTCCGCTTGCCGTTTTGTAATAGAGGTCGTAGGTGGCAAGAAATTTGCCGTCGTGAACGTTCTGTAAACCTTTAAATTCCATTACTTAACTTTTTTCACCTTGTTTCCGTCACCGAGGGTCACAATGTCGCCCTCCTGGATATCGCCGCCCTCGTCGAGCTGCCATTCGCTGAGCTCCAGGGTGGTTTTCTTTTTGTCGGCGGTGTCCTCGAGGACGACCACCTGCATATGGGACATGCCCTCCGGGACTTCCTCGCAGCCGAAGTCTTTTTCATGGATGTCGATGACACGGTAGGTCTTCAATGGGATCACTCCTTCTCACAAATACTCCGTTCAGTATAACACATCTGTACAGAATGGAAAAAGTTACAAGTGTAAAAGAAAAATACAAGAGCGCAGAGAAGAAAACTGTTATGATAAAATCAATAGAAGGAAAATTTCCTGTCCGCATCATTGAAAAATTTACTATACTAGTATAAGATAAAAATAGAAGACACCCGCCCCCCGAACGAAAGAGAGCAGGTATTATGGCATCTGTTTTTGCAATCATTATTTTTGCGGCTATGTTTGTGCTGATCATCCTGGACAAATGGCCGAGGGAGATTACCACGTCCGCCGCAGCAGCCCTTACAATTATTATCGTATTCGGCATCTGCATGCACAGCGGACAGGCAATTCTGGAGACGCTGAATCTGCACGCCTTTGCGCAGAAAGACTTCTGGTATGTCTCCGAGCTGACGGCGGAAAATGCGGTCGGCATCAATTGGTCCACCATTGTGTTCATCGCCGGCATGATGGTCATGGTCGAGGGGATGGCCGAGACCGGTTTTTTCCAGTGGCTCTGCCTGAAAATGGCGAAATTCGCCGGATATCGGGCCATGCCGCTCCTTGCCGTCTTTATGGTGATGTCGTTTGTCCTCGCCATGTTTATTGACAGCATTACGGTCATCCTTTTCCTGGCGACGATTACCATTGAACTCGCGCGAATCCTGAAGTTTGAGGCCGGCTCCATGATTATGGCGGAGATCTTCTGCGCCAACCTGGGCGGCTCCGCCACCATGAGCGGTGATCCGCCGAATATTATTATCGGCACATCTCTCGGTTTCGGGTTTATGGATTTCCTCAAAAACTGCGGGCCGATTGCTGTGGTTTCGCTTGCAGCGGTGCTCGTCTACTATCTGTTGATCACGCGGAGAGGATATGGGAAGCACCGTGCCTCCCCGGAGGAGATTGCGGATCTCCCGGAGGCCCGGGAGGTCATCACAGACCGCCTGCGGTTCTGTCTAAGTACAGCCATTTTCCTGGCTGTCGTGGTGCTGTTGGTGACCCATGCGCAGACCGGCCTTACCGTCGCGACGATTGGCTGTATTGCGGCAGGTCTGACTATGCTGCTCTCCGGCCGACATTTCTTTGAACTCGCAAAGAAAGTGGATTACCGGACCCTGCTGTTTTTCATCGGTCTGTTTGTCGTCATCGGCGGCATGGAGGAAACCGGCGTCCTGGAGGCCATTGCCCACGGCATTCTCCGCCTGAGCGGCGGAAGCCGGACGGCCATTATCATCATTATTCTGTGGGTCTCCGCTGTTTTCAGCGCATTTATCGACAATATCCCGTTTGCTGCCACCATGGTGCCGGTGCTGAAAGTGCTCGCAGCTGCCTCCGGAGCACCCCTGCCGGTTCTGGCCTGGAGTCTTGCCATTGGCGCAGATATCGGCGGAAGCGCGACGCCCATCGGTGCCTCAGCCAATGTGGTCGGCGTTAACATTGCGGGCCGCAGCGGCATTACGCTGGGCTGGAAGCGCTATTGCTGGGAGTCGGTTCCGGCGACCGTCCTGGTACTGCTCATCGCCTCTCTGTTCCTCCTGTTCCACTATTAAAAATAACAGACAAAAAAATCAAAATTGCCCATTCCATTCGAAATCAAATAATTATAATGAAGGTGAAAGAACGGTCTATCATGGCGGAGCGAAAAGAGGCGGTTCCATGGCAGCGGTATTTGCATCTATCATCTTCATTACCATGTTTGTTCTGATCATTCTGGACAAGTGGCCCAGGGAGTACTCTGCTCTCGGGGCCGCTTTTTTGACCATCGTCGTGGTTTTCGGCCTCTGTATGCACAGCGGGGAAGCCATCCTGGAGACTTTTAATTTCCGAACCTTTGCCCACGCCGGTTTCTGGTACCAGTCCGCGCCGGGCGGGGAGAGCTCGGTCGGCATCAACTGGTCTACCATCGTGTTTATCGCCGGCATGATGATTATGGTGGAGGGCATGGCAGAGTCCGGCTTCTTCCAGTGGCTCTGCCTGCGGCTTGCCAAAGCGGTGCACTACCGCGCCATGCCGCTGTTCCTCATGTTTATGGCGCTGTCGTTCTTCCTCGCTATGTTTATTGACAGCATTACGGTGGTGCTGTTTCTCTCCACGATTACGCTGGAACTTGCCCGTCTGCTGCACTTTGACGCAGGGCCTATGATTCTGGCGGAAATCTTCTGCGCCAATCTGGGCGGCTCCGCCACCATGTGCGGAGACCCGCCGAACATCATCATTGGAACTTCCCTCGGATACACCTTTATGGAGTTCCTGACCAACACCGGCCCCATTGCTTTGGCCGGCCTGGCGGCGGTCATCCTGTATTTTTGGCTGATCAACCACAGCCGCTACCGCAGCTGGGAGGCATCGCCGGAGGAGCGGAAACATCTGCCGCAGTTCCGCGACGTCATCAACAGCCGACCGCGATTCATCTGCAGTATCGTGACCTTCCTCATCGTCATAGCGTTGTTGGTCACCCACGCCCAGACCGGTTTGACGGTGGCGACCATCGGATGTATTGCCGCCGCTCTGACCCTTGCCTGGTCCGGCCGGCACAGCAGAGAGGTCTTAAGCAAGATAGATTACCGCACGCTACTGTTTTTCGTCGGTCTGTTTATCGTCATCAACGGGCTGGAGCTGACCGGCGTGCTGCGCTTTATTGCCGACGGCATTCTTCACGCCAGCGGCGGCAGATCTGTGCGCATGATGCTCCTGATTCTCTGGGCATCCGGCTTCGCCAGTGCATTTATTGACAATATCCCGTTTGCAGCGACAATGGTTCCGGTATTGAAGCTGCTTTCAGCCGCCTCCGGCGTACCGCTCACCGCGCTCGCCTGGTGTCTCGCTATTGGGGCAGACGTCGGCGGCAGTGCGACGCCCATCGGCGCTTCGGCTAACGTGGTCGGCGTGACCCAGGCCGCCCACCACGGGGTTATTCTCAACTGGAAAAATTACTGCAAAGAGGCTGTCCCTGCAACGGTTCTGGTACTGGCCGTCAGCACGGTGCTGCTGCTGACAAAGTGTGGTTAAGATATATCCTATAAAAAAGGCCGTGCACAGCTTTGCGCTGTGCACGGCTCTTTTCGATGCTGGTATTAAAGATCGTTTTTCTCCCTCCAGGCGGCAAAGGAAATGGGCTCTTTCGGTTTGTCCTTGTGCTTGGCGATGGTCTTTTCCATCCAGACCATGTCATACCACTTCCCGTTTTTATAGCCGATCCGGTTGAACTTGCCGGCATAGTTGTATTCGAGAGAGCGGTGAAAACGGGTGCTCTCATTCTTGACGATGTCTTTTCCCTTTTTGTGTTCCAGTGCAATACATGCACAGGCATTGCAGTACCCCATGTCCCGCAGGAAATTTTCAAGGACGTAGTAGAGTTTGGTGCCTATGTTCTGGCGTTTATACGCCGGGTCACAGTAGACGGAGAGCTGGGCGGACCACTGGTATGCTGCACGGTCCTGGAATGTGCTGGCATAAGCAAAGCCGACCACTTTTTTCTTTACCGTGGCGACCAGAAACGGGTAGGTTTCCTCGGTCTGCTGGATTCTCTGCTCCATTTCCTCGACAGTTGGAATGTCATATTCGAATGTGATAGCCGTCTTCTTTACATAAGGTGCGTAGATTTTCTGGATGGCCTCTGCGTCATCCGGTCTGGCGACACGAACTCGAATATCTTTGTTTTCCATAAATATGATCTCCTCAGTAGATTCTGTGCCCGAAAAGACAAGAAGGGAAACCGCCTCGCCCCTTTTTCGAGGAGCGGGCGGACACAGTGCTTATTCAAAAATGGGTTTCAATGCGTTGGCAAGGCGTTCTTTCTCCGCCTCGGCCTCTTCCAGGCTGGTGCCGAGGGTGGTGTAGTAAGCCTTGATTTTTGGCTCGGTGCCGGAAGGACGGATGACAACGGCCTCGCCGTTTTCCAGCGTATAGATGAGGACATTGGCTTTCGGAAGACCGGTCTTTTCCGGTTCCAGATAGTCGTCCGTCTTCACAATTTTGGTGCCGCCGATGTCCGTCAGCGGTTTGGCGCGGAGACCGTCCATGATGCCGGCCATCTTGTCCATGCCCGAGAGACCCGGGAAGGAGAAGCTGTCGACCTTGTTCAGGTAGCGGCCGTATTTCTGATAGATGCCCTCCAGATGTTCTTTGATGGAGGAACCCTGGCTGCGGTAATAGGCCGCCATTTCACAGATTAACATGGAGGCGATGACCGCGTCCTTGTCACGGACATACGGTCCTGCGAGGTAGCCGTAGCTCTCTTCAAAGCCGAAAATGAAGCGGTCCACTTCTCCGGCAGCTTCGAGCTGAGCAATCTGGTCGCCGATCCACTTAAACCCGGTAAGGGTGTGGCGGAGCTCAACCCCATAGTCTTTGGCGACGAGGTCGGCAAGAGGGGTGGAGACGATAGATTTGACTGCAACCGGATTCTTCGGCATGGTGCCCTTTTCAATGCGGCCGGCGCAGATATAGTCGAGCAGAAGAACGCCCATCTCGTTGCCGGTTACGAGCTCATAAGAGCCGTCCGGGCATTTCATGGCGATGCCGACGCGGTCGGCGTCCGGGTCGGTGGCGAGCATGAGGTCGGCTCCCTCTTTCTTGGCCAGTTCCAGGCCGCGCTCGAGTGCCTCATAGATTTCCGGATTCGGGTACGGGCAGGTGGTGAAATAGCCATTTGGGTACTCCTGCTCCGGAACAATGGTGATGTCGGTGACGCCGATGTCCTGAAGAACAGTGGTGACCGGAACCAGACCGGTGCCGTTCAGCGGAGAGTATACAAGCTTCAGACCTGCGGTCTTGCAGAGACCCGGGCGAACCTGACGCTTTTCAATTTCGGTGTAGAACGCCTTTTTGCAGTCGTTGCCGACAAAGCGGATAAGGCCTTCTTCAACGCCTTCGGCGAAGGACATAACTTTGGCGCCATTCAGAACGTCGGTCTTCTGGATGGCGTCGTAAACGACGGCGGCGGCCTCGTCGGTCATCTGGCAGCCGTCCGGGCCGTATGCTTTGTAGCCATTGTACTTGTTCGGGTTGTGCGATGCGGTGACCATAATGCCCGCGTTGCAGTGATAATAGCGGGTGGCAAAGCTGAGTGCCGGGACCGGCATGAGCTCATCGTAGATGCGGACGTGGATTCCGTTGGCGGCGAGAACGCCGGCAGCCTCACGCGCAAAGTTCCAGCCCTTCAGGCGGGAGTCGTAGCTGATGGCGACCGTCTGCGTGCCGCCCTGGGTTTTGACCCAGTTGGCAACGCCCTGGGTGGCCTGGCGGACCACATAGATATTCATGCGGTTGGTGCCGGCGCCAAGTGTGCCGCGCAGACCCGCAGTACCAAATTTCAGCGCGACGGCAAACCGGTCTTTGATGGCCTCGTCGTCATCCTGGATGTCCTGAAGTTCTTTTTTCAGGTCAAAGTCTTCGAGATCAGCGGTCAGCCATCTCTGATATTCCTCTTTGTACATTGCCATTACATTCCTTTCTCCTATGGAACCCGATGAAAATTGCGCAGTTGTTCCAATAATATCATCGTTAATTCCATGATACTGAACATTTCCACCTAAATCAAGGACCGAAAAAAGCAATGTATGGGATTGTCATACATTGCTCGAAATAACGTATTCATTCAAAATACTGCTGCTGGGCGCGGGCCAGCGCTTTCCGTGTCTTCTGCCGTAAAGACTCCGGCTCGAGCACCTCCAGGGAATCGCCATAGCTGAGAATGGCGCTGAGCAGGGCATGGGTGTCTGCAAAGCTGCCCTCTACCAGGAGACGGCTGCCGCTGCGGACCAGAGCAGAGGGGAAATCCTCCCCGATGCGCCAGGATACATCCTGATTGACCAGCATCTTGACATTCAGAACCGGGGTCCCGTCATCCATAGGCGGAAGCGGCTCCGGGCAGCTCCGGGAGTAGTGTGTACTGTTGACCTGCAGTTCCCGCATGCGGGAGAGATAGTAATAGGCCATGGTCTCGTCAATGCGGCTGTAGCCGAACAGATACCAGCAGCGGTTTCGACAGAGGAGCTTCAGCGGCTCAACGGCACATGGCTTTTCGCTGTTCCCGACCATATAGTGAAACTGGACCGGGCGGCGCTCCAGTATGGCGCGGCGAAGTTCCGGAAACAGCGGAACGCCGTCGACCTCCAGCCACTCAGTGGTGGTCTGGTCGGTATCGGAATCGGGTTCGTCGGAGCGGTTGGAGAGAACCGGATTGTACGCGGCATCCAGAGAGATTCCGCCGTCGCGCCCCTGCGTCATGGAGAGCGGGACGCCGGCCGCAGTCAAGTTGACGATGTCGCGGTAGATCGTCCGGGTGGAGACCCCCAGAACGCCGGCGAGCTGACGTGCCGTGAGCGTGCCCCGTTCCATCAGGAGATTGATGATTTGCTTTTGTCGGTTGCTCTGCATGAGCGGCTTCCTTTCGCTTGCTTCCGTTTTCAGGCATCGACCAGCAGGTCGGTGTAGTCCTTGTGGGTATCGAACCAATGGGTGGCATAGGAGCAGCGCGAGACAATTTTTGCGCCGTTTTCCCGCGCCGCATCGGCGACGCACTGTACCAGCTGTGCGGCGATCCCCTTGCCGGTGTAAATGGAGTCTACGCCGGTGTGTGTGATGGTCCATACCCCGTCATCCTGGCGGGTGTGGCACATTCCGATGAGATGGTCTCCGTCATAGGCGGCCGACCGGTTTTTCTCTTCTTCATAAACAACCTGGATCATGTCTGTTCCTCAACTTTCCGACTCCGCCTGGCGGCGGATTTTCCGGTCTACATCTAAGTAATAGGTGAGGCCTGCGCTGCCGTACATAGCCCACATATACCAGGGCTGTGAGCTCTGGAATACGGTGGATGCCACACTGTGGAGCTCCTCCGCCGAATTCGGCAGCAGGCGGTGGAGGAGGAGATAGAACAGAACCCCAAACCCAACCAGCAGGAGCCAGCCCAGTACATAGGGGAAATGGTCCCGCACATAGGGGTGCGGTTTTTTCGTCTCATCTTTGCTCCGAAACTGGATTTCCGACTTGACTGCCTGCAGAGAGCCGATGAGCAGCCCGATGGCTGCCGCGGCAATCAGCAGGGCCCAGTCGCGGTCCGTCCAGCTTTGATAGACAGTATAGACGCACATGGCGATTGCATAAAATGGGGTGAAGACCTCTCGGAACGGGCGAAAGCGGTGAAACCGGAATGCGTCGATGCATACGGAGAGGACAAGGACCCCAAAAATAATGTCGTAAAACATGGAAGTTCAGTCTGTGAGCCCGTTTTTTCGGGCAAATTTTTTCAGCGCCGTCTCGTCTGCCCCCACAATGCTCAGCCGGTCGCAGATGTCGACCGACGCCAGTTTGCGGTTGAGTTTCAGAAATGCGGCCTTTGCATTTCCGCTTTTGGACGAGGCAATCAGGTAGACTTTTTTGCCCAGCAGGCTGCCCTGGTCAATCAGTGCACCGACGGCGGGCGGGTAGGTGCCGGCCCAGATAGGAAAGGCTACTACGACGTTTTCATAGGGAGACAGAGTGTCCTTCAGATTCGGCATGTGCGGGTCGATTTCCAGCGCAGCGGTCAGTCCGCCGACCAGAAATTTGCCGGGACCCTTTTTCGGCGGCTCCCGTTTGGGGTTCATGCGGATGAGGTCGGCTCCGATGAAGAAGCCGAGCCGTTTGGCGATGGCCTCGGTGGTTCCCTCCAGCGAGTAGTAGACGATAGCTGTTTTTGCCATATGGTTCCTCTTTCTTTTTCAGTTCATGTTCCATGATAAACGAGATGGCGCGAGATATCAATAAATCGCCGTCCAATTTTTGTGTAAAAAGTAAAAAATAATCGTGAATCCTGTAACAATCTTAGGTTAGAATGACGTATTCGACGCTGCCGCAGCCGCCGCCGGACGCCAGATGGGCCTCGCCCCAGGTGCACCAGAGGTCGTAGATACGATTTGGCTTCAGCATCCGAACAGAATTGCCGGTCCACTGGTCTGTCTGCAGAGGCTGTGCGCTGAAATTCCCGAGATCGCTGCTGCGGTAGGCCGCCATGCTGACGGTATCGGGAGCGATATCCCATTGCAGGCGGTACAGGGCCCCGGACCACAGGGAGGAGGAGGGAACCTCCAGCGTCTTCTCCCGTCCGGAATAGAACGAGGAGAGCGGCGGCACCGCGTCGATGACAATGGTCATTGCCTGCCCCTGTTCCATCCAGGTCCAGGTGGCGCTCCCGTGCCCCACCTCTGCCGACTTGTGCGATCCAATCTCAGAGACGACCAGCTTCGGGGGCCGGTTCAGATCAGATACGCCTGCGGCCGATGCGCGGAACGCGAACAGGCAGCTGAACAACACAGCGAGCACCAGAAGCAGGCTGACAGCACTTTTTTTCATAGAAGTTCTCCTTTATAATAAATGTATCTTTTTCTAGGAGGAATTGACATGGTCAGACACGAGAAAAAAACGGTTCGCACGGGTCTCGGCGGCGGCACGGGCATCGGCCCGGCCTATGTCTACAACATTGTGGACAAGGAAGATCTGGAGGGGCAGGGCCGCTTTTATGCGAAAATTGTCCTCCCGAAGGGCTCTTCCATCGGCTGGCACCAGCACGTCCGCGAGACGGAGCCGTATTACATTCTCTCCGGCACCGGCATCTTCACCGACAGCGACAAGTCGGAGACGACCGTGACGGCCGGCGACATCTGTCAGATTAAGTGCGGCGAGTGGCATGCTCTCCGCAACGCCGGCGACGACGACCTGGTTCTGATTGCCCTGGTCTACTACGAGCGCGGCAGAGAGGAATAATCGTAACCGTCAGATGGGCCGTACATCCTGTATGGGGTGTGCGGCCTGTAATTTTTACTCGTAGGAATCGAAAATTGCCTTGCTCTGAATGCGGTCCCCGTACTCGGCCTTCCAACGCTTATGGATGGCGGAGTCGTCGTAGCGCGGGAGTACGGCCTCCTGCATCGTGATGCGGATGAGAAGATCGTACCGGTTGGGCCGGTCTACGATGTTGGGGATGACCTCGACCTGCTGGATGCCGGGAATCTCCGTTAGCGGCGCAAACAGCTTCTCCACGTCGTTCTGAATTTTCTTTCGGTCGGTGACCTTGTCGTTCCATTTGACCAGAATATGGTGTTTCATGACATGAGCTCCTTTAGTGCCGCGAATACCTGCTGCATATCCTGCCGGACCAGCTTCTGCTTCTTTTCGTAGGCGGAGCGGTAGAACGCGTGGGTTTCACGGTTCCAGTGATATTCTTCTGCAATTTGGAAATTGTTCTGCACGGCCTCGGCAATGTCCGGGAGATCTCCCACTGCGTAAGCTGCAGCGGTGCAGTCGGTGACCAGGGCGCTGCCCGGATTTTCGGGGACGACGACGTCGCTTCCGAGCATGTCCGCTTTCATCTGGTTCCAGACCTTACTGCGGCTGCCCCCCTCGGTGACCGTGATGCGGGTCAGATCGACGCCGGCGGCGCGGTACTGGTCGGTGACCTCCATATAGTCATAGCCGATGCCCTCCAGGACGGCGTGCCACATGGAGGCCTGGTCGGTATCCATCGTGACGTTCAGGAAACAGGCGGAGGCATCTTTCAGGTCGTCGGTTCCGCCGGTGAGGTAGGGGAGGAAGAGAAGACCGTTGGATCCCGCCGGGACCGAGGCCGCTTCCTGATTAAGTTTGTTGTAGTAGGCGCCGTCGCCTGCATGGCCGCAGACGTTATCCTTGAACCAGCGGAGCGCGAGTCCGCCGGTGCGGATATAGCCCCAGTAGAAGTAGGTGTCTGGAAGGGTGCCGCTGTTGAAGATCAGCCCGTTTCCGCTCCGGCTCAGCTCCGGGAGAATTCCCCTGGTGGAGGCGCAGAACATGGCACAGGTTCCCGCCACGTCCACAGCCTGGCCGGGGGCCAGGTTGCCGGAGCCAATCATGGACTGCATGGTGTCGCCGGCGCCGGCACAGACCGGGATGCCAGCGGGGAGCCCGGTGGCCTCCGCCATCTCGGGTGTCAGGTGCCCGATGATATCCCAGGGTTTCACAATGCGCGGCATGCACTCGATTGGAATGCCCAGAATGTCCAGCTGCTCCTGGGACCAGCATTTCTCCTCGACTTTGTATCCCAGGCCCCAGCCGGACATGGTGCCCCAGTCAATACAGAAATCTTTTGCGGAAAGTCCGGCGAGATGGGACAGGATGTACGGGGCGTTATGAGAAAACTTTGCAATTTTCCCATTCCACTGATCGGCGTTTTTCAGAAACCAGCGCGCAAACAATGCCGGAAACATGCATTTGGGCTCCGGGTTTCCCGTCTCCCGTCCCCAGATGGCGCGGGGCTCGGCGCGGAGGGCGGTCTCGTCGTCTTTCGTCCGGGAATCCAGGTAATTGATGTACGGAGTGATGGCGTTTCCGTCCTTGTCTACGCCGGCAATTCCACAGATGATGCCGTCGCCCATAATGGCGCGGATGCCGGCGGGGTCCAGGCCTTTTTTCCGCATTTGGTCAGTACAGGCACGCATGCCCTGGAGGGCGAGGCGGAGATATTCGTCCACATCCATCTCCACCCATCCCGGATGGGGATACGAGAAAGTGGTCAGCGCGGAGCTGGAGGCAACGGGCTGCATCTTCTCGTCGCAGACGGTGACTTTGACGGACTGGGTGCCCGCATCAAAGCCGAGATAATATGCACTCATGTTTTCCCTCCTCAGAGACGGTGGACTTTGTTCCAGTCAGCGTCGTTTTTGCTGTGCGGCTCCTTGACTTCATCGGGATAGCCGAGAGCCAGTGCGCCGACAAGGCGCTGCGGTGCTTTTGTCCCGAGGTCGGACAGGACGTTCTGCTCAGCGTCTTTGCCGAGAAGGCTCAGACGGAGATGGAACTGGATCCAGCAGACGCCGAGGCCGGCGTCTACCGCCGCAAGGTTCATGTAGGACATGGCGATGGAGCAGTCCTCAATCCACGTGTCGGCCTTTTCGGAGTCTGCAGTGACCACGATGGCCGCAGTGCATTTTGCAAGCGGACCGGCTCCGGCCCGTTTTGCCTTGGAGAGCTTCTTCAGGAGATCCGGGTCCCGGACCAGGTAGAACTGGCAGGGCTTCCGGTCCATGCTGGTCGGGGCGAGCAATCCGGCTTCCAGGATGCGATCCAGTGTCTCTTCCGCGACAGGCCTGTCGGAAAATCTGCGAATGCTTCGTCTTGCTTTCACCGTATCTAGAAATTCCATAAACTAGCTCCTTGAATCTAAAAAAGGCGGGACCCTCTGTCCCGCCCAAAATTTCTGCTTTACTTGCCGAACACGACGACCCAGTAGTTGCGGCCTTCGCTGTTCTTATAGTGGGCGGCGCCCATTCGGCTGATGCGGCTGTCCAGCATGTCGCGCCGATTGCTCTGGGAACCATAAGTTTCGCTTTCGGGATTGTACCAGTATTCGACGGCCTCTTTGGCGGTATCCTTGTCCCGGGCACAGAGTTCGGTGTAGGGCTCTTTGCCGTTGTACGTGCAGGACCAGTAGGTCTCCCCGTTGGGGCGGTAGTGGCTGTAGTTCTGGGAGAGCTCCTGTGCACGGATTTCCGCTATATGGGCGTAGTCACTGTCCCATTTCAGCGGCTTTAAGTCGAGCTTCGTGGTGGTCCAGTTGAGCTCCAGCTGCTGTGCGGTCTTCGGATTGGTGCGGTACTCGTTGACGTAGGTCAGGACCTGTTTCCCGTCGCTCTGCAGGCCGGTGCCTGCGGCAAGTGCGGGAACTGCGCAGGCGACCGCGAAGAGCAGCGTAAACAGGAGGGCGAGCAGTCGGCGCCCTGTTGGCTGATTTTTCATTGGGGATCTTCTCCTTTATGATTTGATATATTCCAGGAGCGCAGGGATGCGCGCCTTGGTCTCTCGGTATCCGTCGAAATAGAGGGCTCCAAGGGTTTCCATATTTCCCTCGAAATGGGAGATGTGGATGGGTTTCTCCGGTGCAAGGACAAACGTCTTTCCTTCCGCAGCGTCACGGTCTATTTCGTCCAGGACGGTCCCGTAGTCCAGCATGGACTGAACTTGTGCCTTCTGAAAAGCAGGCCAGCGGTCGTACAGCAGGTGGTCTATGGCGTGCAGTTCTTTCGGTCTGGGCCGGAACCCGTTGTCCCGGGTCTTAATGACAATCTGCTTGCCTGGAAAATGCTCTTTGGCGTAGTGATATGGGATGTGCACCGAGCAGCCGCCGTCCAGATAGAGCTCGCCGTTGATTTTTACGGGCTCGGAGACATAGGGCACGGTGGCAGAGGCCTGTGCAGCGCGGCGAATGTCGCATACGGTGCGGTCCAGATAAACAGGTTTCCCGGTACGGACGTTGGTGGCGACGACGAGAAAGCGGCGGTCGCTTCGGTCGAGGCGCGTCCAGTCCAGCGGCATGGCACGGGTAATTTCGGTGAACAGGTAGGTGAAACCGGTGATGCCGTGGTCTACGCGCATGGCACCGGCGCCGCAGTAGTTCGGGTCGTGCCGGTAGGTCAGGTTGATGCGGGCACACCAGCCGATTTCCCCGGCCACATAGCCGATGCCGGACAGCGCGCCGGCCGAACAGCCGATGACATTGCGGAAGTTGAGCCCGGCCTGCATAAGGGCATCTAGTGCGCCCTGCGTATAGAGGGCGCGGTAGGCGCCGCCTTCTAGCACCAAGGTCCCCTCGGTGAGCACATCATTGGTCCTCCCGTGGGCGATCTGGTCAATTTTATCGTACTTCGGATAAGTGAAATTCAATGGGTTTTCTGCTCCTTCTCTTCCGATTCGGCGGCCTTCCGCAGCTCCAGCTGTTCGAGATACAGCTCGTGTTCGTGCTCGGACATGCAGAACGTCCCGCTCTCCGTCTTGTAGTAATGGCGGTTTTCGAGATCGTTTTCCAGATTCTCTGCTTTCTCCATGGCGGCCTCCTTTCGGTTCGCTATTATCATACCACTAAATGAGAAAGCCGGCGAGGGCGGAGGTGATTGTGCGGCCGCCGGACGATTGTGCTCTGGACGACGTGCGTGTTTCTATCTAAAATAAATATGAGTAATGTGAAAACAAATTTCGTATCCCGAGGCGCAGCTATGAGCATGGAAGTTCCCTTTTCTGAACTGGACCATTCAGATTTGGTCATTGATTGTATTTACAGAGGCGGTACAGCAAAGAATCTGAGTGCTGAGCCATTTCATAAACTGATCCCGGGATGTGAAAACTCCGGCGGCTTCCGAAAAAAGCTGAGAGAAGATGGCTCGGGGAAGTATGCTTATATTGTTCTGTATACTTCCATGGAGGAACTGGAATGGCCGGACTTTCTGGAGGAGGAGACCGGTATATTCCGCTACTATGGGGACAACCGCAGCCCGGGTCGAAATCTGACCGATACCCATAAGAAGGGCAATAAGATTCTGGAGATGACATTTGATCTTCTGAACAGCGGGACCAGTCTGGAAGATATGCCGCCGTTTTTTATCTTTAAGAAAACCGGACACGGCAGAGATATCCAGTTTCTGGGTCTGGCTGCTCCCGGAAATCCTAAAATTTCACCGGATAAAGATCTGGTGGCGTTCTGGAGGACTCTGAACGGGCAGCGTTTTCAGAATTATGAGGCATATTTCACCGTGCTGGATACCGGAAAACAGCCGGTTTCCAGAAAGTGGATCGAATCGCTTATTTATGATCATGAAAACAATCTGCAGTATGCCCCGGACGCCTGGAAAAAGTTCCTCCGAGAAGGGCGAAATGGTATTTTTGCGCTGCGATCGCCGCGCATTGTGAAAGTACCCAATCGCTATGAGCAGCTGCAGTGTGATCAGGAGAGTGAGCAATGCCTGGAAGAAATTCGGAATCACTACAGGGAATTCCCCCCGGGCTTTGAAGTCTGCGCCACCGATCTCGTGACCAAGATGGATCCCAATTTTGTGGACTTCTCCATTACCCGTCCCTGGCGGGACGGCGGCCGCGATGCAGTCGGTCACTACCGAATCTCGACCCATGGGAAAGTAAACTATCCGCTTAAAATGGACTGCGCACTGGAGGCGAAGTGCTACGCCAAAAACAACTCCGTCGGTGTCCGGGAGATGTCCCGGCTGATTTCCCGTATCCGATACCGGCAGTTTGGCGTTCTGGTAACCACCAGCTATGTTCATAGTCAGGCATATCAGGAGGTCATTGAAGATGGACATCCCATCCTGATTATTACGGCGTCGGACATTGGCGGAATCCTGCGAAAAAATGGAATCTATTCCCGCAACGTCGGAGATTGGCTGGACTCCCTTCCGGACAGCCGAATATAGAAGAAAAAGAGGGCACCGAGTTTTCTCGATGTCCTCTGCTTTTCTCAAATCCCCATGCCCGCCCTCGCGGTTCCATCCAATATCCGGTCGTAACAGTACGCAGTCGCAATGCACGTTTGCACAATGGGGGCATAACAATGCGTAACAGGGCGGCCCCTCGCCATCTTATCAACGGGTCGACTTGAGCAATCGATGCTTGATATTCGCTATGGAAACGCTACCAGTCTTCAGGTTTATTCTTCTATCAGGTCATAGGTCCAGTTGGCGCGCTGGAGCGTGTTGTCCAGAAGGCGGATCTGCTTGGAGATGGCGTCCGTCTTTTTGCGCAGGGAGCGGACATCAACCGTCTTGAGAATTTTAATCTCGGTATCCCGGGCACGATAGACATCGGCGGATGCCGTAGAAAGGATGCTTCGGTATGAGTCGAGCTGGCAGTTCAGCGCGTCCTTTTCCGCAATGATCTCGGTCAGGCTCTTGCCGTCCACGACCGTGGCGGAGTTCGTCTTGTTGATGGAGGCGATGAGCTGGCCGAGCTGCACAATATCTGCATCCAGCTCATGAAAGAGCTCCTCCGGATCCTCCGGCGGTTCTTCGCCCTCCTGGACCAGAACGCAGCACGAGATGCGGTCCGTCAGTTCGCTGATGCGCCGGTTCAGGTCGGCGCGCTCCTGCAGGGCTTCGGCTAATTTCATAGGACTTCCTCCTCAGATATTTCCAGGATATACGTAATTTAAATGCCGTTCTGCGACGGCTTTCAGTCTGAACAGCGTCTCACGAGGCGTCGCCGGCTCCTCCGCCTTCCACCGCGGGAAATACCGCGTAATATGGAGCGGGATGTCCGGACTCAGCGCGGCGAGAAACTGCGCCACCTCTCCGACAAAGGCTGGGTCGTCGTTGCCGCCGGGGACGATCAGCGTTGTGACCTCCAGGTGGCACTTGTCGTAAACGTAGGAAATCGTGTTTCGTACTTCTTCCTCACTGCCGGACAGACTGCGGTAGAAGGACGCATCTCCTTTGTAATCCAGGTTCATGGCGTCGACGTATGGCATGATCTGCTGCAGGACAGGCAACGACGCGGTGCCGTTGCTGACGACCACTACCTGGAGGCCGGCTTCGTGAAACAGCTTCTCCGCGTCCCGGATGTACTCCCAGGAGATCAGCGGCTCATTGTAAGTAAACGCCACACCCAGATTTCCATCAATGGACTGCGCCAGCTCCAGCAGTTCCTCCGGCTCCAGATGGCGAAGATAACTTTCGTCCCGGTCCGCCTGGGAGATCCGGTAGTTCTGGCAGAACGGACAGCGGAGATTGCAGCCATAAGAGCCGACCGACAGAATGGAGCGGCCCGGGAAAAACCGTGCCAGCGGCTTTTTCTCAATGGGGTCATAGGCAATGGAGGTGAAGTCGCCGTAATTGCTGCAGATAATGGATCCGTTACGCGCGGTCCGGGCGCGGCAGAATCCGATTTCTCCGTCGGCCAGTGCACAGTGGTGGAAACAGGAGATGCAGACGGTTTTACTCATGGCGGACGACCTCGAATCGCTCCAGGTGCAGATCTTCTTCGTAGGGGCTGATATCTCCCTTGCGGCAGGCGATGGAGATCTGCTGCTCGACACTGTCCACGCCGTCTAAGTTCGGCAGCAGAAGACCGCAGCGGCCGTCGGGTGTGCGGCAGATGACACCGTACTTTTTGACATCCAGATAAGAACCGTCCGGGATGGGCTCCGGCTCGTTCAGCACGTCGACGCTGATCTGCAGGTAGGGGAGCTCTTCCGGGCGGACGGCGTCAAACCGCGGATCGCGCGAGGAGGCAGAGATGCCGTTCCCGATGATCTCCTCGGCCAGGCTGTTCCGGGTGGGCTCGGTGGTCCCAATGCATCCCCGCAGGCCGCCGAATTCATGGAGCGACACAAACGCCCCGGCGCGATCCGTCTTCAGTTCCGCGGGCAGATCGTCCGGGACCGGCAGTTTTCGGTGGTGCTGCACCCATTCGGTGACGGCGGAGCGGGCGAGGGAGACATACGGGTCCTCCTTATGGGACGCAATTTTGGCTCGCTCGTTCTCCTCGTACTGCTGCAGGAAATGGCGGGAGGGGTCCTCGCCGACGACTTCATAGGCGACAAATCCATAGCCGACGCCGAACGTGGCCTCGTGGGAAAGCGTCGTGGCACGGACCGCTTTGCCGTCCAGGGCGCCGGCCATAATCGTGAAGGAGCGGTGGCCGCACTCCATGGCCTTTTCCAGAAAAACCGGGTCGTATTCCAGCAGCTCACGGAAGTTCCCGCTCCCCATGGTATGCATTATCTTTTCGTCGTAGACCGGCCCTTCCGGGTGGAACTCATAGGAGCCGGAATTTTTCTGACAGTGGGAGAGGTCGCCGGAGGCGACGAAGACGGCATTGGTTCCCAGCTCATCCACCGCTTTCTGAATGGCCATGCCCAGGCGGTAGTGCTCGGGCAGGGAGAAGCCGGAAAGCCCAATTCGGACCAGCTTAAAGTCGGAGCAGGCCTGATGAATGAAATATAACGGCACCATAGTGCCCTGGTCGAGGGCAGGGTCCCCCTCATAGGCGGTACCGGCCTGGATTCCCTCCCGGCGGCACTCGCGGCTCAGGGCCTCGGCAAATTTATAGTCGTATTTCTCGTGAAAGGCCACTTCCGGGTGGCCATAGCGGGAAAAGCTGCCGGAGGCCTCGTGTCCGGCGGACACGGTGAACCAGTCGCGGTACATCGTGGCGTGGGGCGAGGTCAGGATGATGGTCTCCGGTTTTATCTCTGCGATGGCCTCGGCCACTTCCTGGTAGGCGTCCAGCGTGGGCTGAATTTTCTTTTCCTCGCCTTCGCCGATCTCAGGGACTGCGATGGGCGGGTGGGGCATCATAAAAGCATGGGTAATCATAAAGCAGAACACCTCCGTTCTGCTTTTATTATACCTGCTTTTCCCAGAATGCGGCGGCATCTTTGATCCATTCCTCCGCCGCCGTTCCGGTGCCCAGGCCAAAGCCATGGCGCAGACCCGGGTAGACGTGGAACTCCGTCGGGATACCCAGCTGTTCCAGATGCTGCAGCCGCTGCTGCATGCCCCGCCAGCTGGCGATCCCGTCGTTGGTCCCGACGCAGGCGTAGGTCGGGGCATCGGCTGGATCGCAGGCGTCGTAGCCGGTGTACTGCATAATGACGGCGGCATTGCAGACGGCGAACTTCTCGCCTGGATTTTCGCGCAGGAAAAACAGACCCGTATCGGCTCTGCTGAGGGGATAAAAAATCTGCTCTCCTCCGCTGGCACGTTCCCACAGGGTGTTCAGAATATCGACGGTCGTCTCCGGACGGATTTCGGAGTACCAGAGATAGACATCGCTGCTGCTGAGCTCCCGCAATGTCATATCGGGGGAGATGGGGCGGTCGACAGGGAAGAACAGCCGGCCGAATCCGGAAAAAGCGGGGTCGCAGATGACCTCGCGGACGGTGCTCTCTTCGGTGAAATGACTCATATGGCATCTTCCTTTCCCTTTTCGAAGCTGATTATAGAGGGACCGGGAATCGGAGTACAGAAGCAGTTCTGAAAAGCAGATTTCAGAATCAGAATACAGAGAATTACTTCTCCGCCGTAAAGAACAGCCGCCGAAAGCCGAACAGGACGCTGCCATCTTTCTGAAGGGGATAGGCCGCTTTGACGCGCTCCAAAATGGTGTGCTCAAACACGGCGCCCTGCGTTTGGTCCAATGCATCGAGATACGGGCGGAGGCGGGCGCCTTTGACCCAGTCCAACAGGGACTGGTGGTCCGGCATTCGGTGATAGTATTTCGTCTCCCACAGGCTGAAGTCTGTGCTGCAGCCGGCCAGGATGGTGTAATACTCCTGCGGCGTCAGCAGATGGCCGGGCTGGACCTGCAGCTCCTGCAGCCCCCATTCCGGCTCGGCCGCCGTCTCGGCGATGATCCGGTAAAGCGGCTCCGTGTCATTGCGCGGCATCTGGACCGCCAGATGGCCGCCGGGGTTCAGATGGGCCATAAGCCCTGGGATAAGGCGTTCGTGATTCGGAATCCACTGCAGACACGCATTGGAGAACAGCAAATCGTAGGTCCCGGCGAGCTCCTGTGCGTCGCCGGGAACGAATGTGAGATTCGGGCAGTTGGCGCGGGCCTTTTCCAGCATGTTCTCTGAGGTGTCGATTCCGACAATCTTCGCCTGTGGGAATGTCTCTGCCAGAACGGCGGTGCTGTTCCCCGGCCCGCATCCGATGTCGATGACCGATGCGGGATTCAGACTGCGGATGTGCGCAGTCAGATCGCGGACCGGCTGGGTCCGCTGCTCTTTGAATTTCAGATATTGGGATGCGTTCCAGTCGCTCATTTTTGCTCCTTCTTTGGATAAAATGGACATCTCTCCCCAATACACTGTTGATTCTCCGGAAAAAACGTACAGGGTGTATTGGTCAGAGTCAGTTCCACATCGTAGTGTTCTTTTATATAGGGAATGGCCGTGCGCATGGCAACACGTGCATCGCGCTTGCAGCAGCGCGGGCCGCCGATATCGGCGAGGCTGCCGAGGGCCTGAGAGGTGTAGCGCATATGGCTGCCCCAGGTGCCGTCGTCCGTGAGGGGGCCGGTCCCGTCCAGGATGGCGAGCGCCGCCCCGATGGAACTGACGGCGCCGCAGACGCCCCAGAGGCCGCAGGCCGCGCCGGGCATGCGCAGCCCCTGTTCGGCCAGTTTCACAAGGGCCTCGTCCAGATTCAATTTGCCGCCGGCGTTATGGAAGGCGGTTAATACCGCGGCACCATCCAGAATATGGTGCTCCGGTCCGTGGATACGGACAAAGTCGTTTTGTGCAATATGGGTCAGAATTTCATAGGGCGCCGTGCTGGTCTCGGCCCGGCAGGCGGCGATGATCTTCTGTGCGCGAATCAGGTTTTCGTTCATAACAGGTTCCTCAAATTTTTGCTGTATATCATAATGGAAATGGGCAGATTCCGCTTGGGCAGCTTCAGGATGATTTCCTTTTCCTCTTCTCTGCGGAATCCGCGGCGGTCGTAAAATTGATAGGTGCAGGCGGAGTCGGTATTCAGAAAGACGGTCTTATCCGGCTCCCTCTCCGCCAGTGCCTGAAGGAGTCTGGTCCCGACGCCAGAGCCTTTTCGCTTCGGGTCGGCGGCGAGAAAAAGGATTTCCCCATCCGGATTCGCGCGGCCCAAATATTCTTTTGTCAGCGCGTCGACGGTCTCATAGTAATAGCCGGAGCTGTCTTCGGTGAATATTTTCTGGATCCACTGGGCAAACCGGACGTATGCCTGTTCTCCGCGGCTCCGGTGGGCCGGGGGCTCGCCGTCGAATCTGGCCAGCAGGACGCCGGCGAATGTGCCGTTCTCCTCTGCGACCAGAATCTGCGTTGTGCGATTCAGCTCCATGGCCCAAAAGTAATACCCGTACAGCAGCTGCAGCGGCCGGTCCATATACCAGTCAAAATGCATGCCGGTGATAGAGGCACGGATTGCGGGCCAGTAATCTTTTCTTCTGAGCGGACGGATTTGGAATGACATGGGGACCTCCTGAAATGGGTTATTCTCTGCCGTACTGACCATATTGTAACATCCCATCTGAATACAGCAAGAAGGGTCTGTTTCGCCTGAAATGCAAAATTCCAAATCGGGGACATCATAGTGCCAGGAGTGTTGACCCAAGGTGCTCAAACCGGGGCCCATCTCCCATTTTTGAAATTTAGACAAAATAAGAAGGGCGTACTGCAGAAATTGTATTCCTGCAGCGCGCCCTTTCAAAACAGAGTTATTCGCTGAAGTCGGTGACAATCGTGCCGTCCTCGTGGTAGCGCTGATTGCCGAAATATTTGTTGTGGGCATATTCCACGCCGTTCCAGTTCAGCGGGGTGTAGACCTCGGCCTTTTCCGGGAGATGGACGTCTTTCAGTGCCCAGCGGAGGAATTCCTCCGTACCGGTCCGGTCGACGATATAGCCGATATGCTCCTTGCCGCCCGGGGAATCCGGATTGATGTAATGGCGGACATACTCATAAGTGTTGCGGATGATCTGCAGTACGCTCTCCTCGTTCGCCCATTTGATGAAATCGACGCCCATGCGCGGATTCTTCTTGCCGGTGCGTCCGAGAAGGGTGAGGCGGAAATATTTCTGACTGCTCCGGGTCCAGGCGAGATTGGGACATGCATTGACGCATTCGCCGCAGCCGATGCACTTGTAGGTATCCCGCTCCGGGCGGAACCGAACCATGGTCAGCGCGTCGACGGACTTGGAGCGGCAGGCTTTGACGCAGGCGCCGCAGTTGATACAGCGGTCCGGCTCAAACTGCGGCTCGGTCATACCCATGATGCCGATGTCGCCCATGCGGACTTTCTGGCAGTCGTTCGGACATCCGGTGAGAACAATTTTGACGTGCAGGTCGTCCGGGAAGATGATCTTCTCAATTTTCTGTGCGAGGGCGGTGGTGTCATAGCAGGCATAAGGGCAGACGCGGCTGCCGACGCACGCAGAGACATTTCGGGTTCCGGAGGCGGGGTAGCCCTCGCCCGGCGCTTTGCCGTCCTGGTTGATGCCGGTGCCCTCAATGATTTCCTGCAGGGCCCGGTTGACTTCCGGAATCTTCTCGAACGGGATGCCGGGAATCTCAAACCCCTGACGGGCAGTTAAATTGACCGTGCCGTTGCCGTACTTCTCCGCGATGGCCTGGATTTTTCCGAGGTATTCGGCCTTCAGCAGACCGCCGGGGACGCGGATACGGGAGGAGGTGACATTACGCACCTTGGTGACGCGGAATGCGTTTTTCTTCAGCGCTTTGGTATTCATATCCATAATGCTTGCCTCCTTAGTCGACCATGGTTTTGCTCTTGACGTACGGGAAAACGGGTCCGTCCAGGCAGACATAGGTGTTTCCGATCTTACAGTGGCCGCATTTGCCGAGGCCGCAGCACATCTTCCGTTCCTGGGAGAGCCAGATGTTTTCCTCAGGGATGCCGAGTTTCAGAAGGCCCTGGATGGTAAACCGCATCATAGGCGGCGGGCCGACGACGATGGCTTTCGTGTTGGAGAGGTCTTTGGGTGTGAGCTCCGGGACAACAGCCGTGACGAAGCCCTCCCGGTACCCGGGCTTTCCGTTGGCGCGATCTACGGTCATGCGGAAATCGATATGCTCTTTCCAGTAAGCGAGGTCGTCGCGGAAAAGCAAGTCGTTCGGGGACTTGAATCCGACGATGGCGGTGATGCCGTCCACATCTTCCGGGTGGTGGGCGTAGTGGTCAATGACGCCGCGGACCGGAGAGACGCCGGTGCCGCCGGCGACGACGATGAGTTCGCTGCCGTCATAATCTTTAAAGTTAAAACCGTTGCCGTAGGGGCCGCGAATCAGAAGGCTCTGGCCCTCATAGCGCTCAAAGACCTCATTGGTGACGACGCCGACGCGGCGAATCGTGAAGTCGATGGTGTCTTTGCCGATACCGCTGACCGAGATGGGGGCCTCGCCGTATTTCGGCATGGAGATCTCGAAGAACTGTCCCGGTCGGACAAGCTCTTCTGCGTTGTCAAAGTGCATACGGAAGGTGTACTCGATTTTCGTATGCGGAATGACCTTCTCAATGCGGGAGGCAAACGGGACATAGTTGTTTTTAACTGTCATGGCTGCGTACCTCCTTCATGCCGTCATCCAACTGATTGATAATGTGGGAAAAGGAGATGTACTCCGGGCAGATGTCGTCGCACCGGCCGCAACCGACGCACATTTGGTAGCCGAAGCGCTCACGGAAATCCAGAACCTTATGCAGGGTCTTGAACCGCATGCGCTCGCCGTTCTTTTTGCGGTAGCTCGCGCCGCCGGCGACATCGGTGTAGCCGTCCACCATGCAGGAGGCCTGCACGCGGCGGCGCTCACCGACCTGTCCATCGGCGTCATAATAGACATCCTGCATAGTAAAGCAGGTGCAGGCGGGACATACAAAGTTGCAGCGGCCGCAGTTGATGCAGCGCTTGTCGTACTGGTCCCAGAGCGTGCTCTTCCCGACCTCAAAGGTCAGATCGTCCGGAATGGAGACCGTGATCTTGTTTTCCGTGACCCGCTGCGGGGCAACCTCAGCCGAAGCGGCACCGACGCTCTCCAGCAGATCGGCGAAATCCTCCCGCGGGCAGTCAATATGGTAGCTGCCGTCAAGAAAGTCGATGCTGAAGTCGTAGCCGTCGGTCAGATTGGAACCCATGCTGACGCAGAACCCGTTTTCACAGGATGCGGGACATCCGATCATGGCGAAGGCCATGTCGGCACGCCGACGGGCGTAGTAGTAGTCCGGATCGCCGTTTTTTAGGTAGATCTGGTCCATGCGGCGGACGGCTGCGAGGTCGCAGCTGCGGAGAAAGACCAGCTTCTTTTTGTCCGGTATCTGCCGTTCCTCTGCATGGTTCTGGGTGAAATAGAACAGAGTTTCCGAGGGGGGAAGGACGGTCTCCTTCCAGGAATAGGCGGATTTCTCCGCAAATTCAATCTCCTCCGGTGTGGTTACTTTTGCATACCGGACAGCGTCTGTGTCGGTGAAGCGACCGCCGCCCGGAAAACGTTTGGGCGCCCAGATTTCGTACTCGGTCCCCAGATGGGCGAGAAAATCCTGAAACTGCGCCGGTGTGGCAAGAAATCCCATATCATACCTCCTCTGTGCAAATGGTATCTTCCAACTCTATGATAAGGGAATGAAACAAATTTTTCAGTTGGAATCCCAACAAATTGAAAATTTTTGTTCTGGCAATTCGGACGATTTGAAATTCATCCGGCGCGTCTCTGGTACCTGATTTCTCTCAGAAGCCATTTAGGCCCGGATTTTGGGAACTTTTCCGGTACCGAACCGCAATATTCGGAAATCAGGTACCGAGAAGCCAATTTTCAGGACCGAAACCGGCCGGCGGAGACGTCAAAGACGCCCTGCGTCGTCAGCCGCAGTTCCGGGATGACCGGCAGGCTGAGAAAACTCAGCGTCATAAAGGGGTCGATTCCCGGATTGACGCCCAAGTTCCAGGCCGCGGCTTTGGCCGCCTCGAGCTGCCTGTCCACCGTCTGCAGCGGCTCGTCGGACATAAGGCCGGCGATGCCGAGCCTGACTTCGCCGACGATCTCGCCATTGTTTTCGACAACGATGCCGCCGTGATTCTCCGTGAGCCGGTTCACCGCCGCCGCAATGTCACGGTCGCTGGTCCCCGCCGCGATGATGTTGTGGGAATCATGGGCGAAGCTGGTGGCCACTGCCCCGGAGCGCAGGCCATACCCCTTCAGATAGCCGATGCCGATGTGCCCGGTGCCGTGATGCCGCTCGATAACCGCGGCCTT
Source organism: uncultured Oscillospiraceae bacterium (assembly GCA_900542575.1). Lineage (GTDB taxonomy): Bacteria > Bacillota > Clostridia > Oscillospirales > Acutalibacteraceae > RUG420. The sequence goes on from UQOE01000003.1 coordinate 44,293, forward strand.
CAGGATATCCTGTGCGGGATTGATCTGTTCGGCATACCCTTCGCTGGTCGTCGTGATCTCTCCATTCACCAGCCCGATGACGGCACAGGGCCCGTCTGCCTGGAGCGCCGCCTCTTCGATTCGGCAGTTGCGGAAGGTATCGTGCGCTGCGCGATTCAGTGCCGGATCGATCCGGGGATGGGCAAATTCCGCCAGGTGCCCCTCGCTGAAGAGGAGTTCCCCATCTTTGTAAACCTGCAGGATGGGGAAGCGCTGCAGGTCGTCGGTGACGATCAGATCAGCCCGGTACCCGGGGGCGATGGCGCCGCGGTCGTACAGCTGAAAATGCCGGGCTGCGTTGAAGCTGCCCGCCTTGATGGCTAGGATGGGATCCGCCCCCGCGGCTATGGTGCGGCGGATGATTTCGTCGATATGGCCCTTGCGGAGCAGGTCGGAGGGGTGGCGGTCATCGGAGCAGAAGATGCATCGGTCGGCGTACCCCGATTTCATCAGCGGAAGCAGCGCATCAAGGTTGTGGGCGGCGGTTCCCTCCCGGATCATGACGATCTGGCCCCGCTCAATCCGGGCGACGGCCTCCTCCAGCGTGGAACACTCATGGTCGGTGGAGATTCCCGCCGAGATATAGGCGCTGAGGGCATTGCCCATGAGACCAGGTGCGTGACCGTCGATCCGGCGGCGGTTTGCCCCGGCGTCGAGAATTTTCTGCAGGCAGCCTTCGTCGCCCTGGACGATGCCGTAGAAGTTCATCATCTCTGCCAGTCCCAGTACGTTCGTCCGGCTGTAATATTGGACGATGTCGCGGGCCTCCAGGCGGGCTCCCGATTCATCCCATGGGGTGGCCGGAACGCAGGAGGGGAGCATGAAGAAGACGTCCAGGGGCAGGCCAGCTGTCGCCTGCAGCATGTAGTCGATTCCCGCGGTGCCCATGACATTGGCAATTTCGTGGGGATCGGTGACGGCGCCAACCGTCCCGTGGGGCACAACGGCTTTGGCAAACTCCACCGGGGCCACCAGGGAGCTCTCCAGGTGTATGTGGCCGTCCATCAGGCCGGGGCACACAATTTTCCCGGACAGGTCCCGCTCTTTTCTGCCCTTGTAGCTTCCAAACCCTGCGATGACTCCCTGGGAGATGGCGATGTCGCCCTCCTGCAGCTGGTTGGTAAACACATTGATGAATCTGGCGTTCTTCAGGACGAGGTCCGCGGGTTCCTCTCCGGCGGCCGCCGCAATGATTTTCTGCTTTTTTCGAAGTCTCTGATCTTGATGTAAGGTTTTGGACTCTGCCATAGCCATTTCCTCCTGTGCAGTCTGCGTTTCTGTTATGGCTCCATTCTCTTTTCAAACCGAAACATTCCGTCGGGAAACTGCCCGTCCAGATGCTCTGAGAAATCCGGATCATTCGGATCGGGGTGATGGGAGTTGTAGAACTCTACGATGTGGAACCCGCAGCGGTTCACATAGAAATGGATGTTCCTTTTTTCAAAATAGGGGGTGACGGTCTCCCACACTTTCACTTCCGGATGGAGTTTCTCCACTTCGCACCAGGCGGCGTATCCAACGCCCTTGCTGTGGGCGCCGGGAGAGACAAACAGGATGTCCAGATCGCCGCGACTGCCATCGGTCTTAATGATCACACCGCCGACGGGCTTGCCGTCCTGCAGAATGCGATAGGCTTCGCCGCTGTCGATGGACTGCTCGATGGTCCTGCGGGCAATGATCTGGCCATCTTCTTCAAAATGATCGTCCCTGCGCCCGAATTCCTTCAATGCGCCGTAGTTGAACGCTTCCTGGTTGTCTTTGATAAACTGCTCCCGGTCCGAGGGAGCAAGCGGTTTTAACTCGATCATTTTTTCATCTCCTTTGTGGTCTGGATTTATTATATCCCAATGTCTTCTATTTACCTACACGGTTCTGCAGAGAGCCATGACAGATTCCAACCGATTAAATTTGGACTGACAGTTTTTGAATTTGCAGAAACAGACAGGCGGCTTCGGGCTTTCACGATAAAATGCCTGTACTGTTATGGCTCTGTACAAAGGCAGGAGCAGTTTCACAGGAAAGAGTTGAGAAAACATGAAGTGTTTCTATCATCTCCCCGGTCTCTTCGAATTTTACAAATGGTTGCAATAAAAAGAGGAGCACCACCCTTCCGGTGATGCTCCATTCGAAGAATCTGTTAGCTGTCCCACTCTTTTTTCAGAATGGCATATTGGACGGTATTCTCATAGATCGGATTTCCATCGGAATCCTTGACAAATGAGACGAATTCCCGGAATATCCCCTCGCGGCGCATGCCCAGTTTCTCACAGAGCTTCTGGCTCGATACATTATAGTCTTCGGTGAAGGCATAAATACGTCTTGCGCCTTTTTCGTGAAACAGGTAGTCAAAAAACGCATGTGCAGCTTCATAGGCATAGCCTTTGCCGAAGTAATTCTTATTCAGCATCCAGCAGGGGCTGAAGGTGTCCAGCACGGCGTTTTCGTCGCTGTGCGCTTCCCCGCTCTCCGGATATGCGTCAATCTCACCGATAACCTTGCCATTTTCCTTTAATACGATGGCAAAAAGATATTCCGTTTCTTTTTCTCTCCTTGCCGCCTCTTTTCTGGCTTCCTCGAGCGATTCCAGTTTCATGCCGGCAAAACAGTGTACCAGCGGCTTATGTAAATATTCATACAGATCTTCTGCATCGGATTCCCGGAAAGGACGCAGAAGCAGTCGTTCGGTCTCGATCATAAAATCACCTCCTTATTTACGAATAAACCGACATACGCAGATCATACTTGTCCCGAAGGGCTGCAATGGTCTTCTCCCCACTTACACACGGTCTGCAGAACGGGCATCAGGCTTTTGCCGAGCTCCGACAGGGAATACTCCACTTTCGGGGGGACCTGCGGGTATTCTTTCCGGATAATCAGGCCATCGCTCTCCAGTTCTTTGAGCTGGGAGCTTAACATTTTATGGGTGACGCTGCCCAAGGCGCGTTTCAGTTCTCCGTAGCGCATGACCTCCTTCTTCCAGAGCCAGAAGAGGATGTACATTTTCCATTTCCCGCTGATAAGATGAAGCGTATAGGAAAACGGCTCTACGTTAACCTCAGAATCATCCATTTCTTTACTCTCCTTTTCGATAGTATATTACATTTATGTGCGTACTTTCCTTTTTGCCAATATTAAGCTAACATACAGACCAGAACAAAGTAAATAAAGGAGTACGGCAATGAAAGAAAAAATTAATATATTTGACTACAGCGAAACGATTTTAAAAGCTCTGAAGAAAGGTGTTCTGCGGACAACGAAAGCCGGCGACACAACAAACACGATGACGATTTCCTGGGGAGCTCTGGGAATTGAGTGGGCAAAACCGGTATTTACTGCCTATGTACGGGAGCATCGCTTTACGCATGAACTGCTGGAACAGAATCCGGAATTTACCATCAATATTCCAATGGGAGCCTTCAATCGGAAAATCCTCGGAATGGCCGGGACAAAAAGCGGTCACAACATGAACAAAATAGAGGAGCTCGGCGTCACTCTGGAAGAGCCTGAGACGATCTCTGTCCCCGGTATTAAGGAACTGCCGCTGACGCTGGAGTGCAGGGTTGTGTACAAACAGAGACAGGATCCGAAGATGATAAAGCCGGAATACAATGAATTCTTCTATCCGCAGGACGTCGACGGTTCGTACCACGACCGAAACCGAGACTACCATACCGCATACTATGGCGAAATCGTGGATGCATATATATCAAATAACAGGAAAAGAGCAGGTGACCGTACCTGCTCTTTTTTGATTCTGGTACCTGATTTTGCTCTCAGGCAATTTAGGCCCGGATTTTGGGGGATTCGCTGGTACCGGAACGCTGTATTTGGAAAGTGGGTACCAGAAAATTGATCAATTAGCAAAAGATGATTAGAAAATGAGGTACCGGTTCCCTGTAACAAGCTGATTCGGTACCATTCTGCCTGCCCATGCGGCCACGCTATGTCTTCAACCGTTTTGTGCTATTATGGTTCTGCACAAAAGCAGGAGAAAGAGTGAAGAAAGCATGAAGTGTTTCTATCATCTCCCAGGTCTCTTCGAATTTTACGACCTGTACGCGGCGTTTCTGCCGCTGTATCGGGAACACCGGGAGTACTTTTATGACTGGTGCGAGATTGGCTCTATTTACGGGGCACCGGAGCAGTGTATCTGGAGCGGCGGCCGAGTTGAGGAAAGCACGGAGGATCCCCGCAGAGTACTGAAACTGACACAGGAATATGGAATTTCTGCGCGGCTGACGTTCAGCAACTCGCTGCTGCGGGCAGAGCATCTTTCCGATGCCAGATGCAACGCGCTGTGCAGACTGTTTGAGGAGTGTGACGGCGTGCAGAACGGCGTCATTGTCCATTCCGAGCGGCTGCTTTCTTATTTAATGGAAAACTATCCGGGACTCTATTACGTCTCTTCCACGACCAAGGTGCTGGTGAATTTCCAACGGTTTTCGGATGAGCTGAACCGGGATGAATTTCGATATGTGGTGGCCGATTTTCGTCTGAACAAAGTCTTCGACCGGCTGAATCGGCTGCCGGCCTCACGGAAGCAGAAAGTGGAATTTCTCTGCAACGAGTGCTGTTTTTTCGGCTGCAAAGACCGAAAGCGCTGTTATGAATCTGTAAGTCGAAGCGTTTTAGGGGAGCGCGACGAGGACTTCTGCTGCAGGGCGCCGCATGCAGAAAATGGATACGTTTTTTCGGAGGCCATGAAGAATCCCGGCTTTATCAGTCCCCGCAGTATTGTGGACGACTATCTGCCCATGGGTTTTTCCCAATTCAAAATAGAGGGGAGGAGTCTCGGAAGCGCGCTGATTCTGGAGTTCCTGCTCTATTATATGGTGAAGCCCGAATATCAGCTGCAGGTCCGTGAAAAGATCTATCTGAGCAATCGTCTGGATCTGTTCTGACTCCGTAAAACATTGACGAATGAGAGCAATATTTCTGTCTTTTATCATTTCTGGCAATTTGTTATTCCAAATTTTCTGAAAATTAATCCAAATCACACATTTCAAATTTGGAATAACACTTCCGGAAAACTGTCGAAAAAAACGGCTCTCCACGTGGCCGAATGACCGGCTTGCATCTCCTGAATCGCCAAAATGGAAGTTATTATGCCCGTGACAGCAGCACTACGGTTTCCACGTGCGCCGTCCTCGGAAACATGTCGACCGGACAGACTGTCCGGACCCGCCAGCCGAGCTCCGCAAAGCGGGCGCAGTCCCGGGCGAGAGTGGCCGGGTCGCAGGAGACGTAGACGGTGCGTTTGGGGCCCATCTCGGAGATGGTCTGGATGAGAGCGGGGGACAGGCCCTTGCGGGGCGGGTCCACCAGGATGACATCCGGATGGATGCCGCGGGAGCGGAATTCCGCTGCGGCCTCCGCCGCGTCCCCGCACAAGAACTCGGCGTTGGAAATGCCGTTTGCGGCGGCATTGCGCCGGGCATCTTCGACGGCGGCCGGCACGATTTCTGCGCCGTACAGCTTTTTTACGCGGTCGGCCATGGTGAGACCGATGGTGCCCGTGCCGCAGTAAAGATCCAGCAGGGTGTCCGAGGGCGTGAGCTGTGCCAGTTCGGCGGCCTTGGAGTAGAGGACCTCCGCCTGCAGCGTGTTGACCTGGAAAAAGGAGCGCGGGGAGATGCGGAAGCGCTTCCCGAGCAGGATGTCTGTGATGAACCCTTCACCGTAGAGCACTTCCTCTTCGCCGCCCAGAATGACGTTAGTCTTTTTGGTATTATAATTGACGATGAGAGTACGAAATTCTTCGATGTCGTCCCGCAGCAGTCGGAGCAGGTCGAAGGAGTGGGGGAGGTTGGTCCCGTTGACCACCATGCAGACCATGAGCTCCCCGGTGCGGATGCCCTGCCGCAGGTAGATGTGCCGCAGCAGACCTTTGTGGTACCGCTCGTCGTAGCAGGTGATGCCGAACTGCATCATCCAGCCCCGGATGAGCCGCAGCACGTGCGCGAAGACCGGCGGCTGCAGGCGGCAGTCCATGCCTTCGACAACCCGGTGCGAGTTCGCCGCATAAAACCCGATGCGGGGCCCGTGCCCCGGGATGGCCGCCACCGGGTACTGGGCCTTATTTCGGTAGCCCTCCCGGACTTCGCATCCGAGAATGGGCTGGTAGGAGAGCCCTTCCAGATGGCCGATTCTTGTGAAAGAATCCTGCACCTTCTGCGCCTTGATGCGCAGCTCTGCCTCGTACGCGATCTGCCGGTAGCAGCACCCGCCGCACTGGTCAGAGACCGGACAGTCGCTCTCAATGCGGTCCGGAGACGGGTCCAGAATTTTGACGACCTTGCCGACAGCGTAATTTTTTTTCGCTTTGATGATGTGGCACAGAATGCGGTCGCCCTCCGCCGTGTTGGCGACGAAGACGGCGAGGCCGTCATAGTGGCCGACGCCGCTTCCCTGGGCGGTCATCCCGTCGATGGTCAGTTCAAACTCCTGGTTCTTTTTCAGCATAGGCTCTCCTTGTGGAACTCGACAACAACTCGAAGCTCTGGTAAAATATTTGGCACGGTTATTATAGCAGGAAAGGCAGATGGCAGACAATGGGCATCCGGATCAACCCCGACGTGTGGCGGGGGGTCTTTGCGGTTCCGACCGCGGTGACGGACGAACACCTCCGCCGGGCGAGCGGACAGCAGCTGAAGGTGCTGCTCTATGTGCTTCGCCATAACGGGGAACAGTTGGACCGACAGGCCATTGCCGAGGGAACGGGCATGACGCCGGCAGACGCCGCCGATGCGCTCCAGTACTGGGTGGAGACCGGATTCCTGTTTCGGGACGAGACCGAATCGCACCGGAAGGCGCCTGCTTCGGCAAAGGCGGAGCAGCCCCCGAAGAAAAAGCTCGTGGAGGTTCCGAGCGATGTGCTCCCCACCTATGAGACGGTGGCGGACCGCATGCTGGAGGACCCGCAGCTTCCGGCCTTCTTCAACGAGGTGCAGAGCCGGCTCGGCAAAACCATCGGCTACGACACTCAGGCCCGTCTGCTCATGCTCATTGACAGCTACGGCCTTCCGCCTGAAGTGGTGCTGACCATCGTCGAGTACGCGGTCTCCCACGGCAAGACCTCCATGGCGTATATCTGCAAAGTGGGAAAAAACTGGGCGGAGGACGGCATCGACTCCTTGGAGAAAGCGGAGGAGCGTCTGCAGGAGATGAACCGGGAGGAAGCTCTCTGGAAAGAGTTTGTCTCCAGCATTGGGGCGGACCCGCCGCACTACACCAGAAACCGCAGTGAATATCTGCGCAAATGGCGGAAGGAGTACGGGCAGTCCAACGAGCTCATCTGCTACGCCTATGAAGAGATGATAAACAATATTAACAAAATAAACTTCCGGTATATGGACAAGATCCTGGAGAACTGGCACGACCAGGGGCTCCGCTCGCCGACGGACGTCGTCCAGGAGAAAAAGAACGGCAGAAACGGGGCACCCAGGTCCGGCGAACCGGGCCGGAGCGGAAGAGCGCCGTCCTATGACTCCGACCTGTTCCGGAAGAAGGCGACAGGGCCTATCGAGTACAAGCGAAAGGGGGACTGACATGCCGACCAACTATGAAGCCGCCAAGCGTATCATCGACCGGCGGCGGGACGAGGCGGAGCGCCGGGCGGAAGAAGTCCGCGCGCAGCTGGAGGCACGGTCTCCGGAGCTGAAGCAGATCAATATGCAGATGGCACAGGCCGGCCTGCAGGCCTGCCGGGCCGCCATCAGCGGCCGGGAAGACGGCGCGGCCGCCGTGGAACGGCTCCGTCGGCGCAATGCGGCGCTGAAACAGAGACAGACGGAAATTCTGCAGTCCCTTGGCCAGCCCGCCGACGCTCTGGAGGTCCACTATACGTGTGACCTCTGTCATGACACCGGGTCCCATGACAACCATTACTGCAAATGTTTCCTGGACCTGGTCAAACAGCTGTCGTATCAGGAACTGAATCAGGCGTCGCCGGCGGCGCACTGCAGCTTTGGAACCTTTGATCTCGAGCGGTACCGCGGCCTGACGGACCCGGAGACCGGGGAAAATGTCTATGACCACATGCGCAGTATACGAAAGTACTGCATGGACTATGCGGACGACTTCAGCCGGAAGTCCGACAGCCTGCTGCTCTACGGCAAAACCGGGCTCGGCAAGACGCATTTGTCCCTGGCCATTGCCAATCGCGCCATTGACAAGGGGTATCAGGTGCTGTATGGTTCCACCGACAATCTGCTGAAGCAGATTGAGCGGGAGCGGTTTGGGCGCCAGTCCTTCGAGCACTCCCCGGAGGAGATGATCCTCACGGCGGACCTGCTCATTCTGGATGACCTCGGCGCAGAGTTCCAGTCGAAGTTTACGAAGTCCGCGGTCTACAATATCATCAACACCCGTATCCTGACGGGACTTCCCACGATCATCAGCACAAACCTCATGTACGACGAAATTGCACAGGTCTATGATGAGCGGGTCTACTCCCGCATCCTGGGCCGCTATGTCCCGCTTCTGTTTCTGGGCCGGGACGGGCGCCAGTACGAGGCCTGACAACCGAATGCAAATGCAGCGCTGCCCGCGGGTACCCGCAGGCAGCCGCTTTTTTCAAAAAGGAGTCGATTCTTTGGACATTATCAAGACCATCACCCGGGAATTCTCCCTCCAGGAGTGGCAGGTGGAGAACACCGTCAAACTGCTGGACGAGGGCAACACGATCCCCTTTATTGCCCGGTACCGGAAAGAGGCCCACGGCACACTGGATGACCAGGTCATCCGGGGCATCAGCGACCGGCTGACTTACTTACGGAACCTCGAAAAGCGCCGGGAGGAGATCGTCTCCTCTGTGGACGAGCAGGGGAAGATGACCGACGAGCTGAAAAAAGCGCTGGACAAGGCCCAGACGCTGGCAGAGCTAGAGGACCTATACCGCCCGTACAAACAGAAGCGCCGGACTCGCGCCTCCATTGCGCGGGAGCGGGGACTGGAGCCCCTGGAAGAGGTCTACTGGAAGGACGAGCTACACGGAAAATCTCTGGAGGAGCTGGCGCACCCTTATCTGGACCCGGAGAAAAAGCTTGTGACCGAAGAGGACTGCATTCAGGGCGCCAACGATATTCTGGCAGAACAGGTCTCCGACAATGCGGAAATCCGCAAGCGTCTGAAGGAGTCGTTCCTGCACAAGGCCTTCATTGTGACGAAGGCCGCAAAAGAGGAAGACAGCGTCTATGCGCAGTATTACGATTATAAAGAGAGCGCCGGGCGCATTGCGAACCACCGCATCCTCGCCATCGACCGCGGGGAAAAAGAGGGCTTTCTGAAGGTCTCTGTCGAATACGATCACGACCGCGCGCTGGAAATCTGCGACCGCGTCGTCGCCGCAGACCGTAAAAAACAGGGCCTCGGCCGGCCGAGCTACGACGCCGACTGTTTCATTAACGACGCCGTTGAGGACGCCTATGACCGGCTCATCAAGCCGTCGATTGACCGGGAGGTCCGCTCCATGCTGACGGAACGGGCAGACGATGACGCCATTCAGGTGTTTGCCCAGAACCTGCGGCCGCTGCTCATGCAGCCGCCGGTCAAAAACAAGGTTGTACTGGCGCTAGATCCGGGCTACCGCAACGGCTGCAAGTGCGCCGTCGTCGACGGGACCGGCAAGGTGCTGGACACGGGCATCATCTATGTCACAATGGGCGAGAAGCGCAAAAAGCAGGCGGCCGAGACGGTCAAGGGCTGGATTCACAAATACGGCGTCCAGTGCCTTTCCATCGGCAACGGCACCGCCTCCAGGGAGACGGAGATCTTCGCCGCCGATGTCATAAAAGAAGTCCCCGATGACGTCTCGTACATGGTTGTCAGCGAAGCGGGCGCCTCGATCTACTCAGCCTCCAAACTGGCGGCCGAGGAATTCCCCCAGTTTGACGTCTCTATTCGGAGCGCCGTGTCCATCGCGCGGCGGCTGCAGGACCCGCTGGCCGAGCTGGTCAAGATTGACCCGGAGAGCATCGGCGTCGGTCAGTATCAGCACGACATGCCGAAGAAACAGCTTTCCGCCGCCCTCGACGGCGTCGTCGAGGACTGCGTCAACGAGGTGGGCGCGGACCTGAATACCGCTTCCGCCCCGCTGCTCTCCCATATAGCCGGCATCAACAGCACGGTGGCCAAAAACATCGTCGCCTACCGCGAGGAGAACGGCGCCTTCACCGGGCGCGCCCAGCTGAAAAAGGTCCCGAAGCTCGGCCCGAAGGCCTATGAGCAGTGCGCGGGCTTCCTCCGTGTACCGGAGAGTCGCAACATCCTGGACAACACCGGCGTGCACCCCGAATCGTACCCGGCGGCCAAAAAGCTGCTGGAACTCAGCGGCTGCACGACTTCCGATGTCAAGAAAGGCAGCCTCGACAAAATGCACAGTACGCTGAAGGCCCAGGGCTATGCGAAAGTGGCCGAAGAGGTGGGTGTCGGCGTCCCGACGCTGCAGGATATTGAGCGGGAGCTCTCCCTGCCGGGCCGCGACCCCCGCGACGAGCTCCCGCCGCCCATGCTCCGCACCGACGTCATGGATCTGAAAGATCTGAAACCCGACATGGAGCTAAAGGGCACCGTGCGCAATGTCATCGACTTCGGTGCCTTTGTGGACATCGGAGTCCACCAGGACGGTCTGGTCCACATCTCCCAGATGTCGGACAAGTATATCAGGCACCCCTCGGAGGTTGTCTCCGTCGGCGACGTCGTCAACGTCAAAGTGCTGAGCGTAGATGTTGAAAAGGAGCGCATCTCCCTCACTATGAAGGGTGTTCCGCAGGACGGAGAAAGATAAGGTGAGCGTATGAATCCGCTGAACCGCAGCGCAAAAAAGATTGCCGACGGGCTGATTCATCCCCATGCCTTTTCCTACGACAAAGGGCTGCAGGATGCAGAGCGGCACGGCGGTCTGCTGGAGTCGGACTTCCTGGATATGGACGAGACCATGGAGATCTTTCCGGTTGAATCCGGCCGCTACATCTTCCTGACCTATATGACCTGCCCGCCGAGCTATGAGCGCGGTGACGGCCGGGAACGCGCCGTCATCCTGTCCCACGGTCACAACCGAAATATGTACTTCAGCCTGAAATATGCCCGTATCTACTACGAGCTGGGCTATAAGGTCCTGATCTTTGACCACCGCGGCCACGCCAACTCCGCTTTCTGGCCCTGCACCATGGGGCCGGAGGAGGGGGCCGATCTCGCCGGAATCGCCTCTCACGTGCGATCCATCCTCGGACCGAACGCACTCATCGGCGTCCACGGCGAGTCCATGGGGGCCGCCGCCATCTGCTGCGCCATGCCGGAGCTGTCGAAGTCCCTTGACTTTGCGGTCTGCGACTGTGCCTACGCAGATTTTTCATCTGTGCTGGCGCAGCGGGTGCACAGCCCCAAAATGCGGGAGCGTGTTTTTGCACAGGCAGCGGCGGAGGGCGTCTCTCTTGAAAAGGTCTGTCCGATTGACGGTGTCCGGAATGCACCTGCAGATTTCCCGGTCTGCTTTGTCCAGGGCGGCCGTGATACCCTCGTGACCCCGGACCACCTGGAACAGCTTTATTCGGCCAAACAGGGAAAAAAGGACAAGATGCTGTTCCCGCGCGCCGACCACGCACACAGCATCGATAAGTATGGAAGGATCTACCGCGAGCGGATTCACTCGTTCCTCCGTACTTTCGTGGAGGAATAACCGATGAGCTACCCGAAACTGGACGCGTCCACGCCGGAAGAGCGGTTCGCGTTTATTCAGAAAACCTATCACTGCATTGCGGACTGCGACATGTGCGGCATCTGTGCGGCGCTGAAGGGTCTGACCCCCGAGGTCGCTTTCCAGGATTACATTGACGGAAAAGCCGATTACCCGGACGTCGCTGCCCGCTACCGCTGAACCCGGAGGTTATTCCATTTTTATGCATCTTTCCAGACGAATTCTCTCTCTTCTCCTGGCCGTTCTCATGACCGCCGTTCCCGTCTCTGCCGCATCTTCAGAAACCCGCTATGTTGTTCCGAGCGAGGTACAGAACACGTATACGAAGGGCGCCTACCAGGTGAGCATTGAGAGCAGTACCCGGACGCTCTATTATGAATCGCGCGGGGGTATTGCCGACGGGGTCAGCTGGGCGTTCGGCCCGCTGTGCTTTGTGAGCCGGGTCAACCGAAGCATTATGCTCCTGTCCGGCGAGCCGGCCATCTTCTATGCCATGGCCGACGTGTTCCGCTTTGGCCGGGTGACCTCCCTGATCCTCTCCGATTCGGGAGAGGTCCAGGAAAAATATACGTTTACCCGCGACCCGGAGCGAAATCTGGTGACGAAAGTGGAGGAAGAGACGCCGAGTGCTTCGGTCACCTACAACATCTCCTATGACCGTTCTTCTACCATCCATTCCATTGCCCGGGAGCGCAGGGGGCGGCCCGTAGAACGGGATGTCTACCATTTCAGCGGAGAAAATGCGGTCTCCGTCTCCAAACAGCGAAACGGAAAGACGGTGAGCTGCAAGGTGGAGACCAACAGCAAAGGGCTCCCGCTGTCCTGCGGCGGGGTCCGCTATGACTATAACAGCGACGGCTATCCGACAAAGATCTCCTATGAGGAGGCCGGGTACCGCTATTCGCTGGATTTCACCTATTACAGCGAACAGCACCTTCTGAAGAGCGCAGTCCAGAAGGACAACGCGGACGGGCGCAGCCATACCCGGAGCTACTCGTATCACTATGCGCATTTAGGATAGAAAAAGCACCCCGATTCCGCTGCGGCGGAACCGGGGTGCTGCTGTGCATGTCCTTGTTTTCTGCGGCTGATTTTTCCGAATTCATTCATGACGGAGCCAGGGCACTGCGTTTTGCCCTGTCGGCGACCGGGAACTTCGTTCTTTTGAGGGATTCTTCCAGACCCGGAATGAGGGCATAGCCATTCGTCGTGAACATCTTTTTCTTCTCGGCGGAGGTGAGCTCCGGTGTCTTCTCGAGCTGGCCGTCCAGTGCGACGCAGGCGATGCTCGGAGTGTAGGGACAGTCAGATCCGTAGAGGAAGTGACTGGTGGGGATATCCATCTTCATATCGTGGATCTGCTTCGGGGCGGAGAAGCCGGCGGTATCAAAGTAGCAGTGCTTCAGGGCGCCGAAGTAGTCGAGCTTTTTGTCGCTGCCGTTCTTTTTGACCTGGACGGAGAAAGAATTGAATCGATCGGAGAGGATCGTGATAAAGGAGGAGCCGTGGGGCCAGATCCACTGGATGTTCGGGTACTTGAGGAACTTGTCGTTCCAGACCATGTTGGTGAAGGCGCGGGTGGTGTCCATCAGGAAGTCCATGACCGGGATCGGCATATCCGGCACGGCATCGCAATCGTCCTTCTCGCCGTCGCGATGTACTTCCTGTTTCGCCCAATGCCCAGGAATATCAATACGAACGGCAAAGTTACCGCAGAAGCAGAGGCATAGCTCATGTATAAAAATGTTGTTGGCGTCGACGGCATGATGTGCGGCATGTGCGAAGCGCACATTGCAGATGCCATTCGAGCCGCTTTTCCAGACGCACAGAAAGTTGTCGCCTCCCGGAAAAAGAAACAGGCCGCCTTCCTCACGGAAGAGCCTGCCCCGGAAGACACGGTGAAAAAGGCCATTGAGGACACAGGCCATCATTACCTGGGTTTCTCCAGTGAGCCCTATGAGAAAAAACACCTGTTCGGACACAAATCCTGACATGAAAACCGCCGTCCGGCCATAAGAGCCGGGCGGCGGTTATTTCTGCTGTTATAATTCCCGAATGACGAGGATGGTGACGCCCGGGTTGTCGCCGGGCATGATGCGGCGTACTTTGGGGTGTCTGCGGTAGCGGTACTGGATCATACTGCGGATGGCGGTGCCGCCATGGTAGCCGTGGATGAGTCGAACCTGGTAGACCGAGGGGGAGAGGCGGCGCAGGACGCGGTCGATTTCCACCTGGGCCTGGTCGGCGGTGAGGCCGTGCAGGTCGACGTCAACAAAGGCGCTGCTCATCGGATGCTGCCGACGGTGCGCGGATAGAGGATGACGTCACGGATGTTCTGCATGCCGGTGGTGTACATGACCATGCGCTCAAAGCCAAGGCCGTATCCGCCGTGGGGGACGGAGCCGAACTTGCGGAGGTCGAGATAGTCGCTGTAGGAGGAGAGGTCCATGCCGCGCTTGTTCATCTCGGCGACGAGTTTGTCGTAGTCGGCCTCACGCTCGGAGCCGCCGATGATTTCGCCGACGCCCGGGACCAGCAGGTCGGAGGCGGCAACGGTCTTGCCGTCTGCATTCTGTTTCATGTAGAAGGCCTTGATGTCCTTCGGGTAGTCGATGACGAAGACCGGCTTGTTGAAGACTTTTTCGGTGAGATAGCGCTCGTGCTCGGTCTGGAGGTCGATGCCCCACTCAACCGGGAACTTGAAGTCCACCGGCGCCTTTTTCAGGAGCTCGATAGCTTTGGTGTACTCCAGGACCTCAAAGTCATTGTTGATGACATTGTCCAGCTTCTGGAGCAGCCCCTTCTCAATACGCTTGTCGAAGAAAGCCATTTCATCCGGGCATTTCTCGAGGGTCTCGGTGATGATGGATTTGACCATGTCCTCGGCGACCTCCAGGACGTCCGGGAGCTCCGCAAACGCAATTTCGGGCTCGACGTGCCAGAACTCGGCGACGTGGCGCTGGGTGTTGGATTTCTCAGCGCGGAAGGACGGGCCGAAGGTGTAGATTTTTCCGAATGCCATGGCGGCGACTTCGCCCTCGAGCTGTCCGGAGACGGAGAGACCGGCCTTTTTGCCGAAGAAGTCTTCCGCGTAGTAGTCGTCGGCCGTCTCATAGTTTTTTGCGGCCTCGTAGCCCTGGGTGGTGACCTCGAACATTTCGCCGGCGCCCTCCGCGTCGGAGCCGGTGATCAGCGGCGTGTTGACGTAGGTATAGCCGTTGCTCTGGAAATAGCGGTGAATGGCGGCGGCCAGCGTGGAGCGGACGTGGAAGACCGCGTTGAACGTGTTGGCGCGGACGCGGAGCTGCGGCATGGTGCGCAGGAACTCCATCGTGTGGCGCTTCTTCTGGAGCGGGTAGTCGGAGGGGCAGGTGCCGAGGACTGTAATTTCCTTGGCGTTGATCTCTACGCCGCCCTCTTTATTGACTGCGGAGGGAACGACGGTGCCGAGAACCTTGAGGGACGTGCCGAGTGCCAGCGCGGTCTTCAGGTCGGTGCCTTCGAAATCCTTTTTATTGATAACAATCTGGAGATGTTTGAACGTGGTGCCGTCGTTGAGCTCAGCGAATGCCATGTTCTTGGAGTCGCGGGAAGTGCGGACCCAGCCGCAGACCGTGACGTCCTTCTGCAGATACTGCTCATCGGACATAATGTCCCTGATGTCAATATGTTTCATGTTCAACAGACCTCTTTCATCCTCGGATTCGGGAAAATAAATATGGGGCGATTATACCATAGGCGGGACAAATTGGAAAGCGGCGGGCAATTATTCGACAACCGGGATCTGCATCTGAATCTTTATCCAGGGCGCCGTTTCGGCTGCATTCAGCATCAGGATGCCGAAGATCTGGTTGCCCCGGCGGAGCTCTCCCGACGTCAGGTTCCGGCTCAGTACCTGGAGACGGTTCCAGGCCTTATCGCAGATACTGACATTGGCGCTGTAGAACGGGCCTGCTGGAATCTCGGTGTCCTCTTTCAGGTCCAGTCCGCTCATGACCATGAGATAGTTCTCACTGAGGGAGAGATAGAGGTCGATGGCATCTGGACGAAAGTCCAGGAGGACATCGGCAAACAGAAGCAGGCGGGCATCGGAAAATTTCTGCCAGGGTCCTGGGAACATCTCAACAGAGCCATTCTGATAACTGCTGATTTGAAACAGCCTGCGGCGGGGCAGATGCTGCAGACCGGTCTGGTCTGCTCTTCCGAGGAAATCATCTATGCGGCGGATCAGGGGAGTGTCCTGCTGCAGCTTATTCCGAAGAGCCTGCTGATAGTTTTTCAGATGCTCTATTTGGCTGGAGGTGCTTCGGAGAAAAGACGAAACTTCTTTGACCGGAAGGCCTGTCTCTCTGCAATATTGAATCTGCATAAAAGTAAGCAAATCATAGATAGAGTATTCCCGATAGTTGTTTTTGGGGTTCCGCTTCGGCTTGACCGCCCCGCATTTTTCGTAATAGCGGATGGTCTCCGGTTTCAGATTCAGCAGTTTCGAAATTTCCTGAATACGGTAATATATAATAACAACCCCTTTATTTGCAAAACACAGGTCTGTCAAATATTTTAACACACCCGTACAAATGAGAAAATTGCCAATTTCCTATTGACATGGTGGGAAAGCTATGGTACATTAAACCCAGCAAATCAATAGGAAAACTTTCCGAGACATCTGAGAGTCCGGTAAGGAGGAAATATCCATGAAATCCCAAAGCCTGCTGCAATGTCTTCTGCGGTCCAATTATCGAAACGGGCGAATGTGCTGTTGCCAGTAACTGTGAACGACAAACCGACCCATTTATGACAATTTGATTCTGAGAGGTATTTACTATGGCTTACACGTATGACAAATATAAATTCGAAACCATCGCACTCCACGCTGGACAGGAAGAGGCTGATCCGGTCACCGATTCCCGCGCCGTTCCCATTTATCAGACTTCTTCGTTCGTCTTCCGCAACAGCGACCACGCCGAGGCGCGCTTCGGCCTGAAGGACGCCGGCAACATCTATGGCCGTCTGACCAACCCGACCGTCGGCGTATTTGAGCAGCGCATTGCCGCTCTGGAAGGCGGCGTTGCAGCTGTCGCCGTCGCATCCGGCGCAGCAGCCGTCACCTATGCATTCAAGGCAGTTGCCCACAATGGCGATCACATTGTCTCCGCCAAGAACATCTACGGCGGCACCTACAACCTTCTGGCGCACACGCTGGTCGATGACGGACTGGCCACCACTTTTGTCGATCCGTTCAACTACGACGAAATTGAGGGTGCCATTCAGGACAACACCAAGGCCCTCTACGTCGAGTCCCTCGGCAACCCGAACGGCGAGGTTGTTGACATTGAGCGCTGGGCCAAGATTGCCCATGCTCACGATCTTCCGCTCATCGTCGACAACACTTTCGCAACCCCGTATCTTCTCCGTCCAATCGAGTACGGCGCCGACATCGTTGTCCACTCCGCCACGAAGTTCATCGGCGGCCACGGCACCACCATCGGCGGCGTCATCATCGACGGCGGCAAGTTTGACTTTAACACCCCGAAATACCCGTGGCTCAGCGAGCCAAACCCGTCCTATCACGGCCTGGTCTTCGCAAAAGACACGGCGCCGGCAGCCATTGCAACCTATATCCGCGCCATCATCCTGCGCGATGAAGGTGCAACGCTTTCCCCGGTTCACGCCTTCATCTTCCTCCAGGGCCTTGAGACGCTCTCCCTCCGCGTGGAGCGCCAGGTGGAGAACACGAAGAAGATTGTCGAGTATCTCCAGAACAGACCGGAGGTCGTCTCCGTCAGCCACCCGCTCGCCTCGAAAGATCCGGAGCAGCAGGCCCTCTATAAGAAATACTTCCCGCATGACGGCGGCTCGATCTTCACCTTCGACATCGACGGCGATGACCGCAAGGCCAAGGACTGGATCGACCATCTGGAGATCTTCTCCCTGCTCGCCAACGTCGCAGACGTCAAATCTCTGGTTATCCATCCGGCTTCCACCACCCATTCGGAGGACAGCCCGCAGGAGCTCCTGGACCAGGGCATCCGTCCGAACACCATCCGCCTCTCCATCGGCACGGAGCACATCGACGACCTCCTCGCCGATCTCGATCAGGCATTTGAAGCCGTCAAATAAGCAGCAGATTCACAGGATAGAAACACCGGGCAGGTACTGTGTAAAACAGTGCCTGTCCGGTATTTTCCTATCTCCTTGCGTTCCCATTTGGTTTTCTATATAATAGTGCAGAAATTTCGAAAGGGGGTACCGTCTGTGCCGAAGAAAAAAGCACTCATCGCCATGAGCGGCGGCGTGGACTCCAGTGTAGCTGCCTATCTCATGCAGCAGGCGGGGTACGACTGCATCGGCGTCACGATGCGTCTGTTTGACAACGGCGACGCCAACCTCAGCAGTGAAAAAAGCTGCTGTTCCCTCTCCGATGTCGAGGACGCGCGCGCGGTCTGCGGCCGTCTCGGCATTCCCTACTATGTCTTCAACTTCAAAGACCGGTTCCGCAGCTGCGTCATGGACCGGTTCGTGGACGCCTACGAGAACGGGCGGACCCCAAACCCGTGCATCGACTGCAACCGCTTCCTGAAGTTTGACTATCTCTATCAGCGGGCGGAAGAACTGGGCTGCGACTGCATTGTGACCGGCCATTACGCCCGAATCGAGCAGGATGCACAGACCGGCCGCTGGCTACTGAAGCGGGCGGTCTACGACCAGAAAGATCAGAGCTATGTGCTCTACTCCCTGACCCAGGACCAGCTTGCCCACACTGTTTTTCCACTCGGCGGACTGACCAAGCCGGAGGTCCGCGCAATTGCAGCGGAGCAGGGCTTCCGCAATGCCCGCAAACACGAGAGCCAGGACATCTGCTTTGTCCCGGACGGCAAGTACGCCAATTTTATTGAACACTACACCGGGCACAGCTACCCCGCAGGCAATTTTGTGGACAGCGAGGGAAATGTCCTTGGAACGCATAAGGGAATTATCCGGTACACGGTCGGACAGCGTAAAGGACTCGGGCTCTCGCTGAAGCATCCCATGTATGTGCGCTGTGTAAACCCGCAGACCAACACGGTGGAGCTCGGTACCAATGAAGAGCTCTTCTCCCGGGAACTGGCGGCGGAGGATGTCAATCTCATTGCGCTTCCGGCGCTGACCGAACCGGTCCGGGTCACGGCCAAAGTCCGCTACCGTCAGCCCGCCATGCCGGCGACCGTCTCCCCGGATGGGGAAGACCGCATCCGCGTCGTCTTTGACGAGCCGCAGCGCGCCATTACAAAAGGGCAGGCTGTCGTGCTCTATGACGGCGATACCGTTGTGGGCGGCGCCACGATTTTGGAAGTATAAGGAGGTCCCGGCTATGGATGAACTCCACGAAAAATACGCCGAACTGCAGTCGATTCTGCGGGAACTGGGACAGGTCACGGTGGCCTTCTCCAGCGGCGTCGACTCAACCTTTCTGCTCCGCGCCGCGGCGGACACCCTCGGGGCGGACCGCACGGCAGCAGCTACGGCGCAGGACCCGTCGTACCCGGCCCGGGAGCTGACGGAGGCGAAGGCCTTCTGCAAAAAGCTCGGCGTGGCCCACTATGTCTTCGATGCGGATACGCTCCACGTACCCGGCTATGCGGAAAACCCGACCGACCGCTGCTACTTCTGCAAGCGGCATCTGTTTCAGAGCATTCAGGAACTTGCGGAGTGGTATGGCACCGGTACGGTCATCGAGGGCTCCAATGTGGATGACCTCGGGGACTACCGCCCCGGACTCCGCGCCATTCAGGAGCTCGGGGTCCGCAGCCCGCTGAAGGAGGCGGGGCTCACCAAGGCGGACATCCGCGCCCTCTCACAGGAACTGGGCCTGCCCACCTGGGACAAGCCGTCCTTCGCTTGTCTCGCCTCCCGTATTCCCTATGGGGAGCGGATTACGGCGGAGAAGCTCCATCGGGTGGAGCAGGCGGAGCAGTTTCTGATGGATCTCGGCTTTCGCCAGGTCCGTGTCCGCTGCCACGGGAACCTGGCGCGGATTGAGGTACTGCCGGAGGAGATGATGCGGCTGACTGGTGCCGCAGAAAAAGTGAACAGCAAACTGAAAGAACTTGGCTTTACCTATGTCGCCATGGACCTTGCAGGCTACCGCACCGGGTCCATGAACGCTGTACTGAAAGGAACAAATTCATGAAAACGATTGCATCGTTCACCATTAACCACGTTATTCTGAAGAAAGGCATGTACGTTTCCCGCATAGACGGGGACGTCGTAACCTATGATATCCGCATGAAAATTCCGAACATGGGAGACTATGTTTCAAACGGCGCGCTCCACACGTTTGAGCACCTGTTTGCCACCTATGCCCGCAACAGCAAGTTTGCGGACCAGGTCATCTACGTAGGACCTATGGGATGCCGCACCGGCTTCTATTTCCTGCTCCGGGACTCCGTCAGCAAGGCAGATGCCATCGCGCTCGTCAAAGAGTCATTCGAATTTATCCGCGGCTTTGAGGGGGATATCCCCGGTGCCACCCACAAGGAGTGCGGCAACTACCGCGAACACGATCTCCCGGGTGCCAAAGAGGTGGCGGCCGACATGCTGGAAGTGCTGAAGGACTGGAAGCCGGAAGACATGAGGTATCCGGAATGAATCCCAACACCATGAACCTGTACTCGGGCCTGTGCGTCGATCCCACCGAGATGACGCCGGAGGATGTCCGGCTCGTCGACATTGCACATCCCCTGAGTCTGCTCTGCCGGGGCACCGGACAGGTCCGTTTTTTCTTCTCCGTGGGGCAGCACTCCATCAACTGCGCCCTGGAGGCGGAGGCCCGCGGTCTTCCGCGGGACATCCAGCTGGCGGCTCTGCTGCACGACGCCGGCGAGGCCTATACCTCCGACGTCATCCGCCCGGTCAAGCGGCACCTGCAGGGGTATACCCCTATTGAAAAGGGAATTCAGCGCGCCATTCTGGAAAAGTTCGGCGTGCTCCACGTCCTGGAGGGCGACGGCTGGCAGGAGGTCCGGTCCATCGACGACGGCATGCTGACTCACGAGGCAAACGTACTGTTTACCGACGCCAGCGGCTTTGTTCCTGCGCCCCTTGCACGGGAGCCCGTCATTGCCCCGGCCCCGTTTCTGGAGGTGGAGACGCGGTTCACCCAGATGGTGAATCAGCTGGCAAAGGAAAAAGAATAAGACCGACGACCAGCCTTTTTTGGCAGATCGTCGGTCTTTCTGCATACAAATTCCGGTTACAGCAAAGTTGCGTTCAGGATGACCGGGTTGTGGTCCGAGTTTCGGAAGTGGAGCTGCTGTGTCTGGCAGCTGTTGATGCGGACGTTCCTGGAGCAGATGAAGCCGTCGATGACGTACCACTGGAAGTCGTCCGAGGTATCTTCGGCGAGGACGCGGTCCAGCGAGCGGCAGGACGGAGTTGAGGAATCCATGCGCATCTGGAGGCCCGGGAAGTCTTTGACGTCAATGACGCCGGGAGCCCAAGTGTCTTTTCGCTGCGGATATTTGGAAGTGTCTACATTGGAAAAGACCTGATTGAAGTCGCCGCCGGCAATGACATAGTTGCCCTTCCTGACTTCAGAGTCGAGGATTTCGCGAAGCTTTCTGGTCTGGGCCGCTTTGCCGGCGCCGTCGTCATAGGCCTCGAGGTGGAGATTGACGAAGATCAGCTCCTTATTGGAGTTTTTCAGCGGAACGCGGCTGACAAGCAGGCAACGTTTGAGGTTGCCGAGACGGACCGGCCACTTGAATGGGACCGGGAGGGACAGACGATAGGAGTCGGCGACCGGCAGGGAGGTCAGTGTGCAGATACCGCTGTCAATTTTGCCCATGGGCGGAATGGGATACGGGTCGTAGCGGACTTTGAAATTGTTGGCAAAGCTGGAACTGTACCTTGGCATGCTGTCGGAAATGGTCTGGACCTCGTTGATCTTGTACGAGCGGTCAGAGTCAATGTCGATTTCCTGCAGGAAAACGGCGTCGGGTTTGACCTCCTTTAGCTCAGCCTGGACGCCGGCGACGTTTTCACGGACGCGCTTTTCGTCAGCGGTTTTGACCATGTTGCCGCCGTCCATAAAGAAGTCTGCATTGTCTCCGAGGGCACCGAAACCCATGTTCCAGGTCATGATGCTCAGGGTGTCGCCCTGCTGCACCGTGCGGCTGGGACTGCCGTGGACTTTCGCATCCATCTTCGCTGCGGGCTTGAACTCCGTGGCGCTCAGAAAGATGAGAAAGAACAGAAAGACGGCGACGATGGCCAGAACAATCCACCCAAGGACAAGAAGCAGAATCTGCCACCACTTTCTTTGCTCTTTATTGTCTGATTTCCCCATACTTTTTATATTCTCCTCTCAATTTTTATTAAATGTGTATAAATTCTGACATCAATCGTAGCAGAGGAAAGGCGGAGAAGTCAATGGATTCCATTGTTTGAACTTATGGTATGATAGTAGGACGAAAGGAGTCACACAGCTATGTTTGGAACCTGTATGGAAAAGGTCCGGGAAAACGGACCTCTGGTGCACAATATCACGAACTATGTCACCGTCAACGACGTGGCCAACATGGAACTGGCCTGCGGCGGGAGCCCCATTATGGCGGACGAGCCGGAAGAGGTCAAAGATATTCAGAAAATCTGCAGTGCGCTGAATCTTAATATCGGCACACTGAATGAGCGGACCGTTAAGAGCATGTTTAAGGCCGGGAAAAAGGCGAAGAAGATGGGGCATCCCATCCTGCTGGACCCGGTGGGCGCCGGCGCCAGTGCACTGCGCACTGAAACTGCCCTTCGGCTGCTCGACGAGCTGAAGCCGGACGTCGTCCGGGGCAATATCTCGGAGATCAAGACGCTGGCGGCCGGGTCGGGCAATACCCATGGCGTGGACGCCGCAGCGGGAGATGCCGTCACCGACGACAACCTGGAAGAGATGGCCGCCTTTGCCCGCCGGTTTGCGGCAGAGACCGGGGCCATCTGCGCCATAACCGGGGCCATTGACCTCGTCGCAGACGCCGAAACCTGCTATGTTATCCGCAACGGCGTGGCCGATATGAGCCGCATTACCGGGACGGGCTGTCAGCTCTCGGGGCTTATGACCTGCTATATTGCGGCAAACCCGGACCACAAGCTGGAGGCGGCTGCGGCCGCTGTGGCCGAGATGGGCCTTGCGGGTGAAATCGCCAAAAATCACCTGCGCCCGGGCGAGGGCAACGCCAGTCTTCGAAACCGCATCATCGACGCCGTGGACCAGATGGAGCCCGAGACCCTGAACCGCTATGCGCGATACGAAAAAATTACCGGAAAGGGGCCGATAATATGAAACCGGAAGATCTCCTGCTCTACGCCGTTACGGACCGCTATTGGCTGAACGGACGCGCCCTGGAGACGGACGTGGAAGATGCCCTGAAAGGCGGCGCCACCTTTGTCCAGCTCCGGGAAAAAAGTCTGGACGAAGAGGGCATTCGAAAAGAGGCACTTGCCATTCTGCCGCTCTGCCGGAAATACGGCGTCCCGTTTGTCCTGGATGACGACGTGGAACTGGCAAAAGAAGTGGGCGCGGACGGCGTCCATGTCGGTCAGAGCGACATGGCCTGTGAGAAGGCCCGGGCTATCCTGGGCCCGGACGCCATCGTCGGCGTCTCCGCTCAGACCGTGGAGGAGGCCATTGCGGCGGAAAAAGCCGGTGCCGACTACCTCGGCGTGGGAGCGGTCTTCCCGACCGGATCCAAGGCAGATGCTGTTGAAGTGGATAAGGAGACGGTCCGTGCCATCTGCAGCGCCGTCTCTATTCCGGTCATTGCCATCGGGGGAATTACAAAAGAGAATGTCTCCGAGCTGAAAGGCCTTGGCCTGGTCGGCATAGCGGTAATCAGCGCCATCTTTGCGCAGAATGACCGGCGGGCCGCGGCGGCGGAGCTCCGGGCGCGGACGGAAGAGATGGTGAACGCATGAGTCTCCAGGGAGCGGTATTTGACGCGGACGGAACACTTTTGGACACCATGCCGTACTGGTACGACATCGGGGCGAAGTATCTGGAGCAGAACAGCATCCAGGCCCCGCCGCTGCTCTGGCGGAAGTTTATGAATCTCAGCCTGTCCGGGTCGGCAAAATATCTGCACGACCATTTTCCGCTGGACCAGCCGGTGGAAGAGGTGGAGGCCGGCATTCTGCAGCTGGTGGATGACATCTACAAAAAGGACTGTGGCATGAAGCCCGGCGCCCGGGCGTTTCTGTCGGAACTGCACCGAATGGGCGTCCCCATGGTACTGGCGACTGCAAATGACAGCACGCTTGCGTGTGCGGCCCTGGATCGCCTCGGGGTGATGGACTGGTTTGCCGACGCCATCTCCTGCGACATGTTTGGCACGACAAAGCAGGAGCCGTTTATCTACGAGGAGGCGGCAAGGCGCGTTGGACTGACGGTGCCGGACACCGCTGTATTTGAGGATATCCTGATGGCTGTGCGCACTGCCCATTCGGACGGCTTCTACACGGTGGCCATGGAGGACGAGGCGAGCGAAAAAGAGCGGCCCGCCATCCGGAGGACGGCAGACCGCTATATTACCGATTTTGCGCAGCTGAACGCGGCGCAGCTGTTTACTTCGCGCGCCACTCTTTGACGGCGGCAATCTCTTTTTTGTATCCTGCAGGCTCATTGGGGGTCTCCAGGATGAACGGACGGCCCTGCAGTGACGGGAGCTGCACGACAGCCCTCAGCGCCGCCTCCCCGATTTCTCCCTGGCCGAGTTTCTCGTGGCGGTCCTTGTGGCTGCCGCAGATGTTTTTGCTGTCGTTGAGATGCACGGCGTACAGCCGGTCCAGACCTATGGTCAGGTCAAACTGCATCAGGACATCGTCCAGTTGTCCGGCGATATCGTAGCCGCTGTCCCAGATGTGGCAAGTGTCCAGGCAGACGCCGAACTTTTCCGGGCACTCCACCCGGTCTAGCAGTTCGCGCAGTTCCTCAAAGGAGCGGCCGATCTCGCTGCCCTTGCCGGCCATGGTCTCCAGGAGCACCGTGGTTCTGCAGTCCGCATGGACGATGTTGTTCAGGCTCTCGGCAATTTTGTAGATGCCGATATCCACGCCCTGGCCCACGTGAGAGCCCGGGTGGAAGTTGTAGTAGTTGCCGGGAAAGTACGTATCCATGCGTTCCAGGTCGTCCCGCAGCATATTTTCTGCCTTTCGGCGCACGTCCTCTTTGGCCGCCGCCAGATTCATCGTGTACGGCGCATGAGCCACCAGCGGGCCGAAGGCGTGTTCCTGCAGAATGGCGTTCATGTCAGCGGCATCTTCCGGATCAATGTCCTTTGCGGCGCCGCCCCGGGGCGAGCGCAGGAAAAAAGCGAAGGTGTCCCCGCCGTAGTCCACCATGGTCTCCGCCATATGGGTGTAGCCCCGGGCGACGGAGAGATGACAGCCGATATAAATCAAAATACTCCACTCCTGTTCTGCTTCACATTTGCTAATTATTATACACTTGATTCCCAGAAAGGAAACCCAACCATGAAAACAGCACTGACCATTGCCGGCAGCGACAGCTCCGGCGGCGCCGGTATTCAGGCGGACCTGAAGACCATGACCATGAACGGCGTGTTCGGAATGAGCGCCGTCACGTCGCTGACGGCCCAGAACACCACCGGCGTAACCGCCATTTATGATGTGACCCCTGAGTTCCTCGGCCAGCAGATCGATGCGGTGTTCCAGGACATCCGCCCCGATGCGGTGAAGATCGGGATGCTCTCCAACGCAGAGCTGGTGAAGGTCACGGCACGGAAGCTTGTGGAATACGATGCGGCCAACGTGGTGCTGGATCCGGTTATGGTGGCCACCTCCGGGGCACGCCTGCTGCAGGAGGACGCAATCAGCACATTGAAAGAGGTGCTGCTTCCGCAGGCGGACCTGATTACGCCGAATCTGCCGGAGACCGAGCTGCTCTGGGGCAGGCCGGTCCGCACCCGGGAGGAGCGTGAGCAGGCCTCGAGGGAGATCGGTGAGCAATACGGCGTCGCCGTGCTCTGCAAAGGGGGCCATGGAACCGATGATGCCAATGACCTGCTCTATTCGGAGGGCGAGTTCTTCTGGTTTGAGGGCCGGCGCATCCGCAATCCCAACTCCCACGGCACCGGCTGTACGCTCTCCAGCGCCATTGCAGCCAACCTGGCCAAAGGGTTTGATCTCTATTCGTCGGTGGAACGGGCCAAAACGTATCTCTCCGGCTGCCTTTCCGCCATGCTCAATCTGGGCCATGGCAGCGGACCCATGAACCACGCCTGGGGCCTGACCGGGCCGTTTTCCAAGGAGGCCTGAGGCCGGGCTTTTCTTGACAATTGCGCCGCTTCGGGTACAATAGTATTCAACTTATATTTAATCTCATTTTTCTGGAGGAACCCATTATGAAAATGATCCATACTCTTGAGACCAGAAATCTTTGCGAGAGCGCCAAGAACGGCGGCTGCGGCGAGTGCCAGACTTCCTGCCAGTCTGCCTGCAAAACTTCCTGCGGCATTGCCAACCAGCAGTGCGAAAATGCAAAGAAGGCTGACTGAGTCTCTCCCGGACACGAACATGAGGTGCTGCCGCAGGTGCGGCGGCACTTTTTCTATCTGAACTTGGAAGGAGAAACGCAAGACTTATGGTTCATCAGTACCAGCTGAACGGCTACAATATTGTGCTGGACACCTGCTCCGGCTCTGTCCACGCCGTCAGCGAACCCGCGTACGACATGATCGCCCTGTACCAGGATCACACGCCCGAGGAAATCATCGCCGTCATCCAGCAGAAATACGGCGACGAGGTCTCCCGCGAGGATATCGAGGAATGTCTCGACGACATCGCCGCGCTGAAGCGTGAGGGCAAACTCTTCACCGAGGACACCTTTGAGCCCCTGGCGGACACGTTTAAGGAGCGGTCCGGGGACGTGGTCAAAGCCCTCTGTCTCCATGTGGCCCATTCCTGCAATCTCAGCTGTTCCTATTGCTTTGCCAGCCAGGGCAAATTCCACGGGGAACGGGCTCTCATGTCCTTTGAGGTGGGCAAACAGGCGCTGGACTATCTGGTCGCCCACTCCGGCACGCGCCACAACCTGGAAGTGGATTTCTTCGGCGGCGAGCCCCTCATGAACTGGGACATCGTCAAGCAGCTTGTGGCCTATGCCCGCTC
Organism: uncultured Oscillospiraceae bacterium; assembly: GCA_900542575.1. Taxonomy (GTDB): domain Bacteria; phylum Bacillota; class Clostridia; order Oscillospirales; family Acutalibacteraceae; genus RUG420. The sequence continues at coordinate 71,180 of UQOE01000003.1, forward strand.
CATTGAGAAGGATTCGGGCAAACACTTCCGCTTTACGCTGACCACCAACGGCATGCTCATTGACGACGATGTCATTGACTTCGCCAACAAAGAGATGCACAACGTGGTTCTGAGCCTGGATGGCCGGAAGGAAATCCATGACCGGTACCGCGTGGACTACGCCGGCAACGGCAGCTGGGAGCGCATTGTCCCCAAATTCCAGCGGTTTGTCGAGAAGCGGGGAGACCGCGAATACTATATGCGCGGTACCTTTACCCACAACAACCCCGACTTCATGAAAGATATTGATACCATGCTGGACCTGGGCTTTAACCGCCTCTCCATGGAGCCGGTTGTCGCCGCGCCGGACGACCCCTGCGCCCTGACCGAAGAGGACAAGCCCATCGTCGAAAAGCAGTATGAGATTCTCGCAGACCGCATGCTGGAGCGGGAGCGCGCCGGCAGGCCGTTTACGTTCTACCACTACATGATCGACCTCACCGGCGGCCCCTGCATTTACAAGCGCATTTCCGGCTGCGGTTCGGGCACCGAGTATATGGCCGTCACCCCTTGGGGAGATCTTTACCCCTGCCACCAGTTCGTCGGCGAGGAGAAGTTCAAACTCGGCAACGTCTGGGACGGCGTCACCAATCCCTCCATCCGGGAGGAGTTCCGCAAGTGCAATGTCTACCAGCGCCCGGAGTGCCGGGACTGCTGGGCCAAGCTCTACTGCTCCGGCGGCTGCGCGGCCAATGCGTACCACGCCACCGGCAGCATTCTCGGAACCTATCCGTACGGGTGCGACCTGTTCCGCAAGCGCATGGAGTGCGCCATCATGGTGAAGGTCGCAGAACAGCTGGATCCGACCCTCCAGCCCCAAAAGGACTGAACTTTATGAACACGCCGGTTTACGATTTTGTCCGGGAATACGCCGCCTCCGGGACGGTTCGGGCCCACATGCCCGGCCACAAAGGGCGCGGCCCCCTGGGGTGCGAGGCCTTGGATCTCACCGAGATCGCCGGCGCGGACTCCCTCTACGAGGACGACGGCATCCTGCTGCAGAGCGAGCAAAATGCCGCTGCGCTCTTCGGCGCGGGAAAGACCCTCTACTCGGCGGAGGGCTCCTCTCTGTGTATCCGCACGATGCTGTATCTGGCGCAGCTCCGTCGCCCGGACCGGCCCTGGATTCTCGCCGCCCGCAACGCCCACAAGGTCTTTCTGCAGACCTGCATGCTGCTGGGCCTGGATATCACCTGGCTCTGGGACGAGAGCGAATCCTTCTCCCTGTGCCGGGCCGCAGTCTCCGCTGCCCAGGTAGATTCTGTACTGCGTGCCAACAAAGTACACCCTCCCATAGCCGTCCATCTCACGACGCCGGACTATCTTGGAAATGAAAATGACGTCGCGGCCATTGCAGAGACCGCACACCGTTATGGGGTGCCGCTGCTGGTGGATAACGCCCACGGCGCATACCTGAAATTCCTGCCGGAGTCCCGCCACCCGATGGACTGCGGCGCAGACATGTGCTGCGACTCCGCCCACAAGACCTTCCCGGTCCTGACCGGCGGGGCTTATCTCCACATCGGCAGGCAGGCCCCCGCAGAATTCGGCTTGCTGGGCAAACAGGCTATGGCCCAGTTCGGCTCCACGAGCCCTTCGTACCTCATCCTGGCTTCGCTGGACGCCAATAACGCCGTCCTTGCCTCTTCCTACCCGCGCGATCTGGCTATATGGATCCAGAACATGAATCGCGCACGGACCGATCTCGCCGCCCAGGGCTGGTCCGTCCTGTCCACGGACCCGCTGAAGCTGACGATAGAGCCCGGTTCCCGCGGCTACCGCGGCACAGAACTGGCCGATCTGCTGCGCAAGGCCGGCGTGGAATGCGAGTATGCAGATCCGGACGACGTCGTCATGATGCTGACGCCCTGCAATCTGCTGGAAGATCTGGCGCATATCGTGCGGTTCCTGGGACAGCTGCCGGAGCGAACCCCTGTTGTGCGTCCAAACCTTCGGCTGCCGCCGCCGGAGACCGTCTGCACACCGCGGTACTGCCTGACCGCACCCAGGGAGCAGATTCCCGCGGCAAAGGCCGAGGGACGCATCCTCGCTGCACCCACCATGAGCTGCCCGCCGGCCGTCCCGGCCGTGGTATGCGGGGAGCGCATTTCCGCCGAGGCTGTTCAAGTTTTAACCTATTATGGGACCTCGTCCGTCTGGGTCCTGAAGTGATATACTGGAAGCAGGGAGGCGACTGCACATGCGCAGCATATTAATAAAAGACACGACCCGCGAAGAGCGGATTGAAATCGTCAACCGCGCCCTCGACGCCTGCGGCACCGGATGTCAGAACTGCTCCTCCTGCTGGCTCGGCGGCGGCTCTGTCGATTCCATGTACCAGGATTACATCGACGGAAAAAAAGAGATCCGCGAAATCAACGAGGAGTACCGCCTCGGCGGGACCGTTCACTGAATAATTGACAGACAGCAGCTGGCCGAAGGGCTGGCTGCTGTTTTTTCTGTTATATGGCCGGCAAGCCGGCGCTTGTAGGGGAGATCGGCGTATATAATTTTTTCCCTAAGCCGCCTTATACTTGCAATCCTACTTTTCACCTGATATGATGTATATACATCGATAATACAGGGGAGGCCCGACCATGGGAAAGCGAATTGACAACACCGACTGCCATTGCCTAAAGATGCGGCGCAGTGCAGAGAATATCGTCGGCTTCTATGACCGGATGCTCGCCCCGGCGGGCGTGACGCTGCGGCAGTACTCTCTGCTCAGCGCAATTGCGGAGCAGGAGGGGTGCAGCATTCGGGAACTGGGAGACGCCACGCTCCTGGAGCGCTCTACGCTGGCACGCAGCCTGAAACCTCTGGAAAAAGAGGGGCTGGTGGAGGACCGACGCGCAATAGGATCCCGCAACAGCGAACTCTATCTGACTGCAAAAGGACAGCACATCTGTCGCGATGCCGCCTGGCGCTGGAAAAATGCGCAGCAGGCCTTCGAGGAGAGAATCGGTGCGGAGAAAGTTGCAGAGCTGGAATCCATCCTGAATGAAATGCAGAATTTATAACGAAAACCACCCGAGCTGCCCGGTGCGCCAGGAGACCTGGTTCACCGGGATAATTTCGTCCTGCGGCCCCACCTGACCGATCAGCAGAGGCAATTCGGGGTCGTGCCGCCGAAGATTGTCTTCCACCGCCCGTCGGTCGTAATTGGCATAGCAGTAGACGCAGCCGTGGCCGCAGGTGTTGTAGGCGCCGATGTCGCTGCCGAGGAGGCAATTGCAGCCTTTGCGGGCCTGCCCATGGGGCGGGACGTTCAGGGCTTCGCCGAGCGCGCGCTCCAAAAGGTCCTGCGTCATGCAACCGGAGGTAAGGACGCCGCACGAAGAAAGGGATGGGTTTTCCAGGCAGGTATGCACTTCCATGTCGTTAGCCGCCGCAATTTCGGTGAAGGCCGTGCACAGGGTGCGCTGATCCGCATTCGATACTTCCCGTGCGGCGGGAAAGTTGCGTACGGTTTTCTGGTATAGATCGAGAAAGGAAATGACCACGGTGCGGGTGCTCCCGCGCAGGGCTTCGGCCATCTTCCGGAAGGTACGGAGATGAAAATCAAGATCGTACTTCGGCGTCAGAAGAATGGGGTCGTACCGCCAGGAGACGGCATCCGGTCCCACTTCCCCGGAGAGGGTGCGGAAACTTTTCGCGACCTGCTGCCAGGGCGGGACGAAAGGCTCCAGATCCCGGCCGTAGGGGGTAATAGTCACATGCCAGTAGGTCTGAAAGCGCCGGAGTTCCGGCGGAAAGGGGAGCAGCGGGCCCGGGTTCTTGGTGCAGAAACAGATGAGATCCACGAGCTCCGGATCCAGCTCGTAGGAGTAGATTCTTCCCGGCGCATAGGGGCTGCGGGCATAGACGAATCCCGCTTTCAGGCGGTTTCTCAGCCAAGCGGAGAAGAAAGCCGGGATATCGGTCCGGCTGCCGGTGTTCAGGATCATGGCTGTCTTCCTTTTCCTTAAAAATTCTGATACAATAGGGCAAATACTAACGTTTGGACGTGATGAACTGTGTCTTATGAGACCGAAGATCCGCATAAGAAGAAACGAATGAACAGCTTCCTCGTCGTGGAAAAAGACCGCTGTCCTGCGCATACCTGCGTGGCCGCAGAGGCGTGTCCGGAGGAGGCCATGACGCAGAACGGCACGGAGCCGCCTGTTATTGACATTACCAAGTGCACTCTCTGCGAAGTCTGCCTGCACTTTTGCGAATATGACGCGCTGCAGGTTCATACGATGCAGCTCTTCTGAAGGAGGTTTCTTTCATGGACGATTTTACCACCCTGGCCGCAGAACGCTTTTCGGTCCGCAAATATCTGAACAAACAGCTCCGCACGGAGGACCTGGAGCGCATATTGAAAGCGGGTCAGCTGGCACCGACGGCCAAAAACCTGCAGCCCCAGAAAATTTTCGTCATCCAGTCGGAAGAAGGACTTGCGACGATCGACAGCCTGACGAGATGCCGCTTCGGCGCCCCAACCGTTTTGCTTATCTGCTACGATACCGAGCGCGAATGGCACAACCCGCTGGAGGAGGGGGTGACCTTCGGTGAAATAGACGCTTCCATCGTTACCACCCACATGATGCTCGAGGCCGCAGACATCGGCGTCGCCTCCTGCTGGATCGGCTACTTCCCGCCGAGCAGGACCGCCGAGGCCTTCCATCTGCCAGAAAATCTTAAGCCGGTCGCTCTGCTCGACCTCGGCTATCCGACCCCGGACGCCGAGCCCACCGAACGGCATACGCAATACCGGGACGAAGAGGACATCATTGCGTTTCTTTAACCATCACAGAACAGGGACCGCCTCGGCGGTCCTTTTTTGACCCTGTCCGGTCAGAGACTGCGGGTCTGCAGCTGAATTGCGCGGATCAGACGGCTTACGTCGTCGGACGGCTGGAGCGGATAGAGAATTCCGTAGGGAATCGGGGCGTCCCACTCCACCGGAATATGGACCAGGGCGGGGTGTACCTCTTCCCAGCAGGGGAGGGAGACCATGGCACAATTGGTGCTGACGCATTTGTTGAAAACCGACATGTCGTAGAACTGGCCGGCGTCTTTCAGGCGGATCTCCGGCACGGCCGAGAGCGCGGTGCGAATTCGGTCGACGGCCGCGGAGTCCCCAGCGGTGACCAGAAGAACTGTCTCACCAGACAGGTCGGCGGGGCGGACGGACCGGCGGCCGGCCAGCCGATGTCCGCGAGGTACGGCAATTTCGTGCTGGTAGGTGCCCAGTGGCAGGAAGCGGCAGCGGTCCATCCACTGTCTGGAGTCGCAGACGCCGACGATGCAGTCGAATTTGTCGCCGATGCGGTCCAGTTCGGTCAGGATGCCGGTCTGGTCGTCATCGAACGGAATGATCTGCAGGTGATAGCCCGGAAATTCGCGGCTGACCGGGTACCAGAGATCCATAAACGGCTTGCACGGGTTCAGCAGGGAAGTTCCAATCCGAAAGCTCTTCTGCTCCGCCTCCTGCAGGGCGCGGGCCTCCTGCAGCGCGGCCCGCTCGGCCTCCTCCATGTTCTGCCCATAGCGCTGGATGATGCGGCCGGCGGGGGTCAGCGAAATCCCGTGGTGGCTGCGCTGCAGAAGTGTGAGCCCGAGGGCGCGCTCCAAGGCGTTGATCTGCTTAATGACGGCGGTGGAGGAGAGATACAGCTGCTCTGCCGCCTTGCTGAAGCTGCCGCTTTCGGCGACGCAGAGAAACGTGCGGAGCTGTGGATTCAGCATGTCAGGACCTCCTTTTGCTCTAACTTTTGGTTGGAACCATTGTACCGGGAAGGCGCTTCCGTGTCAAAGCGAAGCGGCTTACAATGGGAGACAGAAAAAAGGAGGCGGCAGTATGAAAAGCATCATTTTATACTATTCGCGGGCGGCGGAAAATTATTTTCACGGCGCGCTGCGGTATATTGAAGAGGGCAACACCAAACGTGCGGCGGAACAGCTCCGGGACATGACCGGCGCCGACCTGTTTGAAATTGTACAGAAGGAGCCGTACGCGGACGATTACAACACCTGCATCGCGCAGGCGAAAGAGGATAAGCAGAACGGCGCGCGGCCGGAGCTGGAGTCCCTGCCGGATCTCACCGGCTATGACACCGTCTATCTCGGCTACCCGAACTACTGGGGCACGATGCCAATGGCGGTTTTCACCCTCTTGGAACAGTACGACTGGAGCGGAAAGACGATCCGTCCGTTCTGCACCAACGAGGGAAGCGGCATGGGGACCAGCGAGCGGGACCTTCGCAGGGAAGCTCCGGGCGCCGAAATTGCGGCAGGCCTCAGCATCCCCGGCAGCCGTGTCGAGGACGCAGAATCCTATTTTAAAAATTGGATCCCGGAGGAATAACCATGGACCGTATAGCAGTTGTATATTATTCACAGGCGTGCGGCAACACAGAGCGCATTGCCAAAGACATCCAGAAGGCCACGGGCGCAGACCTGTTTCGTATTGAGACGGTAAAGCCCTACACGGGCACCTACAATCAGATCGTGGACCAGGGCGCCGACGAGGTGAAACGCGGCTTCTGCCCTGCCATTCAGCCCATCGATGCGGACTGGTCCCAGTACGATGCCATCGTCCTGGGAACGCCGACCTGGTGGTACACGATGGCGCCCGCCATGCGGACCTTCCTGAAACAGGAGGATTTCTCCGGCAGGACGGTCATCCCGTTCCAGACCCATGGCGGCTGGCCGGCCCACTGCCTCGATGATATGGCGGATCTCCTGGACGGCGCCGACGTCCGCAGCAGCTTTGCGGTTCAGTTTGACGACCAGGGCGGACCGAACCTCGTCACCAAACCCCGCGCGATTCGGAGCTGGATCGAGAAGATCGGGCACTGATCGGCTGATTGATGCACAAACAGAAAGGGCACACTGCAGAAATCTGTTCTGCAGTGCGCCCATAACTTTTTTGTCAGCTGAGGCTTTCTTTGATTTTGATGACCAGATTGGTGTAGTCCTCTACGCGGGTGGGCTCTTTGTTGAGTACGACTTTGTCAATCAGAATGCCGAGGGAGCGGTAGCCCTGGAGGACCGGCTCCTGGCAGATGGTGGCGTTGACGATGCCGGCGTTGATCATGTCCACGGTCTCTTTGAGCTCATCAAACGTGATGACGGTGTAGGTGCCCTTCGGACCGGCCTCCTGGATGGCGCGGCAGCCGCCGAAATTGGTGCCTGTGGTGAAGAACATGGCGTTGATTTCCGGGTGCGCCTTCAGCATGTCGCGGGTGACGAGGTAGCCCTTGTGGTTGTCGTCCTGGCTCTCGGCGACGGCGACGATGTCGATGTTTGGATAAGATTCGTGGACGACGTCCTCAAACCCCTTTACGCGCTCCTCGTGGCCGAGTACCTGGTGCGACCCGGTGACGATGCCGACTTTCGTGGGGGTGCCGCCGCGGAGCATGCCCATGAGCTGGCCTGCGGTGCGGCCGGCTTTCAGGGCGTTGACGCCGACATAGGCGATTCGCCTGGACTTCCCGTTGTCCGTGTTGACCGTGACCACCGGAACGCCCTGTTCTGTAAAGGCGTCGATGCGCGCCAGCACGCGCTCATCCTCATAGGGGGAGATCAGCAGGCCGTTGATACCCTCTTCCATGAGCTCATCCATGGCGGCAATCTGCATTTCCACGTCATAGGGGAGGCTGCGGATGATGAGCTTACAGCCGTAGATCGAGGTCTCCTCCTGCTTCTTTTCAATGCCGCACATGACGTCGTCGAAGAACGGTTTGTCCTTCCCGAACAGAATGATGCCGATTTTGTAGGGCTTCTTCTGGGCCGCAAGGGCAATGCCGGCCTTGTTGGGGTGGTAATCCAGCTCTTTTACCGCGCGCAGAACCCGCGCTTTCGTCTCGCGGCGAACTTCGCCCCGGCCGTTGAGCACACGGTCGACTGTGCCGCGGGATACGCCGGCCCGTTCCGCGATATCTTTGATGGTTGCCATAAATTTGTAGGTCCTTCCTAATAGCTTTGCAATGAGTCCGTGCAAAAAGCAAATTATCCTTATTTACTTTACTACAGGAAATTTGACACGTCAATGGCAAGGCACACTGTGCAAAAAGTGAGAACTTGCACAAATCTTTTCCGAAAAATAAATAATTATTTATTAAACATTTACCTTGCAGCGTTCGATTTCAAGAGTAATATAATAGTAGTTCGTGAACGTGCACGTGCACGAACACACCATGACAACTCCTTGAGAAGAATTCTCCTATTTGGAAAAAGTCCGCAGCATGGTTCCCGCTGCGGACCTTTTTCTGCCCAAAAACGCCGTACCGGAAAAGAAGTTCCAGGTACGGCGTTTGTCTTTTTATTTGCGCATGGTGGAAAATGCGTCGAGGCTGTAGTCCTGTTTGGCTTCCCGGCGGACCAGACCGAAGCAGATGAGGTACATGACAATGACAACACCGACATAGACGGCGCTTGCGGTGCTGGTGCCGATCATGGCGCAGGAGTCATAGGTGCCGTGCATTAATACGGCGAGCAGGTAGCCGATGAAGAGATCCAGATGCTTTCCATTGGCATTGCCCAGATTCTCCTGGTACTTGGCGCGGCCATAGAAGATGCCGAACAGAACCGCGAAGGTCATGTGGCCGGGTATGGCGAGGAAGGCGCGGGGCAGGGCAACGCTCAGACCATAGTTGAAAACGTATTTGACGTTCTCGAAAGCCGCGAAACCGAGGGAGGTGGAGACCGCATAGACGATGCCGTCAAAGTGGTAGTCGAAATTGCGGTCTTTCCAGCTGCCGATGTAGGTGAAGATGGCTTTGGTTCCCTCTTCGACCACTGCGACGATGGCGAACGCGAGGATGAAATAGTACGAATTGGATTTGTCCATGACTTTGCCCACACTGACATAGTGGTTGAGGATGGACTCGCCGATCATTTCCAGAACAATGGCACAGAGGGCGGCGACGATGCCAAGCCCAATGAGCTTGCAGATGAGTCCGATGGGCTCATGCTCGACTTTATCCTGCTTGTAGACATAGACCATCAGGAGGATGGCCGGGATGATGGCCGCTGCCAGATAGATCAGCAGAACGGTGTTGGCCGCAAGTATCATATGATTATCTCCTTCTTATTGTAACGGGCACGGTTGAAATGTGGTTCCATTTTAGGACAATGTACTGCACAGCGTCAATAACCGATATTTGATTCTGCCCGACAACTTGATTATAATAGTCGAAACCTGAAGAAGAAATCAAAAAGAGGGGATCTTTTTTCATGAAAGTCAAAAACCAGCATCTTGTGGGAATTATCTTTGTCCTGCTCGCCGCGCTGGGCTTTTCGCTGATGACCTTTTTCGTCAAGCTCTCCGGCGACCTCCCCACCATGCAGAAGGTGTTCTTCCGGAACTTCGTGGCGGCTATTATTGCCGCAGTTACGCTGCTTCGTTCCAAAGAGAAGTTCCATGTGCGAAAGGACAGCTGGGGCTGGCTTTTTCTGCGTTCCCTGATGGGCACCCTCGGCATGATTGCCAATTTCTGGGCCATTGACCGGATTGGCCTGGCGGACTCCAACATTCTGAACAAGATGTCGCCGTTCTTCGCCATCATCATGTCGTACTTTATTCTGAGAGAGAAGCCGAACCGGGTGGAGTGGATCAGCGTGCTGGTGGCTTTCGTCGGTGCGGTCTTCGTCATTCAGCCCTCGTCCGGCGTCGCCAGCCTTCCGGCGGTGGTCGGCCTCATCGGCGGATTCTGCGCGGGATTTGCCTATACCTGTGTCCGCAAACTGGGCCAGCGCGGCGAGCGCGGTCCGGTCATCGTCTTCGTCTTCTCCATGTTCTCCTGCCTCGTCTCGCTGCCTTTCCTGATTGCCGACTACCACCATATGAGCTGGCTGCAGCTGCTCTATCTGATTCTCGCCGGTGTGTCTGCGGCACTGGGGCAGTTCAGCATTACGGCGGCCTATACCCACGCACCTGCCAAAGAGATCTCGGTCTTCGACTACACCCAGGTCCTCTTTGCCGCGCTGCTGGGCGGCCTGGTGTTCCATGAGGTGCCGAACGTCTACAGTATTATAGGTTATGTTATCATTATTGGGACGGCTGTATTTCGCTGGTACTACAATCTGCACCGGGAGGAGGATGCGACGTGAAGAACTCTTATCGATTTTTTGAGAACCGGGACTGCGACTATTTCCCATGTCACAGAGGGCTGGATGCGTTTAACTGCCTTTTCTGCTACTGCCCCTTCTATCTTTGGGATGACTGCCCGGGCGCACCGAACTATCTGCCGGTCAAAGGCGGCTTCATCAAAGACTGTTCGAATTGTACTTACCCGCATGTCCCTGCGCACTACGATGACATTATGAAGAGACTGGGCGAGCGGGCCATCCGGAAGGAGAAACCGGAATGACCCCGAAGATCGTGTTTCTCGACATCGACGGCACCCTCTGCGACCGGAGCGGTATCGTATCCGATTCCACGCTGTACGCGCTTCGAACCGCTGCGGCCAATGGCCACCAGATGGTGGTCTGCAGCGGCCGGACGAAAGTGCAGATTTTTCCGAAACTGAATCCTGCGGACTATCAGGGTGTTATCTCGGCGGCCGGCTCCTGCGTGACCTGCGGCGGCAGGGTGGTCTGGCAGAAGATTATGGAGCCGGATGCCGTGCGGCGCATGGTCCGGTTTTACCGCGGCCAGGACATGCCCTTCTTCCTGCAGTCGGAAGAGGCCATCTATACCGACCCGCACTCTGCCTCCCAGATTCGGGATGCTTTTCTGGAGATTGGCCGCTCTGAAAAAGATGTCGAGGAGGTCTTCGGCACTCTGACGGTCGTGGACGACCCCGAGGAGCAGCCGAACATTGAGAAGGCACTTTATTACCGGTGCAAACTTCCCGTCGAGGAGGTGGATGCGGCCCTGGGGCACGCTTTCACCATCCAGGACTCCAGCTACAAGGTGACCCGGTTCTGCGACGGCGAGGTGACCTGCCGGGGAATTACCAAGGCCGAGGGCATGCAGCACTATCTGAATTACGTGGGACGGTCTGCAGAGGACACCATCGCTTTCGGAGACGGCCCCAACGATTTTGAAATGCTCCAGTTCGCGGGTCTGGGCGTTGCCATGGGCAACGGGGTTCCGGCCCTCCGGGAACGGGCCGACTACGTGACCGACACGGTGACGAACAACGGCATTGAGAAAGCATTTCGAAAGCTCGGTCTGATTTGACCGCACGAAAGGAAAAAGGGCGTACGGCAGAAGAAATTTCTGTCGTGCGCCCTTCGATTTGGAGAGAAGCTCCCTCAAATCTGACGTGCATCTACACGATGCAACTAACAGTTTAACAGAAACGGCACGGGCTTGGCAATGTGAAAGCGAAAAAATGAGGGGATCCGACCTGTGCCCGTGCCCGGAAAATTCGAAAAAATACAAGGATTCGAACACATGCTCTACTAGAATAGTTATGGAAACAATGACGTTCTCTGTCAGCGGCAGAGGACGTCTTTGCATATTAGAGAGGAGATTTTTATGGCGGAAGAGCAGATTCTGAGTGCCGGTCTTGACATTGGAACCACAACCACGCAGATGGTGCTGAGCCGGCTTACGCTGGAGCGCTCCGGCGGCTACGGCATTGCGCCGAAAGTCTCCGTGACCCGGCGGGAAATCCTGTACCGCAGTCCCATCCGGTTCACCGTCCTGACCGATACCGATGCCATTGACGCAAAAGCTGCCGCCGACTTTCTGTCGGAGCAGTACCGGGCTGCAGGGGTAACTGCGGATCTGATCGGTACCGGCGCCGTCATTATCACCGGCGAATCCGCCCGAAAACGGAATGCGCGGGAGGTAATCGACGCGCTGTCCGCGCTGGCCGGTGACTTTGTGGTGGCCGCCGCCGGGCCGGACCTGGAGAGCTGTCTCGCGGGCCGGGGCGCAGGCGCCGACGAGGCCAGCATTCGGACCGGTCAGACGGTGCTCAATGCAGATATCGGCGGCGGAACCTCCAACCTTTGTCTGTTTGAGGGCGGACGGGAAGTCGATGCGGCCTGCGCCGACATCGGCGGGCGGCTGATCTGCGTCGATGACGCCATGCGCGTGACAAAATGTTCGCCCCAGATCCGCATGCTGGCCGAACGGTACGGACTCCCCATCCGGACAGGGGAGCCCGTCACCCTGGAAACGCTGCGGAAAACGGCAGATCTGCTGGCGGAGGCGCTGGCGCAGATCTGCAATCTGGCCCCGATGACGGAACTTGGCAGGTCGCTCATCACGAACCATCCCCTCCGGGCGGACAGCCGGCCGGCCAGAATGAGCTTCTCCGGCGGCGTCGCGGACTGCATGGCGCACCCGGATGACCCGCCCTTCCGCTATGGAGACATCGGCCCTGTTCTGGCGAAGGCTATCCTGTCGCATCCGGCCTTTGCCGCGACGGCTTCTGTGCCGGCAAAGGAGACGGTCCGGGCCACGGTAATTGGCGCAGGAGCCTGCAGCATGGATGTCTCCGGCAGCACAATCGCCTGCGAGGGCGTCTCCTTCCCGCTCAAAAACCTTCCGGTCCTGCCGCTGCAGTATTTCGGGGAAGAGGACTTTGCGGGACTGCAGGAGCAGATCGCGCGGGCGGTGGCTCTGCAGAAGGAGTCCGGGCTGAGCCAGGGCGCTTTTTATCTGCACGGGGCCGTCTCTCCGTCTTTCCATGAGGTGGAGTCGCTGGCGGACCTTCTGAGTCCCACCCTGGCCGAGGCGGCGGAACGGGGCGAGGTGTTCCCGGTTATTGTCGAGACCGACTTCGGTAAGGCGCTTGGCCAGTCGCTGCGGCGCCGGCTTGGACGCGGCACGCCGGTTCTCTGTCTCGACGGCATTCACTGCCAGCAGGGAGATTACATTGACATCGGCGCACCGGTGGGCGGCGGTATAGCCGTGCCGGTTGTGGTGAAGACGTTATTGTTTCACGAGAAGGAGGATTCTTGATTGGACATTCGGGAAATCATGGCGAAGGCCAATGATAAAAAGAGCGGTGACACTCTGGCCGGAATTGCCGCGGAAAATGCCCTGGAGCGGGTGCGCGCCAGGGAAAAGCTGGCGTCGCTGACCGTCCACGACCTGTTTGAGCACCCGGCGGTCCCCTATGAGGAGGACGCCGTGACCCGGATTATCATCGACGATGTGGACCAGGAGGAGTACCGGAAAATTCAGAACTGGACCATCGGCGACCTGCGGGAGTGGCTGCTCGACGACGCCACCACCGGGGACAGGATGCTGGCGGCCGGGCGCGGCATGTCCAGCGAGGTTATTGCCGGCGTATGCAAGCTCATGGGCAATCTCGACCTGATGCTCGCCTCAAGCAAAATGCACATAGAGAAGACCTGCAACACGACCATCGGCGGGCCGAATGTCCTGGCGAGCCGGCTGCAGCCCAATCACCCGGTGGACAGCCCCAAGGGTGTTACCGCCAGTACGCTGGAGGGCCTCTCCTACGGCGTCGGCGACGCCGTTCTGGGCCTGAACCCTGCCATCGATACGGTGGAGAGCACCGTCAGCATCTGGAATATATTAAACGGCATCCGGGACAGGTACGAAGTCCCGACGCAGACCTGCGTCCTCAGCCATGTCACGACCCAGATGAAGGCGCTGCAGACCGGCGCCAAGGCGGACCTGTGTTTCCAGTCGCTTGCTGGCACCGAAGATGCACTTGCAGCTTTCGGCGTGACGACGGATATGCTGTCGGAGGCGCGGCAGATGTTCCTGGAGGACGGCAGCGCCAAGGGCCCCAACGTCATGTACTTTGAGACCGGCCAGGGGAGCGAGCTCTCCAGCTCAGCCCACCACGGCTGGGACCAGGTGACCATGGAATGCCGCTGCTATGGCCTGGCCCGCCACTACGACCCGTTCCTGGTCAACACGGTCGTCGGGTTTATGGGGCCGGAGTACCTGTACGACGCCCATCAGCTGCTGCGCGCCGGATTGGAGGATGTTTTCAACGGGCATCTCCACGGACTGCCTATGGGTTGCGATGTCTGCTATACCAACCACATGCCCACGGACCAGAACGACGGCGAAAATCTGGCCGTCATGCTGACGGCGGCGGGCTGCCACTACTTTATGGGTCTTCCCCAGGGCGACGACATCATGCTGATGTATCAGTCCACGGGCTACCACGACATTGCCGCCCTTCGGACGATGATGAAGAGACGTCCCATCCCGGAGTTCGAGGCCTGGCTTGAAAAACGGGGCATCTGGGAGGACGGCCATCTCGGTCCGGCGGCCGGCGACCCGACCCGATTCCTGGAGGAGGTGTGACAATGGCATTTCTTTATCCGGAAGAGATGAAGCGCATGCAGAGCGAGACTCCGGCGCGCATCGGCATCGGCCATGCGGGGCCGCGCTACACCACGGAGGCAATGCTCGCCTTTCAGGAAGCACATGCCAGGGCGAACGATGCGGTTCTGACCGAGGTCCCGCAGGAAGTGCTCGAAAAGCTGGGCGTCTTCGAGGTCCGCACCAAATGCAAAGACAAGTACGAGATGCTGACACGGCCTGACTGGGGCCGCATCTTTGAGGAGGACGCCCGGAAGACGATCTCCGAGCGGTGCCGGCACCACATCGATATCCAGATTTACTTCGGCGACGGGCTCTGCAGCCCCTCCGTCGGCGCAAATCTGCCGGATCTGTACCCCGCCCTGCGGGCACAGCTGGAGGCCGAGGGGTTCAACGTCGGCACGCCGTTTTTTGTCCGCTACTGCAGGGTCAATACAGCAAGGACCATCGGTCCGCTGCTGGATGCCAAGCTGACCTGTGTGCTGCTGGGCGAGCGCCCGGGTCTGATTACCAGCGAATCCATGTCCGCCTATATGGCGCTGAATGCAAGGCCGGACATGTCAGAATCCGATTATAAAGTGGTCAGCAACATCAGCCGTGTCGGTATGCCGCCGGTTGAGGCTGCGGCCTACATCGCAGAGCTCATGACCGGAATGCTCCGGCCGGGCGGAAAGGAACCGAGAATATGAAAATCTATCATGGCGACATCCTGACAGTTGACGCATCCGACTCCGTTGTACACTACCTTGTCGAGGACAAGGGAAAAATCATCTATGTCGGCGACGTACTGCCGGAGGACTATGCCGGCGCAGAGACCGTAGAGCTGGGCAGCAAGGCGCTCTGCCCCTCCTTCGTCGACTCCCACCAGCACTTTGCGAGCTTTGCAACCTTCAATGCCGGCCTGAATGTCATGGAGGCCGAATCGAACGTGCAGATCATGGACTGGGCGAGCGACTTCTACAAGAGAAGCAAATCAAAGACGCTGATTGCCTTCGGCGCCTCGCCGTACTCCGTGAAGGAGGGGACTCTGGTCAGCCGGGAACAGTTGGACAGCGTATGCCCGGACAAGCCGTTCTTCTTCGTCAAGTACGACGGGCACGCCTGCATCGTCAACTCCGTTCTGCTGAAAAAGCTCCCGTCGAAAATCAAGAATCTGCGCGGGTACCATCCGGACACCGGCGAGATGAACCAGGAGGCCTTCTTTGCGGTCTCCGACTATATTACGAATTCCATCGCCATCCCGGAGCTCATCACCAACATGCAGAAGGCGGTGGACTACGAGGTCGGAAAGGGTATTGGAGAGGTCCACACCGTATCCGGCGTCGGCTTCCCGATGAACCTTGACATCAGCCTCGAAAAATGGTTTGGCCGCGGGGCCCAGAACGGGTTCCAGCTCCGCGTTTTCTCCCAGTCCATGGATACGAAAGTTGCCCTGCGCCGCGGTTTCCCGCGGATCGGCGGATGCTTCGCCTGCGCTCTGGACGGGTGCTTCGGCTCCAGGGATGCGGCTCTGAACGAGCCTTATGAGGGCACGACCGACGACCGAGGCGTCCTCTACTACACCGATGAGCAGGTCATCGATTTCTGCAAGGAAGCCAACCGCGCCGGCCTCCAGATTGAGATGCACGCCATCGGTGACCGCGCCTTTGACCAGGCCACCCGCGCCCTGAAGGCAGCGCTGGATGATTATCCGCGGGAGGATCACCGCCACGGCATCATCCACGACTGCTTCCCGACCGAGGAGGGCATGCAGATCTGCGAGGACTACAACATCTATATGCCGGTTCAGTCCGCCTTCATCGGCTGGAAACAGGAGCCGGATGAATATATTCAGAAGATTCTCGGCAGCCGCAGCGAAAAACTCAACCCGCTGCGCACATTCTGGGACCGCGGCATCCTGCTGTCCGCCGGCTCTGATGCCCCCTGCACCGATCCCGATCCGGTCTCCTGGATCGACCACGCCGTCAACAACCCGAGCATGCCGTCCCAGTCGCTGACTGTACAGGAGGCGCTTCGCATGTGCACCTATAATGGCTATCTCACGACCTTCGATGAGAAGGAGCGGGGCAGCCTCGAGGCCGGCAAGATTGCAGACATGGTCATCCTGTCCGATAACCCGTATACCATGGAAAAGGAGAAGCTCGGCTCTCTGAAAGTGGAGAAGACCCTGCTCGGCGGCAAAGAGTACAAGCCGCAGACCGGCAATTTCATCACCGCGCTGACCCGCGGGATGGTCTCCAAGGCCAAAATCTGACTGCATCCTTTTATGCTTCACCGTGTCCGGACTGGTCCGGGCACGGTGATTTTTTGTCATTATTTACAATTTGTAAGTCTGTTTTTGGTGAAAATGTAAATTTGTTCATAATTGCATGATAAAATCAATACCAAATCGGCCATACAGGGAAACGGGAACCGATATCATCTTCAGAAAGGGGTGCATCCCGGTGAATGATCAAATTTATTCCAGCGCCACTCCGGCCATTCAGAAACTGGCAGACCAGGCGCGGAGCAATGACGTCATCGAGAACGAGCTCTATCAGCAGTACAATGTCAAGCGCGGACTGCGCGACCTCCAGGGGCGCGGTGTCCTTGCCGGACTGACGCACGTCTCGGAAGTGCGGGCCACGAAAGTGGTGGACGGCGTCCGGGTGCCGGACTACGGCAAACTGGTTTACCGCGGCTACGACATTAAAGATCTTATCCGCGGCATCGCCGCCCGGGGAACCTTCGGCTTTGAGGAAATTGCCTATCTTCTCATGTTTGGAACGCTCCCGACCCGGGAGGAACTGGACATCTTTCAGGACCAGCTCATCCAGTACCGCAGCCTGCCCACCGGTTTTGTCCGCGACTGCATTATGAAAGCGCCGACCAAGGACCTCATGAATCTGCTCTCCCGCAGTGTCCTTATGCTCTACGCGTATGACGATAATGCAGACGATGTCTCCCTTCCCAACGTGGTGCGCCAGTGTATGGAACTCATCAGCCGCTTTCCGCTTCTGTCGGTTTACGGCTATTCCACAATGCGGCACTACCACGACGAGGACAGCCTGTACATTCTCCCGGCGCTGGACCACGGCAGTTTTGCAGAGAACCTTCTGCACCTGCTGCGCCCCAACGGCACATACAGTGAACTGGAGGCCCGTGCCTTGGACGCGGCACTCATCCTCCATATGGACCACGGCGGAGGAAACAACTCCACCTTTACCACCCACGTCGTCTCTTCCTCCATGACGGACACGTATTCCGTCGTGGCGGCGGCTCTCGGCTCTCTGAAGGGCCCGCGGCACGGCGGCGCGAACCGCAAGGTGACGGAAATGTTCCGGGACCTCGAGGAGTGCGTCAATGACTGGGAGGACGAAGATGAAATCAATGCGTACCTCGCCGGACTTCTGAACAAAGAGGGGTTTGACCACAGCGGTCTTATTTACGGCGTCGGCCACGCGGTCTATTCCAAGTCGGACCCCCGTGCGGAAATCCTTGAGACGTTTACCAGAGACGTCGCAGCGCAGAAGGGCCGTTCGGACGAATTTCAGCTGCACCAGCGCGTCGCCCGGCTCGCTGTCCGGCAGATTGAGCAGAAGCGGAAAATCTACAAGGGCGTCTGTCCGAATGTAGATTATTATTCCGGCTTTCTCTATGAAATGCTCGGCCTTCCGGAAGAGCTCTACACGCCGCTGTTTGCCATGGCGCGCATGGTGGGCTGGAGCGCACACCGCATTGAGGAGCTCTCCAACAGCAGCAAGATTACGCGTCCGTCTTTCAAGTCCATTGAGCCGGACCACGAGTATGTTCCCATGGACGAGCGGTGAGAAGTTCGGTATAATAGGACCAGTTATGACAGGAGGCTTACACATGATTGACCCAAGATACGACACGCAGCTTCTTCTCGAGGGCGAAGACCTCGACGAGGACGAAATCAACGCCTACATCCGCAGCCATTTTAAAGGCGACGAACTTCTGGTCGTGGGCGACGATGAGCTCATCAAACTCCATTTCCACACCAATGAGCCGTGGAAAATTCTGGAGTATATGAGCACGCTCGGCGAAATTTATGACATCGTCGTCGAGGACATGGACCGTCAGTCCCGCGGCCTGCAGGGCTGAGTGAGAACCGGTAAGAAAAGGGCGCACTGCAGAATTGCTGTTCTGGAGTGCGCCCGGTTTTTTGGAAAAAACGGCCTTTTCTCAGTTGACGAAAGCAACAAACAAATGTAGTATATATCTGTTAGTTATCGGAAGGTAACTGGACGAAAAATCAAATGGAGTTGTTGCTGTCCATGACATTACGCGACCTGAAGGTCGGGGAGTCCGCTCTCATCACGAAAGTGGGAGGCGAAGGTGCCCTTCGTCAGCACTTTTTAGATCTGGGCGTCATCCCCGGCACGAAAGTACAGCTTATCAAATATGCCCCAATGGGAGATCCCATGGAGCTGCGCATCCACAGCTATGAGCTGACGCTGCGGCTGGCCGATGCGGGAAAAATTGAGGTCAAAGAACTCACGCCGGAGGAGGCCGAGGAGAATCCGGTCGGCGGCGCGTGGGAGACCGTGCCAAAACCAAGAGAACATCATATGGAGCATCCCGGACTCGGCGAGCCCGGCAAATACCATGACAAAGCCCATGAGAACCCGCTGCCGGAGGGCACAAAACTGACTTTCGCACTGGCGGGCAATCAGAACTGCGGCAAGACGACGCTTTTCAATACGCTGACGGGCTCGAACCAGCATGTCGGCAACTTCCCGGGCGTCACGGTAGACCGAAAGGACGGCGTCATCAAGCGCCATCCGGAAACCTCTCTAACCGACCTGCCCGGTATCTATTCCATGTCCCCCTACACCCAGGAGGAAATCGTCACCCGGCAGTTTATCCTGGAGGAACGTCCCAAAGGCATTATCAACATCGTCGACTGCACGAATATTGAGCGAAACCTCTATCTGACCATGCAGCTCCTTGAGCTGGATACACCGATGGTCGTCGCCCTGAACTTTGTCGATGAAGTGGTGGAAAACGGCGGCTCGATCCGCATCAATGAGCTGGAACAGGCACTGGGCGTCCCGGTTATCGCCGCCAACGCCTTAAACGGCGAGGGCGCCGATGAGCTGGTGGACCACGCCATCCATGTGGCGCGGTACCAGGAAAAACCGAGGGTGCAGGACTTCTGCGGCGAGAACGACCACGGCGGTGCGGTGCACCGGTGCCTGCACGCCATTATGCACTTAATCCAGGATCACGCGGAGAAGGCGAAGATTCCGCTTCGCTTTGCCGCGGACAAGCTCGTCGAGGGCGACAGCCTCATTGAGGAGGCCCTCGGGCTCGATCAGAACGAGAAGGAGACCATCGAACACATCTGCCGTCAGATGGAGGCGGAACGGGGAATGGACCGCTCTGCGGCTATGGCGGAGATGCGGTTCGAGTTTATCCGCAAAGTGACCCGACAGGCTGTCGTTAAGCCCCATGAGAGCAAGGAGCGGCGCAGAAGCCAGAAGATCGACCGGGTTCTGACCGGAAAATGGACCGCTATCCCGTTCTTTATCCTGATCATGGCGCTGGTCTTTTATCTGACCTTCAATGTCTTCGGCGCCTGGCTGCAGGACCTGATCCAGCTGGGCGTAGATAAACTGGCAGACCTCACGGCACATGCCATGGCGGCGGGGCAGGTCAACCATGTGCTAACCTCTTTTGTCGTCGACGGGCTGTTCGGCGGCGTCGGCACGGTCCTGAGCTTCCTGCCGATTATCGTCATCCTGTTCTTCTTCCTGTCCATGCTGGAGGACAGCGGCTATATGGCGCGAATTGCATTTGTCATGGACCGGCCCATGCGAAAGATCGGCCTTTCCGGGCGCAGCGTCGTCCCGATGATCGTCGGGTTCGGCTGTTCCGTCCCCGCGGTCATGTCTTCCCGGACTCTGCCCTCCGAGCGGGACCGCCGCATGACCATCCTCATTACGCCCTACATGAGCTGCTCCGCCAAAATCCCTATCTACGCATTCTTCTCGGCGGCGTTCTTCCCGGGCAAGAGCTGGCTTGTCATGCTCATCCTTTATTTCCTGGGCATTGTCGTCGGCGTGCTCAACGCCTATATTCAGCGCAGAACGGTGTTCAAGGGCGAGGCCGTTCCCTTTGTCATGGAGCTGCCGAACTACCGGATGCCCGGTGCGAAGAACACCGGCCGCCTGATGTGGGACAAGACGAAAGATTTCCTGCACCGTGCTTTCACCATCATTCTCATCAGCACGATCGTCATCTGGTTCCTGCAGACGTTCAACTTCCATTTCCGCCCTGTTGCAGATTCCAGCACAAGCATGCTCGCCGTCGTGGCCGGCTGGATCACCCCGATCTTCCGCCCGCTCGGATTCGGCGACTGGAGAATTACCACCGCCCTGATCTGTGGCTTTATGGCGAAGGAGAGCGTCGTCTCCACCCTGTCCATGCTGTTCGGCGGCATGGCTGCGGTCCATACGGCTCTCACCCCGCTGCACGCTGCATCGCTGCTCGTCTTCTGCCTTCTGTACACCCCGTGTGTTGCGGCCATTGCATCCATCCGGCGGGAGCTCGGACGCAGATGGGCGCTCGGCGTCGTAGTCAATCAGTGCGTCGTCGCCTGGATCTGGGCCGGCATCGTTACATTGGTCGGTTCTCTCTGCGGCCTGGCATGAACCGAAAATCTATCGGACACTCTATCGGGTAATTCCGGCAGAGTGTCCGTCTTTTTTTTGAAAAAAGCTTGCAGGGACAGCCGGAATCGGGCATCATGATAGTGTAAATAACGACATGTGGAGGTGTTAGGATGAATTCATATCCGACCGTTTTTGTCCACGGCTATCTCGGCTGGGGAGAAGAAGACGCCATGGCCGATGTCCTCGGCTACTGGGGACAGGGGGACGGAAATGTTCTTGCCCATCTGAAGCGGGAGGGGTATGAGTGCTTTGCCCCATCCCTCGGACCCTATACCGGGGTCTGGGACCGCTCCTGCGAACTGTGGGCGTACCTTTTCGGCGGCCGGGTCGACTATGGAAAGGTCCACAGTAAAAAATATGGGCACAAGCGGTTTGGGCGGCTCTATGCCCACGGCGCTCTGGAAGACCTCGGCAGGGCCGAAGGCCATGAAAAAATGAATCTCATCGGCCACTCCTTCGGCGGACCGACCGTCAAGGCGTTTGCCGACCTGCTCTGCTATGGCAACCCGGAGGAGCGGGAGGGGACCGATCCCGAAGATCTCTCACCGCTTTTTGCAGGCGGGCACAGCGGCCTGCTCCACTCGGTCACGACACTGAGCGGCGTCAACAACGGGACGACCTTTGACTGCCTGCCCAACTGGGCCATCCGGCTCGCGACGTATTGGGTGCTCGCCCATTCCGCGGCTTATGGCAATATCATCCACGGCTTCCGCAACCTGGGACTGCAGTATTACGGCATCGGGACGGAACCGCATGGAAAACGGCCGGGGATTCCCTCTCTGCTCCGCTCCCTGCGGGGCATCCGCCGGTATGCGGCCAACACCTGGGACACCGCTACCTATGAGATGACTGTTCCCATGGCCTTTCAGATGAACGAGCGCCAGAAGCCGGACCCGCACGTCTATTATTTCGCCCACCGCGCCAACTGTACCAAAGTGTTGGTCGGACCCACGCGCTGGCCGGACCGGGAAGTGACCAGTGTCTTCTGCCAGCTGACCTCCGCCTTCATGGGCGTCTATCTGGCACCCCATATTCGGCATGCCAGGACAGGCTACGACGTCAACGCCAGATGGTTCCCCAATGACGGCTTTGTCAATGTCATCGGCCAGTCGGCGCCGCTGCAGGCACCGCACGAGGAGGGTAGCTTTGGCATGGCTTTCCGGCCGGGTCTCTGGTACAACATGCCGGTTATTCGGGGCGACCACCTCTGGTGGAACGGCATCCACGCCGACCGCGGCGCGCTGTTCGACTATTACGATCGCATTCTTAGGGCGCTGGCGGAACTGCCGGACGCATAATTTTATCAGATCAATTGCTGCACCTGGCTGCTCTCGGGGAGCCGGGTGCTTTTTTGACAATTTTTAGGAAATTTGGAATAGCATCTGAACTTTTTGTGCAAATTGACGGCAAACCGGACGGCTGACATCGGGTACAATAAAACCAGCGACAGAAAGGAAGTGTGGTTATGGCAGAAAAGGAACTGGTAAAATCGGGCATCCCGGAGATGGATGCGGCCATACCAATTGCCATGGGGGACAACCTCGTATGGCAGGTCTCAAATTTGGACGAGTTCCGGCTGTTCGCCGGGCCATTTATTGAGCAGGCCATCCGGGACGGGAGAAAGATCATCTATGTGCGGTTCGCCAGCCACCCGCCGCTGGTGCATGAACGAAAAGAGGTCAAACGGGTCACGATTCCGCTGTCCAAGCGTTTTGAGAGCTTTACAGTGGATATTCACAACCTGATTTCACGGGAGGGGCCGGATGTCTTTTACATTTTCGACTGTCTGTCGGAGCTGCAGACGGCCTGGGCGACCGACCTTATGATGGGCAATTTCTTTCGGCTGACCTGCCCGTACCTGTACCAGATGAATACGGTGACCTATTTCCCAATCCTGCGGGGGCGCCACTCTTTTGCGGCCATGGGGAAAATCCGGGATACGACGCAGCTGTTTCTCGACGTCTACTCCAATGCGCATCTGGTCTTTGTCCGGCCACTGAAGGTCTGGAAGCGGAGTTCCGAGACCATGTTTCTGCCCCATCTCTATGACCCGGAGCGGGGGACGTTCCGGCCGGTCTTCAGCGGTGTGCTGGCCAGCCGGTTTTACTCCATCGTCAACCGGGACGTGGCCCAGAGCGCGGACTTTGATTTTGACAGCTGGGACCGGTTCTTCCACAATACACAGCTGCTGCATCAGAACGGCATCGACATCTCCGACGCCTGCTCCCGCATGTGCCATATTATGCTGACCCGGGACGAGCGGATGCGCACTCTGATAGAGGAAAATTTTACGCCGGAGGACTATTTTGAAATCCGTTCCCGCATGATCGGGACCGGCCTCATTGGCGGCAAGGCCTGCGGCATGCTGCTGGCGCGGAAGCTCATTGAGAACAAAGAGCCCGACGTCTTTTCCCGTCTGGAGCCCCACGACTCTTTTTATGTCGGGTCCGATGTCTTCTATACCTATCTCGTGGACAACGGGCTCTGGGATCTCCGCCTGAAACAGCGCACGCCGGAGGGCTATTTTACCGTGGCGAAAGAGATGGGGGAGGCCCTTGGCCGCGGCACGTTCAATGAATCCATGCGGGAGCAGTTCCGCCATGTCCTGGATTACTATGGTCAGGACCCGTGTATTGTCCGCTCCAGTTCCATCCTGGAGGACGGCTTCGGCAACGCCTTCGCGGGGAAATACGAGTCGGTCTTCTGCTCCAACAGCGGGACGCCGGAGGAGCGGCTCCGGGAATTTGAAAACGCCATTCGGACGGTCTATAAGAGCACGATGAGCATGGCGGCGCTGGATTACCGCAAACGCCGCGGTCTCGAAAATCGGGATGAGCAGATGTCGCTGCTGGTCCAGCGCGTCTCCGGGTCGCGCTATGGCACCTATTTTCTGCCGAGCGCGGCTGGCGTCGGCTATTCGGTCAGCCCGTACCGGTTCCATGGAAAAGAACAGAGCGGCGGCATGCTGCGCCTGGTCATGGGCCTCGGCACCGCCGCCGTCGACCGGGAGCGGGGCTCCTATCCGCGGATCGTCTCCATGGACAACCCGACCCGGCCCACGGCTGCCACCACGGCGGAGCAGCACCAGTTCAGCCAGCAGGTCATTGACGCGGTCAACACGTCCACCGGCAGCGTGGACGGGCTGGACATCCGCTGGGCGGTGCAGAATCTGCCCGCCAGCCAGCAGAAGATGCTTCTCTCGCACGATTACGATGCCGAATCGCGCTTCCTGAACCGGGGGCAGAGGAGAAAAGTTTATTTTGTCTCCTGCGACGGCATCGTGCAGAATCCGAAAATCATGTCGGATATGCGTAAGATTCTGGAGACGCTGCAGCGGGAGTACGACTACCCGGTTGACATTGAGTACACCATCAACCTGTCCGAACAGGAGTATGTCATTGATCTCCTGCAGTGCCGTCCGCTCCAGGTCAGCAAGAACAGCGAGCGGGTGGAGGTGCCGGAGCAGATGCCGCGGGAGAAGGTTCTGCTGGAGAGCGCACATGCCTCCATGGGTATCTCACGTCGGCGGCGGCTGGATTACCTCGTATATGTCAATCCGGTGGCCTACTACAACATGCCTTATAAGGAAAAATACGAGGTTCGCACTGCCATCCGGGAGATCAACTGGAGATTCCGCGGCCAGGGCAAGATGATGATGCTCCTGGTTCCGGGACGCATCTGCACCTCTTCCCCCGAGCTCGGCGTGCCCACGACCTTCGCCGACATCAGCGAATTTGATATCATCGGGGAAATTGCCGAGTCCCGGGCGGGCTACCAGCCGGAGCTCTCCTACGGAAGCCACATTTTTCAGGATCTGGTGGAGTCGGAGATCCTCTACACCGCCGTCTTCGACGACGAAAAGACCCTCTGCTATCAGCCGGAGCTCCTGTCTTCGCTCCCCACCATTCCCAACGCGCTCGATCCAGTGGTCAAAACATACGACCTAACGCATGTCGACTGTACGGTGTACTACGATTTTCTCTCCGAGCACTTCCTCTGCACGTTATTCTAATTGGTGGGATGTCCGGTCGAATGACCCTTGTGGAACCCCTTCCCGTCTGCTATCTTGAACATAAAGGAGGAAAACGAAGTGACTGCATTTCTTATTATCTATGGACTGCTGCTGCTCAGCTATCTGTTTGTAGAGCGGGGGCATAACCGAAAGCTCCGCATTGCCAACAAGACCGTGATGGCGGCAGGCTTTCTGATTTACGGCTATTTCGCCATCCTCACCCAGGATGTCGTCGGGTGGCACGGGGTACTGTTTCTTGTCTCACTGACCCTGGCCTTCCTTGGAGACATCCTGCTGCTGTTCACTTTCACCGGCGGCGGTACGGCCTTCGGTTTTGCCAATCTCGGGTTCCTGTTCTATGAGGGAGTCTACCTCCTGAACGGCGGCGTGCTCTGGCGCTGGAGCTGGGCATTTCTCATCGGGCTCATTCCGTACGCAGTTCTGCTGTATGCGCTGCGCCGGGCAGATATCGGCAAAATGTTGGTGCCGGTGGCATCCTATATGCTTGCCATTACACTCCACGGAACCATGGGCGTCCTGCTTATGATTTTTGCGGGCGGCGGCTCTCCATTATTTATCCTTGGTCTGGGCTCGCTGCTGTTTGAAATTTCCGACTACTTCCTGATGGTCCACAAGTTTATCGACAAAAAGCATCTGTGGATCCTCAACGCCAACAGCCTCTCCTACTTTGTCGGCATGCTCCTTATTGTCCTTTCCCGGACAATGTAATATTCATCAACCCTATTCTATGTGAAACGGGACCGCTTCAGACGATTGTTCTGCGGCGGTCCTGTTTCCTGCTGTGCAGAAAAATGTTCAGCTTTTGTGAGGTTTCGATAAACCTGAAATGCAGAAGGGCGCATTGCAGGATTCTGCAATGCGCCCTTCGAAAGATGGAGGGATTTATTTGCCCAGTTTGCTCTTTGCCTTGAGAACAATCTGGTATTTCTTCGGAATCATGTCCCAGGCGTCGTCGCAGGACTTGTCGAGGATTTCGATGACCTCTTTGGCGGTATCGAGATCCATGAGCAGGTTCGGCTTGAACTGGAGCACCGACTTGTCGAAGTCGGCGGCGACACACCAGACGCCGTTTTTAATCATGGCGAACATCAGCGGGTAGGCGCCTTTGGAGAAGCAGGTCTCGAGGCCCATGATGACGCCGACCTGGCGGATGCCGGTGAAGAAGTACGGGTGCTTCGCCTGAACTTTCGGCAGCTCTTCGGCGAAGAAGTCGGTCAGCATGTCGACGTTCTTCTTTGTCTCCGGCCGCTGCAGGATTTCCAGCACTTTGAGGGCGGTAATACAGCCGACCTCGCAGCCGTTGAAGGAGGTGGTGTGGGCGAAGCCGTCGTCTTTCATCCAGGCGGCTGCAGCGTCGTCCATAATGACCGCTGCCATCGGATAGTAGCCGCCGGACAGGCCCTTGGCGGTGACGATCATGTCGGGCTTGGCGCCGAACTGCTGAACGCACCACATTTTACCGCTGCGCATCAGGCCGCACTGGACTTCGTCGGCAATGTAGAGCGCGCCGTATTTGTGGCACAGCTCCTCGACGCCTTTGTGATACCCCTCATCCGGAATCGGGAATCCGGCCGTGGCGGGGAGGGTCTCCAGAACTACGGCAGCGGTGTCGCCCTTCTTCAGGACTTTCTTCAGAGCCTTCAGATCGTTGTAGGGGATATGGGTGTAATATTTTTCGTCCGGGGTCATGTTGAAGTAGGCTCCCAGCTTCGGGTTGCCCGCCTGCATCGATGCACCGGTGGCACCGTGAAATGCATTCTTGACGCTGACGACACGTTTGCGCTTCGTGGCAAACCGTGCAAACTTGATGGCCGCATCTATGGATTCCGACCCCGTGTTCAGCGGGACGACGTATCTCATGTTGTCCGGTGAGACCTTCAGCAGCTCCTCGCAGAACGCGTTCTTATAAGGAGAAGGGAAATAGTGGTTGCCGGCGTCGACTTTGTCCACTGCGTCCTTCAGTGCCTGGGCGACCTCCGGGTTCTTATGGCCGAGGTTGAACACGCCGCCGTTGCTGTGCATGTTGATATAGGTGTAGCCGTCCAGATCCTTGAACCGGCTTCCGCTGCGCTCGCCCATGACAATGTGGGCACCGTAGTGCTCAAAGAACTCAATTCGATTTGGGTTCCAGACTTCGTGGGCCTTCTCAAACACTTCTTTTGTCTCCGGGGACATCGGTCGATCCAGCAGTGGCATAAATAAATCCCTCTTCCTTTCAAAATAAATAAGGCACTTCCGCAGGGAGACCCCTTAGAAGCACCTTTGCATGTAACTGATTCTATTTTAGGCGCATGTGTCCGATGTTTCAATACATGGGTTCCGAAACCTACAGTTTGGACAGGGGATGCGGACAAGCTCATTGTTGAAAAGGGAAAAATGTTATATATCAATCTTCCCTACAAAATTTTTAGGGATAATTTCAAAACCGGCCATTTTCCCTGGGAAATCGTAGGGAGAAACAGCATATATAAATTTTCCCTAAAAAATATCCAGGGAAAATTTCAAAACGGCCCGGTTTCCCTAAATCAAGCGGCTGGGCCGCCAAATGGGCAGCTCAGACAGAAAAAACTCCCCGGAACCAGTTCCAGGGAGTTTCGCATGTTAGCAGTTATTCTTGTTTCAGCCATTGATCAAACTCCGGCGAGACAAACACCGGGATCTCCGCCCGGAACTGCCGCCCGGAGCAGGCCTCCTGTGGAAAATCGGTGAAAGGCACGGTGGGAGGTGCCACGCGCCGGTAAATGGGGTCTGCAATGATGCGGTCGGCCTCATTGGTCAGGCGGCGGATATCGTCCTCCTCGTCGGAGCGGCAGTCGCTGTCCCGCAGCAGACCGATGTCATCCTCCAGCGGGCAGATGACCTGCACCTCCCCGCAGCCGCAGTCCTGCTCCAGGCAGGCCCGCAGAGAGCTGCAGAACACCGGCTCGCCGATGAGCAGGGTCCGGCGCCGGTCGGCGCCAGTCGAAGGGTCGGATGAGAGAATCTGGTTTTCCCCCGAATCCGCAGCTTCCCGGATGGCGTCGGCGACCGCTCGCTCTCCATAGGGCCCAATTGGAATGCCGATGACATACGGCGTGCCGTATTTCTGCCGGAGTACTTTCGCGGCATCCAGCGCCACGGAGGAGACGACCAGATTGACATCGGCCTGGCCGGCGGTCTCCAGCTGCTCCAGGGAGTCGCCCATGGACCAGCAGGACTGTTCCGTAAAGCCGTTTCGCTGCAGGAAGGCGTGGAGCCCTTCGACGTTGCCCACCACCGAGAAATCCAGCGGGGTGACGCCGAGGAGATTCACAGAAATGCCCGTATGGGGCTTCCGCTCAATCGAGTTCGGGCAGAAGAAGTCTGCAATTTTTTCAAACGCCTGCCGTGCTCCATTCTGATACGTGTACATCCCGCTGGTCTGGAACGCAAAGGTCGGAATGCCGGTGCGCTGTTCAATGAGCCGTGCGACGCCCTTAAAGTCGGTGCCGCAGACCAGCGCAATCGGGGAGCCGAAGATGGCGATGAATTTCGGGTGCTTTTCGTCCGCCACCTCGGCCACGTCGTCGATAAACTTCTGGTCGTTGCCGAGTACCATGTCGTACTCTTCCAGAGCCGAGATGAAGATGAGGCTGTCCATGTCGTACCAGCGGGGCTCGTCGTGGGTGGCGTAGGTGGAGTTGCAGCCGGAGGCGTCGTGCATGACGATCAGGCCGCCGAGCTCGTAGAGGGCGGAGCAGACGCCGCCGAGGTCGGCGCAGTAATTGGCCAGAACGCGCTGTACCTGTTTCATCCGTGACACCCCCAGGCTTTGACTTGAATGATCTCTCTGGTCTCTTTCTCCTCGCAGACCGCCTCGTCCATGAGCTCGCACAGCCGGACGATGCCGGCATATCCGTGAAGGCCGCGGTTGTAGATCAGGTTTACGAAATGTTTGGTTCCGGTGAAGTAGGCGGCCTTCTGGCCGATGGCGAGCAGCTGTCCGTCGAGCCGTTCCGCCTCATCCCGCGGGTTGGTGCGGCCGCGGAAGTTGACGATGGAGCGGATCTTCAGATCCGGATGGTGCGCCCGGAGCCAGTCACGGGCAGCCGTCTCCTCGCCGCTGATGGCGTCCAGGTAGACGGCGGTGACGCGGAAGCCATGGGAGAGCAGGAGCCGGGCGAGCTCCAGCGGGCGAGGCGTGCCGGCGGCGTCGATCTGAATCTCGATCTCTCCGATGGAATCCCGCAGATCGGCCAGAGCTTTTTCAGCCTTCTGCCGCTCTGCAGCGAAGTCGGGACATGGCAGCCCGGCAGCTTCTGCTGCATCTCGAATTCCATGCTCGATGGAACCGTAGTCCCATGCATATGGTGCATATACAACGTTTGCTCCCGTGCGGCCGGCGAGCGTCTTTGCGGCAATGCCTCCGAGGGGATGCGTGTAAATGTCCAGGACGGCCTCGCCCATCTCCTGGTACTGCTCATAGGTCGTCAGATTCGGGAGCTCCCGGATCGTCCAGCCGTTTGCCTCGAACATCTGCAGAAGTTCGGATTTCGGCCAGAGCGAAAAGTAGTTGCCGATGATATTAACGGCCTTCGGATTCCGGGGGCGAGGACGGATGGCGTCGTAGAGCTGCCGGTTGACGGCCTCCTCGTAGAAGATCTTCGATTTGCGCATGGTGCAGTCCATATAGCACTCAATGAAGTCGACCGTCGGGAACCGCTCCCGCAGGGTTTTATACACGTATTTGGTATCGGTATAAATCATCTTGTGAATGCAGGAGCAGAATAGCAGCACCGCAGTGGGCAGGCTGTCCCTGTGCTCCAGAATGTCGGTGACGCCGTCAATAATCAGCTGATCCATCCTGCCGTCGTAGAGGTTGCCCTCCTTGACGGTGATCATGGCAAAGCGGTCCATGCCGTCGAACTCGGCGGCGGACAGGACAACGCCGCGCAGGCATCCGTCCGGGCAGACGAAAATCTCCATGCTGCCGGGGACGAGCATGGGTGTGTGGGCGATGGTCCAGGTGCCCCTGGCCGGGGGCGTGTACTCGACGCCGGCGCGGAAGGGGGCATCGGAGGTCAGGTCGCCGATGCGGACCTCGGATTTGCCGCGGTCCTGTGCGAGGCTCAGGGGCTTGACCCGGGCCGATGAGACGGTGTCGTGAATATTGATGAGACTCATATGCCGGTCTCCTTTATGACGGCGTCCGCGAGACGCCGGTACATGTCGGCGGCGCCGGAGTCCGGGAAGGCCTCCAGCACGGTCTTGTGCAGCTCGTCGGCGTCCTGGACCGTGTCGGAGAACTGCAGTTCCCTGACTATTTTGGTATGGGCGTCCTCGCAGAGCTGTGCAATTTTTTCGTCCTCGTTTTTGACATTCCGGTGATTGACGATGATGCCCCCCATCTTTGCATAGCCGCGCCGCTCGAATGTCTCGACGGCCACCGCAATGTTCATGGAGGCATGGATGGCCATGGCCTCGCCGGAGGTCAGGATAAACACTTTGTCGGCATAGCCTTCCCGCAGGGGCATGGAGAAGCCGCCGCAGACCACGTCGCCCAGGACGTCGTAGAAGACAAAGTCGGGCTTGTAGATGTCATAGGCTTTCCGGTCGTCCAGCGCCTCCATGGCAATGACGATGCCGCGACCCGCACATCCAAGTCCCGGGGTGGGGCCGCCGGCCTCGACGCAGAGCACGCCATTGTAGCCGGGGGTGACCATCTCTTCCAGTCGGACGTCCTTGTTCCGTGCGCGGATGAGGTCCAGAACGGTGGCCTTCTCGGTATCTCCGTGGAGATTGATGGTCGAGTCCGCCTTAGGATCGCAGCCGATCTGCATGACGGTATAGCCCTTCTCCGCCAGCGCGGCGGAAAGATTGGAGACGGTGGTGGACTTGCCGATGCCGCCTTTGCCGTAAAACGCAATTTTTTTCATCTCAGTCGGTCCTCCGCTTCAGCAGATGCGGGGCAGCAGCTCGCCGCTGGGGGGCGGGAGCAGGGTCTCGCTGCCGATTTCCGTGTGCATGACGACGCGGCCTTTGTTCTCCGCCGTGACCTCGCCGATGATGGCGGCGTTCTCGGAGTACTTGCACTTGCGCAGCGTCTCGACAAGGGCCGGCGCCTTGTCCTTCGGGGCAAAGACCACCATGCGGCCTTCGCAGGCGAGATACAGCGGGTTTAATCCGAGCATGCCGCAGACGCCGCTGACGGTGTCGTCCACCGGGACGGCGGACTCCTCCAGGCGGATTCCGACGTCGGCCTGATCCGCAATTTCATAGAGTACAGTGCCGACGCCTCCGCGGGTGGCGTCGCGGATGACATGGATGTCTTTCGTGGTGTCCAGCATGGCTCTGACGTTGTTCCAGAGGGGCGCGTCGTCGCTCCTGACGTCCGCCTTAATCTTGAACTCGTCCCGCGCAAGCAGGATGGCACATCCGTGGCGGCCGATGTCGCCGGTGACCAGGATGGCATCGCCCGGGCGGGCCAGCGCGCCGCCGGTCTGCACATCGTCCTCAATGACGCCGACGCCGGTGGTCGTAATGAATACGCCGTCCACCTGGCCCTTGCCGGCCACTTTCGTGTCGCCGGCCACCAGGACCACGCCGACCTCGGCGGCGGTGTCGGCCATGGACTTTGCCAGAAGGTCGACCTTCTCAACCGGGAAGCCCTCCTCAATGACAAATGAACAGGTGAGATACAGGGGCTTTGCGCCCATGCAGGACAGGTCGTTGACCGTACCGCAGACGGAGAGCCGGCCGATGTTGCCGCCCGGGAACTCCGCCGGGGAGACGATAAACCCGTCCGTGGACATGGCGATCCTCCCTTCGGGGCGCGGCAGTACCGCTGCATCGTCGGCGGTCAGAAGCGGGTTGTTGAAATATTTCTTGAAAATGCCCCCGATGAGGTCGGCGGTCTGGCGGCCGCCGGCGCCGTGGGCCAGTGTAATCGTATCGTTCATTGGAATGTTCCCTCTTTACATCTTGTATTTGTAGAATGCGGAGC
The DNA here is from genome assembly GCA_900542575.1 of uncultured Oscillospiraceae bacterium. Lineage (GTDB taxonomy): Bacteria > Bacillota > Clostridia > Oscillospirales > Acutalibacteraceae > RUG420. The sequence goes on from UQOE01000003.1 coordinate 103,150, forward strand.
AGGCCCCTTCGTTGGAGACCATGCAGGCGCCCACCGGGTGCTCCGGCGTGCAGACTTTGCCGAAGAGCGGGCACTGGTCCGGCGTGCATTTGCCCTGCAGCACCTCGCCGCAGCGGCAGGCCGGGTTCGGATGGCCCTCAATTTTCGGCATCTGGAATTTCTTTCGCGCATCGAAGTCCGCATAGGCCTCCCGAAGCCGGTATCCGGACTGTGGGATGATCCCGAGGCCACGCCACTCAGTATCGATGGGCTCCATAGTCTCGGCGATCAGCTTTCGGCCGGAGGGGCTGCCCTCGTCTTTGACGACGCGGGGATAGCAGTTGCGGAAGAACGGCCGGCACGATTCGCATCCGCGGACGCAGAAGGCCAGTGCGGTTAAGATCTCGGGCCCGGTGAAGCCGGTGACGACGCCGGAGATGCCCTCATCGTCCCGCAGATGCTCATAGATGGCGGTGCCGGTCAGGACGCTGACATGGCCCGGATACAGGAATGCATCTGCGCTGTCTTTCAGGGCGAGATACGCGTTGTCCATGAACTTGTTCGCCGTGAGGACGGCATAATTGGTGAGGCCTTTCTGCTTCGCCTGCTGTACCGCCACACACGTGGCAGGTGTCGTGGTCTCAAATCCGACGGCGAGCCAGACCACCTGTTCCTCCGGGTGCTGTTCGGCGTACTCCACGGAATCGAGCGGGGAGTAGACCATGACGATTTTGGCGCCCTCGGCGCGGGCCTGGGCCAGGGAGCGCTCAGATCCGGGGACCCGGACCAGATCGCCGAAGGTGCAGATGGTGCACCCCTTTTCCAGCGCCAGCCAGACGGCCTCGTCGATGAATCCGGTGGGGGTGACGCAGACCGGACATCCCGGTCCGGAGATCAGGGTGATGCTGTCCGGGAGCATCCCGCGGATGCCGAGGCGGAAGATCTCGTGGGTATGGGTGCCGCAGACCTCCATGATGCGGAGCGGCCGGCCGTCATAGTTCCGGACGATGGCGGCTGCTTTTTCGGTTGCATTGGCCATGTCAGTTCAGCTCCTCCATGAGGCTGTCGGCCTCGTCCTGGTCATCGTTGGTGATTTTTGCGATGGCCATTCCCGCGTGGACCATGACGAAGTCGCCGGGCTCCAGGTCGTCGATCATGGCGGAAGAGACGGTGCGCTCTGCGCCGGAGGCGTCGATGACCGCCATGCCGTCCTCAACTTTGCGTACTTTTGCCGGTAATCCTACACACATATTAAAGATCCTCCAAAGAATTGATTTGTTCCATTGCGTACAGTGCCTGTCCGAGTCCGATGCCCCCGTCGTTCGGCGGCGTCATGGAGTGGAGCAGGACGTGAAAATTTTGTCGTTCCAGCCGTTTCCGGCAGCGGTCCACCAGCAGAAGGTTCTGCATGCAGCCGCCCGAGAGGGCCACGGTGCTGAGACCGGTTTCCCGGCGGATGCGCAGACAGCCGACTTCGACGATGGCGGCCAGCGTCTCGTGAAAGACGGCGGCCAGGGTGTCCGGGTCTTCGCCCTCCAGACGGCGCTCCGCCAGTTCCCGCAGGAGCTGCTCGGTGGGGAACCGCATGAGTCCGCCCTCGGTGCGGGGCGGAAGGACGACCGGCTCCGCCGGCCCCCTGTGCCGCTCGGCCCGGAACTGCAGGACCATGGACGCCTCTCCTTCGCAGGTGCTGACCCTGCGGAAGCCGAGTACGGCGCTGGCGGCGTCGAACAGCCGCCCGACGCTGGTGGATGGGACACAGTTGACATTGCCGTCGATCATGCCCTCCAGCATGCTGAGCTCGAAATCGGAGCACAGACCCAGGTCTTTTATGGTTTTCTCCGCTTCGCTTCGGTCGTCGTAGGCCTGCAGCAGCAGGGATACCGCGTTTCGCCAGCCCTCTTTCGAGGACTTGTCGCCGCCGGCCTGGGGGAACGGGGCAATGCTGCCGAGCCGCTCAAAGCCGTCGGTCCGGGCCAGCAGAAATTCGCCGCCCCAGATGGTGTGGTCCGTGCCATAGCCGGTGCCGTCAAACGAGACCCCGATGACCGGGTCCAGATCATCGTTTTCAGCCATGCAGGTCAGGATGTGCGCATAGTGGTGCTGGACCTCGATGACCGGGAGACCGGTCTCATGGGCAAACGCCGTTGAGTTGTAGCGGGGATGCAGGTCGCAGGCCACAACGGTCGGCTTTGTCTCCAGCAGCTCCTCCATGCGCTCCGTCGCCTGGCCGAGGGCCTCCACGGAGCGGAGATCGGCCAGGTCGCCGATGTAAGGCGAGGGGTAGAACAGGTCATCTCTCGCCAGGCAGAACGTGTTCTTCAGCTCCCCGCCGATGCCGAGCACCTGGCCGCGGTACGGCCGGGAGAGCATGAACGGGAGCGGGGCATAGCCGCGGGAGCGGCGGATCATATAGGGCTTTCCGTCATACCAGGACATGACGGAGTCGTCGGCCCGGAGACGGATTTTTCGGTTGTTGCTTAAGATGATATCGCACATGGACGAGAGGACCGGGACGGCCTCCTCGTCGCTGCGGCAGATGGGAGCGCCGCGGGGGTTGCCGCTGGTCATGACGAAGCAGTCCGTCATGGGCTTCCCGTCAGGGTAGTCAAACAGCAGCATCTGCACCGGAGCGTAGGGCAGCATGACGCCGACGTTCGGGTTGTCCGGCGCCACGGCGTCGCACAGGGCGCCGTCCTCCTTCTTTCGGAGCAGCAGGATGGGCTTCTGCGGTCCGTCGAGAACCGCGTCCATTCCATCTTCCACTTTGCATTCACGGCGGACGACGTCCATGTTCTTCAGCATGACGGCAAAGGGCTTGAACGGGCGGTTCTTGAGTTTCCGCAGCCGCTCACAGGCATCTTTGTTCGTCGCGTCGCAGCACAGGTGAAAGCCTCCGATGCCCTTGATGGCGGCAATTCCGCCGTTTCGAATGACTTCGCGGGTCTTAAGCAGGGCATCGGTCCCGCGGATGTCAGTTCCGGGCACGTAAAGCTCCGGCCCGCAGTCGTTGCAGCAAACGGGCTGCGCGTGATACCGCCGCGTCTCCGGGTGCGTGTACTCGTATTCGCACTCCGGGCACATCGGAAATTCGCCCATGCTGGTGCGGACGCGGTCGTAGGGCATGGAGTCCAGAATGGTCAGCCGCGGCCCGCAGGCTGTGCAGTTGATGAACGGGTGCAGGTAGCGCCGGTTCTTCGGGTCAAACAGCTCCTCCCGGCACTTGGGGCAGGTGGCGATATCCGGGGAGACGAAGATCTGCCCCTTCACCTTTTCGCTCGTGATAATTCGAAATTCGGCTTCGCCTTTCGGCTCCTGCTCCTGCGTCTCCACTTTGAGGATGGAGGAGCGCTCCGGTGCATCTTTCCGGAGGCGATCCAGAAACTGACCCACCTGCTGCTCCTCGCCCTCTGCGAATATTTCCACATAGGGCCCCTTGTTGCAGACGCTGCCGCCGATGCCGCAGGCGTGTGCGGTGCGGTCGACGAACGGCCGGAAGCCGACGCCCTGGACGATGCCGAAGACGTGGATGCGTTTTCGTACGGTCATGCGAAAAATTCCTCCTCGCGGGCGGACTGCCCGAGCTCGCCGGACACCGCAAAATGAGGCAGCGGGATGAGCTGACCGGGGATCTCTTTCAGTGCGCGCTGATAGACCGGGTCGCAGAGGACGGTGTCGTACTCGGCCGCCTTCCGCATAAGTTCCGGCTCGCTGTGCAGGGCAAAGTCCCCGCTGCGCAGATAAGTTTCGTCCATCATGAAAAAGGAGCCGACGTCAATCTGCGAGGCGCCGGTGCAGCCCGCCTCCATGGATTCCCGCAGAGAATTGGCGAGAATCTGCTGGTGGAGGATCAGCGTTTTACCCTCCGCTTTCGCCAGCGGGCTCGATTTCGCCATGGCCGGGAAGCAGAGCCCGACCTCGTAGGGGATGCCGAAAACTTTTTTCAGATACCGGGCAGGGCGCAGACCTGCAGGCGAGACCACGTAATTCTTGTCTACGGACGTCATTTTGCCGACGCCTTCCAGCCCCTCCTGCATTGTGAAACAGACTGCGGGGGCGCCTTCTTTTTCGGAAATTCGGTCTCGCAGAAGGTCGGCGCTGTTGTCGGACAGGAGATCCAGCGGGGTGGCGCCGAGGATGCCGATTTCGCCGGAACCGTCCGCAGACGCAATTTTCCCGGTTTTCAGCAGACCCAGCAGGATGCGGTAGGCCTTTTCCTCACCTACGTCGTAGTCTTTCATGCCCGTCGTATCGATGGCGAAGGACGGGACGCCGCAGCGTTTTTCGCACATGCGGCCGAGCGCCTTCAGGTCCGTCCCCACGACGGAGGGGACCGGCGTGCCGATGAGCGCAATGAATTTCGCTTCCACGGTCTCCACGGCCTTTTGAATTTTCTCGATGGTGCGCTCGTCTCGGCCGAGGATGGCATCTAAATCCCGCATGCCGGCGGAGTAGATGGCGGCGGGCTCAGTGAACCAGCGGGGTTCGTCAAACCCGCAGATGTTGCCGGCGCAGCCGCCGGCGTCCAGGATGACGATCATGCCGCCGAGTCCGTAGAGCACGGAAGAGGCGCCGGACTGGTCGGAGGCGAACGGGCTTAAGTAGCGGTAGAGTCCTCTCATGACAGCGCCTCCTCTAATTCGCGGAGCAGCCCGCAGAAGGCCTGGTAGCCGAAGGGCTGCTGCTCGGAATTCCACTCGACCGCCGGGACGGAGGGGCAGTACTGTCCGGCGTCCTTGCCGATTGCGAGGTCCACGCCCTGGACTTCTTCGTAGTGCACCATGCTGGGCTCAATTCCGGTGTAGACTTTCGTCTCCGGGCTGACTTTGGCGAGCCGGCGCAGGAACGGGAAGTCGTAGGCGGTCAGGTTGGAGAAAAGATAGGGTACTTCCATACCCATCTCGCACAGCGTGGCGGCGAGCTCATAGGCGTTGGCGTTTGCCATCTCGCCGACCGCAAACCGCGTGCCTTTGTGGGCGTCCATAAATTTCTTCCGTGTCTCCATGGCCTGCTCATAATAGTCGTTATCTTTGATGGTGATGCCCACAGCGCTGCCGAACAGGCGGTACTGCCTGTGCATGCGCTCGGGGTCGTAGATACGGGTCATCTCAATATAGGGCATGCCGGTGCGGGCATACAGCTGGTCCGCCGCAAACTGGGACTCGGGGTGGAGCACCAGGTTGAAGTTGGCGGCGCCGAGATCGGCGTATTCTTCGAGAGTCTGACAGCGGCTGACCTCCTGCAGATGGCGGATGCCCGCCTCCGGAAACAGCTTAAAAATTTCACTGCTGCGGTCCAGAGGGGAGAAGAAACCCATGAGATTGATGGTGTCCGGACGCACCTCTTTGCGCTCCACAAGGGAGTAGATGGTGTCGCGGATGGCGACCATCGGCGGTTTCTTGCCCTCACGGGTCAGCGCATACATATAGCTCGGCACGACGCGGACGTCGGTCTCCTGTTCCGCCTTGCGGCAGACGCGCTCCAGGTCGGTCCCGAGAAGGGCATCGACGCAGGTGATGCACAGGACGACGACCTTTGGCTTCGGGCTGCAGATGTCCACAATGTCCCGGATGGCCTGCGGAATCTCCGTCAGATGGCGGCCGGTGACGAGGTCGGTCTCGTCCATACACAGGTAGAACATGCGGTCGGCGTAGCCCTCTTCGGCGCTCAGGATAGACGAGTTGCGGCCGCAGGCGCTGGGGGAGATCAGCAGCATGACCGATTCCGGAATGACCAGGCCGGCCCGCTTGACGCCGAATCCGACGGCGCCGGGGGAGTTGTAGGCCAGCGTGGCCGGCGAACTGTAGATGAGGTGGCAGGCCGGGATGAACGGCTCCGGAATGTGCTCCGGTCCGCGCTCTACGAGGTCGGCGACGGAGATATTAAAAGCTGTCGAGATCGTATTCATCTTCCGCCTCCTCCCTGTTGTCGGCCCAGAGCAGGTCCGCCAGCTCCAGGAATTTTTGGCTGATGGGGAGCGCCGGGTCGCCCTCAATGACGGTCTGCCCTTCGTCCTCAAACCGGTTGATGTCGTCGCAGCGCGGGATGTCCGCCACAATTTCCAGCCCGTTTTCCGCTGCAAAGCGGCGCACCTTTTCCTCCTCGTCCGGCACGTTGCGCCGGTTGAGCAGGATGCCGCGCACTTTTGCATAGCTGCGGTCCTTGAAGTTCCGGACCGCAGTGTTGATGTTTCCGGCGGCATACAGGGCCATCTTTTCCCCGGAGGTGACGATGATGACCTCGTCGGCATAGCCTTCCCGGATGGGGGCGGCGAATCCGCCGCAGACGACGTCACCGAGGACGTCGAACAGGACGACATCCGGCTGCTCTTTTTCAAAGAGCTTCTGATCTTTCAGAATGTTGAACGTGGTGATGATGCCGCGGCCGGCGCAGCCGAGGCCGGGGGTCGGGCCGCCGGTCTCAATACACAGAACTCCGCCGAACCCTTTCCGGACGATGTCGTCCAAGCCGGGCTCCTCGTCGTTGTCCCGCATATAGTTCAGCGCGGGCTCCGGGACGGAGCCGCCCAGAAGATTAAAAGTGGAATCCGCCTTCGGGTCGCACCCGATTTGGATGACCTTTTTTCCTCTGGCGGCAAATGCGGCGGAGAGGTTGCTGGTCATCGTGGATTTCCCAATGCCGCCCTTTCCGTAGATAGCAATTTTCAGCATGATGGATTTCGTTTCCTCTCGAGCATGGATTTGACGGTGACGCCGGGAATGCGGCCGAGCCGGCCGGTCAGGGCGCTGACCTCGTCGTTGGTGCCGTCCACCACCAGGGAGATGACGCTGACGCCCCGTTCCCGGTAGGGGATTCCCATGCGGGCGACGACCAGGCCGTTGGAGTGGTGGATGGTGTCGTTGATGGCCTCCACCTGGTCCAGATCTTCAATCATAATGCCGATGAACCCGATGCGGGAATTTTCAGACATGGCTTTTTTCCCTCCTGATATCTCCTCGGTCACTGACAATCGTGTAGCCGATTTTGTCCATGCGCAGGTCGAGGCAGTTCCGGCACTGGGCCGACTCCTCGCCGGTGCAGATCTTGTTGTCGTAGAGCATGTATTTCTTTCGTACTTGGACGGGTGACAGGTTCGGCATGACGACATTGGCGCCGGCCTGCATGCCCTTCTCCCGTCCCAGCGGATCAATGGTGCCAAGTGCTGTGGTGGCCGGCAGCAGCACATCCGGAACCAGAAGCCGGATGATGGAGAGCAGGTACAGCGTCTCCTCCAGCGTCCCGGCCGGGAAGTGCTCAAACGGGGTTCCCGCCGCCGGAATGAACGGACCGATGCCGCACATCTCCGGCCGGAAATCCTCGATAAAGAGAAGGTCCCGCGCAAGATCTTCGGGGGTTTGGTACGGTGCGCCGACCATCATGCCGATACCGACATCGTAGCCGATGTCCCGAAGATCCTGAATGCACTGCATGCGGTGGTCAAAAGACATCTCTTTCGGATGTATTTTTTCGTAATGCGACTTCGTCGCCGTCTCGTGCCGCAGCAGATAGCGGTCCGCCCCTGCGTCAAACAACTTCTGATAGCTCTCACGGCTGCGCTCGCCCACGGACAGGGTGATGGCGCAGTCCGGATATTCGGTTTTTATGTGGGATACAATCTGGCACAGCCGCTCGTCGGTAAACCAGCCGTCCTCGCCGGACTGCAGCACAAACGTGCGGAACCCCAGAGCATATCCCTGCTGGCAGCAGAGCATGATCTGGGGTTCCGTTAATCTGTATCTTTGGCAGGCAGTCTGACTTTTCCGGATTCCGCAGTAGAGGCAGTCGTTTTTGCAGATGTTGCTGAATTCAATGAGCCCTCTGACAAAAACGTCCCTGCCGTAGATGGAGTCCCGGACGGCTGCGGCCTTTTTGGCCAGCAGCATTGCACCCTCAGCAGATCGGTGGGAGACCAGCCAGGTCAGCTCCTCAAAGGAGAGGCGGCGGTTCTGCTCCAGCGAATCGATGATTGAAAACAATTTTTCATCCATAGTAAATGATTCCTTTGGATACGGTATTAAATTTTCATTACTGTATCTATTTTATCGTTTTGTCACACCCACGGCAAGAATTGTTACAAAAATAGCATATTCTTTCTGCGAAAGACTGAAAAATTTGTGGAAAATTTATAAATATCTGGCTCGGGTCCGATATAATAGAAAAGAAAGGAAGGAGGATTTCCATGAACAAAACCGCAATGTTCCGCTTAAGCTACGGTCTCTTCGTTCTGACCGCCGCCGAAAACGGCAAAAAGAACGGATGTATTACCAACACCGCCATCCAGGCGGCCTCAAACCCGCTGCTCATCACATTCTGCGTCAACAAGGCCAATTTTACCCACGACATGATCCTGCACACCAAAAAAGCCTGCATCAGCGTGCTGAGCGAGGATGCCTCGTTCGACACGTTCCGGCACTTCGGGTTCCAGTCGGGCCGCGACGTGGACAAGTTCGCCGACTATACATCTTATAAGGACGATGTCAATGGCCTGCCCATCATTACGGCGGGCACCAACGCCTGCTTTTCCCTGAACGTGGTTAACACGGTCGACCTCGGCAGCCACACCATGTTCGTCGCCACCGTGGAGGACATGGATGTCCTCTCGGAGACCCCATCCGCCACGTATACCTATTATCAGAACCACATCAAGCCAAAACCGGATGCCCCGAAAGCCGCCGGCAAGACAGTCTGGCGCTGCCGCATCTGCGGGTACATCTATGAAGGCGACCCCATCCCGGACGACTTCATCTGTCCCGTCTGCAAACATCCGGCCTCCGATTTCGAAAAAATTACGACGTGAAAAGACGGCGACCTGCCCGGGAGGGCGGGCCGTCGTTTTGTCCGGCGGTTTGGGAGGGACAAATTGACTCAAACAGATATATTCGGTCTTGGGTCAGCCGGCAAGCCGGGTGACAAAAGAAAAATACAGACCTGAAACGCCAACCCGGCCAGATTGAGTCCCACAAACGGCCGAAATCGTGTTTTAATAGAATGCAGAAATGATTGAATCCAGGAGGAAATTCCTATGCAGGTTTATGCAGACAACGCAGCTACGACGAAGATGAAGCCCGAAGCGGTGCAGGCGGTTACTGAGGCCATGAATGAGACCTACGGCAACCCGTCCGGGGTGTACGGCGCCGCGCGTGACGCGAAAATTGCCATGGAGGCGGCGCGGTACAGTATTGCGTCGCAGCTGGGGGCAAAGACGAATGAAATCTTCTTCACGTCCGGCGGCAGTGAATCGAACACGCAGGCGCTTCTGTCCGCCGCGGCCATGATGTCGCAGCAGGGGAAGACCCATATCATCACGACTGACATTGAGCACGCCTCGGTCCGGAAGCCCATTGAGCAGCTGGAGGCCATGGGCTTTACCGTTACGACGGTCCACGTCGGCAAAGACGGTGTGCTGGACCCGGCAAGAATTCATGAGGCCATCCGCGAAGAGACCGCCGTGGTCTCGGTCATGATGGCCAACAATGAGATCGGCACCATCCAGCCCATCCGGGAAATCGGTGCGCTCTGCCACATCGGAAATACCCTGTTCCACGTAGATGCGGTGCAGGCGGCGGGGCATCTGCCCATTGACGTTACGGACCTGGACTGCGACCTTCTCTCCCTCTCCGCCCACAAATTCGGCGGACCCAAGGGGGTCGGTGCCCTGTATGCACGTTCCAATGTAGATCTCTCCCCGCTGATTCTCGGCGGACCCCAGGAGCGGGGGCGCCGCGCCGGCACGGAGAATGTCCCGGGTATCGTGGGCATGGCGGAGGCGCTGGACCTCGCCTGTGACCATATGGCGGAAAATACGAAGAAAACACTTGCCATGCGGGACAGGCTGATGGACGGCCTGCTGGCCATTCCGGGCACGACACTGAACGGAGACCGGGAAAAACGCCTTCCGGGCAACGTCAGCGTCTGCTTCGACGGCATTTCGTCCGAGGTCCTGCTGGTCAAGCTGGACGAGGCGGGCATCTGCGCCTCCGCCGGCAGCGCCTGCCAGGCGGGGTCGCTGGACCCGAGCCCGGTGCTCCTGGCCATCGGCCGCACCGAGGAGGAGGCCATGAGCTCCCTGCGGCTGACCATCAACGAGGACAATAACGACGCCGAGATCGATTATTTAATTGCGACGATAACGAAATGCGTGGAGGAGCTGCGGAAGTAAGCGCGCATGCGGTGAGAATATGATTTTTATAGCCGTACCCGGAAACCGGGTGCGGCTGTTTTTCGTCCACGTGTCCGGCTGACATAGTTTCTTTCTATAGGCGTGCCCTCTTGACAGCCGGGCACCTCGGGAATACACTATAGACAAGCTATTTCATAGTATTCACATAAATTTACTAGGAAATCAAACCCACAGAGAACAGAAAGGAGCGATTCGACATGACAGACGGAATCTTCAGAAAGGACAGCATGATGATGTGTTGCTGCATGTGCATGTGCCATGCGGTTTCGTCGTCGTGTCGAATGTGCCTCTGAGTTTTAGATAGATGGACCGAATTCAGTGAGCGGCAGCCGACAGGACTGCCGCTCTTTTTTGTCTTTTAGAAAGGAATCAGAAAAATGGGTAATAAAGTTGTCATCATCACCGGCGCAGCACAGGGCATTGGACTGGCGGCTGCCAAACGTTTTGCAAAGGGCGGCTATTCTGTGGCACTCACAGATCTTCAGGCTGAGGAGGTCAAGAAACAGGCGGAACTGCTCCGCAATGACGGGTATGACGCCGTCGGCTATCCGCTGGACGTCACCAATTATGAGCAGGGCCAGCAGGTCGTCGCCCAGGTCGTCGAAAAATTCGGACGTATTGATGCGCTGTTCAACGATGCCGGCATCACCGGGCACCGGAAGACAATTCTGACCTTCGACCCGGAACTCATCAAGCAGGCGGAGGATGTCAATCTCTGGGGCAGTCTCTATATGATTCAGCATGTGGCCCGTGTCTTCGTGGACAAGGGAATAAAAGGTTCTATCGTGAACGTCTCTTCCTTTGTCGCATCCCTGGCCGAGTGGTCGCCTTTCGCGTACGGCATTTCCAAATCGGCCGTGGATGGGCTGACTCGCGTCGCCGCCTTCCATCTGGGCAAATACGGCATCCGCGTCAACTCGGTTGCACCTGGATGCACAAAGACGGAAATGGCGAAAAAGTACGACTATGCAGATCCCAAAATTCGCAAAATTCAGGCGGAGCGCAGTCTGCTCAACCGTTGGGTTGAGCCGGAGGAGATCGCCAATGCGGCCTTCTTCCTGGCCAGCGATGAGGCCAGCGCCATCACGGGCGTAAAACTGCCGGTAGATGCCGGATATACCACTACAAAAGAGAGCAACTTGAAGAGCCTTTACGGCGAGACGGAATAAGGAGTCATCAATATGTCTAAAATTCATAAATCAATCGCAGAGCTTGTTGGCAACACCCCGCTGGTCGAACTGACCAACTACGAAGAAAAACATGACCTGAAGGCACATGTCATCGGAAAACTCGAATATCTGAATCCCACCGGCAGCGTCAAGGACCGTCTGGCCATTGCGCTGATCGAGGAGGGCAAGCAGAAGGGGAAGGTCAAAGAGGGAACCACCCTCGTCGATGTGACCAGCGGCAACACGGGCATCGCCCTCGCGGCCATCGGGCACGCGGAGAAGCTGGAGTTCATCCCCTATCTGGAGCACGGCACCACGAAAGAGCGCATCGATATCTACAAGGGCTACGGCCTCGATGTCCGCACGCTCTATGACATTGACGAGGTGGCCGACTTCGAGGAGAAGGGGCTCGTGCTGGACGATCTGGTGGCCGGCATCAACCGGATTGCCGATGAAAACGGCTACTACTACACCGGCCAGACCATCAGCGATGCGAACCAGAACTACCACTACAAGACCACCGGCCCGGAGATCTGGGACGATACCGACGGCAAGGTGGACTACTTCGTCGCCATGGGCGGCACCGCCGGCACCCTGGTCGGCACAGGGCGCTATCTGAAAGAGAAGAACCCGGATGTGCAGATTGTCGGCGTGCAGTCGGCTCCGTCCTCCCGCCCGGACAGCCCGGATTTCACCGGCCACATCATCGACGGCACTCTGCCGCTGGGCCGCGTGCCCGATTCGCTGGTCCCGACGATCATCAAGGACAACGAGGACAACGGCTTTGCCTTTGACGAGATCATCGATATCAAAGCAGAAGACGCTTACCGCACCGCACAGGAGACTGCGGAGACCGACGGACTCTTCCTCGGCACCTCTGCCGCCGCAGCCCTGACCGCCGCGATCCAGATTGCGAAACGCCCGGAGGCAGAGGGTAAGAACATTGTCGTCATCTACCCGGACAACGGTTATAAATATCTGAGCACCGATCTTTACAACAGGGAGGCCGTAAAAGAATGAGCAGCATACGATTCGGCAAAAAACTGCCGTTTAAACGCAATACCGATGAAGATTATCTGACCGCCGTGCGCCAGATTGCGGCGTACCTGAAATCTACCGAGGTCGTCACCCCGCAGGGCAAATACTGGCAGGTCAGCCCGGAGCCGGGAAATGAGTACAAGGGCGACCTGATTATCACCAAAAAAGGCCTCTATGCCGGATCCGCCGGAATCGGCCAGTTCTTCCTCCAGCTCTTTGAGGTGACCGGCGAGGAGCAGTATTTGCAGGAGGCAAAGGACGCCGCGGAATATATCCTGAACACCTACGAGGGCCCCGGATTTTTCAACGAGATTCTCCACGGCGAGGGCGGCGGCGTCTGGCCCGTCAAGGGCTGGGGCACCAGCGTCTACGTGGGCCCGGCGGGCCAGGGCATCTTCCTGGAGCAGCTCTATGCCCATGTCCCGGATGCGCGCTACCATCAGTTCCTGATTACCGCGGCGGACGACGCCATTGCCGCCGCCACCGAGGACGAGACCGGCCTGCACTGGACCGATCAGTCCGACCTGATGGCCGACGGCTCCTACGGCTTCTTCTTCCTCTATGTCTACCGGAAGACCGGCGACGCCAAATATCTCGATGCAGCCAAAAAAGTCGTCGACTTCGCCAATTCCAAAGCGGTGAAAGCCGACATCGGCGGCATCTATTTCAAGAACCTGGATCTGACGCTGGTGGGCTGGGAGTCCAAAGAGACGGTCTTCCCGAACTACTCCCACGGCGCGGCGGGAACCGGCTACCTGAATACCCTTCTCTATGAGGAGACCGGGGATGAGCACTATCTGGACGTCGCAAAAGAGGTCGTCAAATTCCTGTCCGCCATCGTCGAAGGCGATGACGACGGCGCCCTGATTCCGTATCTCTATAACCCGGAGCGGGGCTCCTTCCACGACTTCTACTATCTGTCCACCTGCCACGGCCCGGTCGGAACCACGATTCTGTTCCGCAAACTCTATGACGTGACCGGCGACCGGCAGTATCTGGAGTGGGTCGACGTCCTGACCAAAGGCATCCTGAAAACCGGTGCGCCCCTTATCCATACGCCCGGCTACTGGAACAGCTACTGCCTGTGCTGCGGCGCCCCCGGCGTTCTGCAGCATTTTGTCAAGACGGCGGAAGTGCTCGGGGACGACTCCTACCTGAAAGATGCCCGTGACACCGCCGACAAACTCCTCGGCGACTCCTGGAACGACGAAAAGGGCCGCCGCTGGTACGCGGCCTGGACCCGCAAGCTCCCGGGATTCGTGGAGACCTACACCGGCCTCTACGCCGGTGCCGCCGGAGCCGGCCTGTCGCTGCTGTCCCTTTATGCACATGACAAGGGGATCTCGCTTCCGACCCAGACGGTGGAGTACTTTTTGCTGAAATAAAGTTTTAGGACCGCTGCAGGATGGCCTGCAGCGGTCCTTGTCAGTGCGTCAAATGGTACCGGATTCCGCTCATTTGGAGTTTAGGCCCGGCTTCTGAGGCCTTTTCTGGTACCGGACTGCCGCATATAAAAAGAAGGTACCAGGAAGTTAATCAGAACTTGACTTATGATTAAAAATCCCGGTACCTGTTTCTTAAATACAAGCCAACTGGTACTTCAGTACCTCACCTCAAACCCGGTTTCGCGCTCAGACAGCGGCCGGGAGGAGACATCTAAATTGTCGATGCGGATGTAGCGGTCCGTCATGAGCCGCTCGACCATCCAGTCGATATCCTCCTGTTCTCCCTGGACCTCCATGGTCACGGACCCGTCGTACTCGTTGCGGACCCAGCCGGTGAGGCCGCGGTCCCGGGCCAGATTGCAGGCGGTCCAGCGAAAGCCCACGGCCTGGACGCGGCCGGTGAAGACAATGTGTTTGCGCTTTTTCATATCAGATCTACCACCGTGAGGACGTCGCCTTCTATGCGGAACTTGACGTCAAAATTCAAATAGGAGAGGCCGTAAATACGCGATGGATCCCGCTGGTACTGCGGCCTTGGGTCGTGGGACAGGATGCCGAGGAGTTCCTCCCGGTTCTCTTCCTGGACGCGATTCAGCAGCGGTTTCGGGAACTCCACGTGCAGGCTCAGGTCCGAGAGGCCCGCGGTGAACCCTTCGGCGGCGTTCGGGATGCTGTCGCTGTACGGAATATACGGTTTGATATCCAGAATAGGGGTGCCGTCCATGAGGTCGGCCCCGGAGACCACGAGGGTCGGCCCGTCGGGCCCTTCCAGCCGCACTTCCTCCAGCTTTACCGCGCTGATGCCGATGGGGTTCGGGCGATTCGGCGACCGGGTGGCGAACACGCCGAGGCGCCGGTTCCCGCCCAGCCGCGGCGGCCGGACGGTGGGGGAGAAGGTATAGGGCTCTTTCGCCTGCTCCCGCTTTGCAATGACATCGGAGAATTCCCAGATGAGCCAGATATGCGAAAAGTCCGAGAGACCGCGGAACGCATCTGGATTGCGGTATTCCGGCTCCAGCACGACGGTGCTGCGCAGGCCGGGATTGACGGTGCCCTGGCGGGGCAGCCCGAATTTGCCTTTGAGATTGGTGTGTAGAATGGCAACCGGTTTCAACTTTACCTGCTCCTTTCATTGCAACGGAGGGTGTTTGGGACTAAAATTATACCATATTGAGTAATACAGGTGATAATTATGAAACCCCAGAGAGTTTATGCACAGATTGACCTCGAGGCCATCTGCCACAACGTCCGCGAATCCATGAAAAAGGTGGGGCCGGACGTCAAGTCTATGGCTGTCGTCAAAGCGGACGCCTATGGACACGGCGCAGTCCAGGTCGCCCAGATGCTCAGCGGCATCGGCGTGTACGGTTTTGCCGTCGCCACCGTCGAAGAGGGCGTGGAGCTCCGTACCAGCGGTCTGGAGAAGCCCATTCTGGTGCTCGGCCATGTGTTCCCGGATGAGTGGAAGCGGGCCATTTCCCACGACATCGCCATGCCGGTATCTTCCTATGAGCTTGCCGCGCAAATTGACAAGGCCGCCCACGAGCTGGATACGCCGGCAAAAATTCATGTCGCCGTCGATACCGGCATGGGCCGCATAGGGTTTCAGCCGAACGAAGAGAGCGTGGAGGAAATCAAACGAATTTTTACGCTGAAGGATATCGAACCGGAAGGCGTCTTCACACACTTTGCCTGTGCCGACTGCGCAGACAAGACGTCCCGCAATCGTCAGATTGCCAAATTCCTGGACTTCACGCAGAAGCTTTCCAGAGCTGGCTGCCATTTCCCCATTCGCCACATGTGCAACTCTGCGGCGGTCATGGAGGGGACCGATGATTATCTGGATATGGTTCGGCTGGGCATCACCATCTATGGTCTGCTGCCGAGCGACGAGGTGAATCCCGCCAACCTGGATCTCCGCCCCGCCATGAGCCTGGTCAGCCACATTGCCCATCTGAAGACGGTGGGCCCGGGCTTTACGGTAGGCTATGGTTCCACTTATACGACAACGAAGCCGGAGACCACGATTGCCACCATTCCGGTGGGCTACGCCGACGGCTATCCGCGCCTTCTCTCCAACAAAGGCTATGTGCTCATCCAGGGCAAACACTGCCCCATCGTCGGCCGGGTCTGCATGGACCAGTTTATGGCAGATGTCTCGGACCTGGAGGATGTCCAAATTGGGGATGAGGTTGTCCTGATCGGCCGCCAGGGGGACGACGAAATCCGCGTCGAAGATCTCTCCGCCCTCTGCGGGCGGTTCAATTATGAATTCGTCTGCGACATCAACAAGCGGGTTCCGCGGGTGTATAAACACTGAGGGACGCAAAAGTACCTGACAATTCTATATGAGAAATCGGTACCGGGAATTTTGATCATCAGCTATGCTGTGACTAAATTCCTAGTACCGATTTTCTGTATTCAGCCGCCCGGTACCGGAAAAATCCTCAAAATCCGGGCCTGAAGTTCAATATGGCGATGTCAGGTACTCGTAACTCATCCGTTGTAGTTGGGGCTGAGCGTGTTATTCAGGTAGTTTCGGAACTGCTGGACGGTCTTGGTCTGTTCATCGGACCGGCTCTCCCCGAAAACCATGGTGAAGAGATTCGTGTACGGATCATAGGCGAGGCCCATGGAGGTCAGGCCGCCGCTGTTCACGATTTTCTTCCCCTCCGAAGACTTGAGCCAGGTCTTCATGTATCCGGCCGGCTTCTGGTTCTTCGGCAGCTTCTTTACAAGAATCGTGGCGTTATAGTTCTCTTCTTCGTCTGACATGTCCGGAACGCTTCCGGTTCTCGGATAGTCGCGGTCGGCCTCCGCTGTTTCAAGTACAGCGATCGTCTACAGAACGTTGGAAATCCGGAATTCCGGATTTCCGGCCGCTTTGCGTGCCTGATTCAGGCTGGGAGCGGCGTCCAGTGCGGTTAATACATTTACGGAAAGCCAGGGTCCGCAGTCGAGCGGCTGATATTTGGTGCTGCTGTCAGCATCATAGGCTTCCTGATATTCTTCATAGTCTTCCTCATAGACTTTTTCAATGAGATTGTTTACATCCTCCGTAAAAAAGGATTGGTCCGGGTCATCATTAAACGGGTCATGGCCTTCTGCCATAGCCGGCAGCGCCAGAGCTGCACAGAGCAGCAGTGCCAGCAGAACAGAAATCAATTTTTTCACTGCAGCTTCCTCCCTAAATTATGTATATGTATATTCCATGGTGCAGGTGACGCCGCAGCGGTTGATTTTTCCGAAGTTATAGTTCCCCGAGTAATAATAGATAAGAGTTTCATTGGTTGCCAAATAAAGGGATTTATAGTTGTTGGCGTTGAGATAAGGAATCGTGAAGAACACATTTCCATCGCCGTTGTAGAATTTAAGATTCCGGAGACCTTTAATGTACATATCTCGCTTGCCGTTCAGGATGTTCAGCGTGATTTTGAGCTTGCCGTTGTAGACTTCCAGGCCATTGACCGTAATCTCAAATTTTCCATTGGTCGGAACTGCGAGAAGCGCTGTGCTGGAATTCAAAAAGAGCGGCGCGCCAATTCCCATTGAGTCTGCCATAATCGGCTTGGACTGGGTGTACGTCATAACCTCAGAACTGTTCTGCTTTTTCGGCGCCGTTGTGCCAGAGCCCTGATTGTTCATGTATTTTTTCAGGCGCTGGCGGTACTGGGAGACAGTATAGGTTCTCTCATTGAACTGGTCGGCTCCGAAGGTTTCATTGACGACAAATGGATTGAGGGTCATGGCGCTGCCGGAAATGGTGGAATTCACACCGGAATTGCGTCCCATCATAGTCAGGTAATGACCTTTCTCGCCGTTGTTATTCTTTTCCGCATACCAGCCTGCTGCTGCGTCAGCCGCATTGGGCACATAGCCGGTTCCGCCCTGAGAGGCAAGATTGTCAAGAACATGGTTGGAATAGAGCCATTCCTTTGTGTGAATCAATTTATTCTGCGTTTTTATTGTGTAGGCAGCATAATTGGCATTGATCTGTGCCATGGCCATATACGTATCGGATACTTTCAGTGCCGGAAGTCCTTCTGTGGCCCGGTACTGATTTGTCTTATCAATGACATTAAGCGAATCGAGCATGTTCTGCAGGTTCGTCGCATCGTTTGCGGCGCCCCTGTGGGTATAGGATTTGAATTCTGACGTGTCCAGAATTTCCATCGCCTTGGCGGCACCGACGCTCCTGAAAAAGTCGTACGAAGACCTCGTCTCCGAGGCGGCAGCCGGAACCGCAATGGAGAAGCACATTGCAAGCATCAGGAGCAATGCGAGTGAATGACGAATAATTGCTTTCATTGAGATTTCCTCCTCCTTCGAATTTCAGAGAGTGGATGCACACAGGGCACAAAAAAGTTTTCGCGATTCAGCCGAAAAAATAAAAAAGCCGCTGTCCGGAGACAGCGGCAATACTGCGTATGAAATTCAGGCGGGAAGGCTGATTCCGTTCTGCTGCATGTAGGCGGCCAGGCGGTCGCGGTACTGGGCGACAGTATAGGTCTTCTCATTGAACTGATCGGTACCGAAGGTCTCGTTGACGCAGAACGGGAACGAGCTGCCGGTGCTGATGCATTCTGCGGCGCCGGTGACCGTGCTGTGGATGCCGGAGTTGCGGCCCATCATGGTCTCATAGTGGCCTTTTTCACCGCTGCCGTTTTTCTCTGCGTACCAGCTGTCCGATGCAGCCGAAGCAGAACGTTTATTGCTGGACCAGTAAAGACAGTCCAGTACGCTGTACTGGTTGACGAACTCCATCGTGTGGTTCATCGTGCGGCTGGATGCATTTGCATTCACCTGTGCCATGGCCATATAGGTATCGGAGACTTTCAGCGCCGGAAGTCCCTCCGTGGCACGGTATGCGTTGGTCTTGTCAATGGCGTCGAGCGCAGCGTACATGTTCTGCAGGTTCGTGGCGTCATTCGCCTCACCGCGGTGGGTATAGGACTTGAACTTAGAGTTGTCCAGGATTTCCATGGCCTTTTTGGACCCCTGGCTCTTGAAGAAGTCATAGGACGAGAGATTTCCCGCCGCCAGTGTCGGGAACGCAAGTGCAGCGCACATGGCCAGCGTCAGCAGGACGGCAAATAGTTTCTTTGCAATGGATTTCATAATTGAAATTCCTCCTTCTTTCTGTTCGGTACCTAGAAGATGCAGTGTGGGAAGAAAAAAGTTTTGATCAAAGCGCTGTTCCTGATCGGTAAGTATCTTCTAACCAATAAAAAAATCGGGTTTGGTGTAGAAAAATCTACACCAAACTACCGATTTTGGGCAATCAGAAGATGCTAACTGCGCTCCCGCGTCTCCTACCGAATCTGCTTCAAAAAGGTCTGCAGCCGTTTGGCTTTCGGGTGTTCGAAAATCTGCTCCGGCGGGCCCTGTTCGACGATCTGTCCCTCGTCGATGAACAGGATGCGGTCGGCGACGTCCCGGGCGAAGCCCATCTCGTGGGTGACCGTGACCATGGTCATGCCCTCTTTGGCCAGCTGTTTCATGACATCCAGTACTTCGCCGACCATCTCCGGATCGAGCGCGGAGGTGGGCTCGTCGAAGAGCATGACTTCCGGGTCCATGCAGAGGGCGCGGACGATGGCGATGCGCTGCTGCTGGCCGCCGGAGAGCTGAGAGGGGTAGGAGTCCGCCCGGTCCTCCAGACCGACCCGGCGCAGCAGGCCGCGGGCTTTCTCCCCGGCCTCTTTCTTGGACATGCCCTTGAGCTTGACGGGAGCGAGCGTCATGTTGCGCAGGATGGTCATGTTCGGAAACAGGTTGAAGTGCTGGAACACCATGCCCATCTTCTGGCGGTAGGCGTTGATGTCTGCATGTTTGTCCGTGATATCGGCGCCATCCACTGTGATGGTGCCGCCGGTGGGCAGCTCCAGCAGGTTGAGGCAGCGCAGGAAGGTCGATTTGCCGGAACCGGAGGGCCCGATGACGACGACCACCTCGCCGCGGCGGATATCGGTGGTAATGCCGTTCAGGGCTTTGAAGCCGTTAGGGTACTGCTTCTCCAGGCCGTCGATGCGGATCAGGGTTTCATCGGTCACTGCTTCTCAGCCTCCTTTCCAGACGTTTGACCAGACTGCTGAAGATGAGGACGATGACCAGGTAGATCAGCGCGACAGCAATCAGCGGCATGAACGCCGAGAAGGTCTGGCCGCGGATCAGGTCGCCGGCCTTGGTGAGGTCGACAATGCCGACATAACCGGCGACGGAGGTCTCTTTCAGCAGAGAGATGAATTCGTTGAGCAGGGTGGGCAGCACAACTTTGAACATCTGCGGGATGATGATATACCGCATGGTCTGAATGTAGTTGAAGCCCAGCGAGCGGCCGGCCTCGAACTGCCCGTTGTCGATGGCCATGATGCCGGAGCGGAAGATCTCGGCGACATAGGCACCGGAGTTCATGCCGAATACGAGGACCGCAATGACGATTTCATTGTTGCTGGCGGCAAAGATGATAAAGTAGCCGATTAACAGCTGAACAACAACAGGGGTTCCCCGTATTATGGTCAGATACAGCTGCGCCAGTGCGTTTAACACCCGCATGAGTCCGGCGCCGAAGCCGCCCTTCTTCTGGAAGGTCTCCCGGTTTTTGTCCCAGGTGGTGCGGATGCCGGCGAGGAGAATGCCGATGACGACGCCGAGAATGGCGGCGAAAAACGTGATGATGAGCGTGCGGCCGAGGCCCTGCATGAGCCATTTCCAGCGGCTGCCCTGGACGAAGTTCAGGTGGAATTGGTTCTTGACGCGGGTCCACCAGGAGGCGTTGGCGCTCTCGCCCTTCTGTGCCAGGGCGTCCGAATACTTCCGGGTGGCTTTCTCCACGAGGCCGGAGTCGATGACCTCCTGCAGCGCACTGTTGAGTTTGTTCAGAAGCTCGGTGTCGTTTTTGTTGACGGCAATGGAGTACTGTTCAGTGACATAAGGCGCGCTGAGCAGCTTCAGCTCAGGGTTGGAGGAGACAAAGCTCTTTGCGGTAAGACCGTCGATAATAACGGCGTCTACTTTTCCGACTTTCAGGGCCTGGACCGCATCGGTTCCATATTTGTATTTGGTGACGTGGTCCGACCCAAAACCGCCATTGGCGGGGGTCTCATCGGAGTAGAGCTGGCCCGTGGTGCCGGTCTGGACGCCGATCATGACGTCCGGTTTGGTGACTTTCTTCCCGGATGCACTGACGGTATAGCAGTCATCCAGTGAGTGGATTTTGCTGCCCTTCTTGACGACAACCGCCTGCTCGGAGGTTGTGTAGGGGACGGTGAAATTGACACTCTTCTTCCGGTCCTCGTTGACGGTGATGCCGGACATGCCGATGTCGTACTTGCCGGACTGCACTCCGGCCAGGACGGAGTCGAAACTGACGTCGACGATTTCCAGCTTCATGCCGAGTTTGTCGGCGACGGCGTGGGCAATAGTCGGGTCGATACCGACAATTTCGTCGCCCTCCTTGTACTCGTAGGGCGGGAAATCGGCGGAACAGGCCATGACCAGGGTCTTCTTTTGGGAGCCGCTGTCGTCCGCCGCAAGCGCGGGAACTGCCGTGCCGGTCAGTGTGGCCAGCAGGAGCAGAAGGGACAGCAGCAGGGCGGGCAGCCGCCGGTGCATTTTCATGGGAAGTCCTCCTGTCAAAAGATTGACGCAGATTATATAATAAGAATACTCTCTATTATAAAGAAGTTTTTCCGGGCTGAAAAGGAGAAAGCGGATGCAATATTACTCGCTGAACCAATATTTGCGGGAAAAGTACGGCAGAAAAGTATATAAACTGGCTCTTTCCGCCTCCGAGACCTGTCCGAACCGGGACGGGACGCTCGGCTTCGGCGGCTGTACGTTCTGCTCCGCCGGCGGGTCCGGCGACTTCGCGGAGAACGACATTGACCGCGCCAAAGCCCGGGTCCGGCGCAAAACTTCAGAAGATGCCTATATTGCCTATTACCAGAGCTATACGGGAACATATGGGGACCTGACAAGGCTCCGCAGTATCTATGAGGCGGCCATTGCGCGGCCGGACATTTTGATTCTCTCCATCGCCACGCGGCCCGACTGTCTGGGGCCGGAAGTCATGTGTATGCTGCAGGACCTGAATCGCGTCAAGCCGGTATGGGTGGAGCTGGGGCTCCAGACCTCCAATGAGGCGACGGCGGCGAATGTCCGCCGGGGCTACCCCAACTGCGTCTACGAAGAGGCCGTACAGAAGCTGAACGCCGTCGGCGTGAAAGTGGTGACGCACATCATACTCGGCCTGCCGGGGGAGTCCTTCGAAGACATGGCTGCCAGCGTAGATTTCGCCTGCCGCTGCGGCACCTGGGGGCTCAAGTTGCAGCTGCTGCACGTTCTCCGGGGGACCGATCTCGCGGAGGAGTATGAGGCAGGCGCCTTTGAGGCGCTGACCCAGGAGGAGTACATCGACATCCTCTGTCGGCTTCTGCCGCGGATTCCGCCCGACATCGTCATCCACCGGCTGACCGGGGACGGGCCGAAACGCATTTTGATTGCGCCGCTGTGGAGCGGCAACAAACGCGGCGTCCTGAACGCCATGAACCGGGCCTTCCGCGCCCGGAACATTGTACAGGGAGGCGACCTGCATGGTGCTGACAAAATATCAGTTTGAGACCGGGAAGCTTGACCGGAACCTCCGTATTGTAATGCTCTCCGACTACCACAACGTGCCATACAGCCGCATTGTGGAGCGGACCCGGGCCGCGGACCCGGACCTCATCCTCATCGTGGGCGATCTCGTGGATCGCCACCGAAAAACGTACCGCCGGGTTCAGCCGTTTCTACGGGAATGCGTCGCCATTGCGCCGACGTTCTTTTCGTACGGCAATCATGAGGTCAAGTTCCCGGTGCTCTCGGCCGCGGATTTCCGGTCCACAGGCGTCACCCTGCTGGACAACAGCTGGGCGTTTTTCGACGGTCTGTGCATCGGGGGATACACGCCGTATACCGACGACCGCTGGATCGACGGGTTCGAGCAGCAGGAAGGCTACCGCATCCTGATGACCCACGAGCCGGAGTATTTCTTCGAAGGGCCGATGCTGCGGAACCGGCAGATTGACCTGATTCTCGCCGGCCATGTCCACGGGGGCCAGATCCGTCTGCCGGACGGCCGGGGGCTCTTTGCCCCGGAACAGGGCCTTTTCGCCAAGTATGTACACGGGAAATATGGTAACATGGTCGTCGGGGCCGGTCTGTCCAACACCGCACGGCCGCTGATTCCCCGTCTGAATAATCCAACTGAAATTGTACAGATCGATCTGTTAGGAGTGCATCGTTCTTGAGTAAAACCATCGATATGACCCATGGCCCGCTGGGAAAGAAGATCTTCACCTTCGCCCTGCCGCTGGCATTTACGGGCATTCTGCAGCAGCTGTTCAACGCCGCAGATGTCGCGGTCGTCGGCCAGTTCGCCAACAAGTACGCCATGGCGGCTGTGGGAAGCAACAGTTCCATCATCAATCTGCTGGTTTCCCTCTTCATGGGCATCTCTCTCGGCGCCAACATCGTCATTGCGCGATTCACGGGCCAGGGAGATACCGAAAAGATCCGCCGCGGCGTTCATACTGCCGTCGCACTGGCGCTCATCAGCGGCCTGCTGGTCACGGCCATCGGCGAGTGCGTCGCCGGGCCCATTCTGCGGGCTATGGGGGTTCCTGCCTCGGTCTTCCCCATGGCAGAGGCCTATCTGCGCATCTATCTCGCCGGCATGCCGGTTATCATGCTCTACAATTTTGAGTCCGCCATTTTCCGCAGCCAGGGCAACACGCGCACGCCGCTTATCTGCCTTGCCATTGCCGGCGTGCTCAATGTCTTCCTGAACCTGTTCTTTGTCATTGTCCTGCACATGGATGCAGACGGTGTCGCCATTGCCACGGTTATCTCCAACCTGGTCAGCAGCGCCATCATGTTCGTTCTGCTGTGCCGGGAAAAGGGCGTGCTGCATCTGGATATCCGGAAAATCCGGATCGACCGCCGCGTCGTCGGCGGCATGCTCCGCGTCGGACTTCCATCCGGCCTGCAGGGTATGCTGTTTTCCCTGTCCAACATCGTCATCCAGTCCGCGGTCAACAGTCTGGGCGCCGATGTCATGGCGGCCTCCTCCGCGGCCTTCAATCTGGAAATCATGGTCTATTACCTGGTCAATGCCTTCGGACAGGCCAATACCACATTTGTCTCCCAGAACTACGGCGCCGGGAAAATGGACCGCTGCCGGAAAACCGTCCGCATCTCTCTGCTCCAGGATATGGGAATTGTCCTCATCGTCTCGGCGCTGTTTATCGTCCTGGCGCCGCAGCTCATCCGTTTCTTCAACAGTGATCCCGCCGTCATCCACTACGGTGCCATCCGCCTGCGCTGGATTGCGGGATCGGAAGTTGTCAACGTCTTCCTGGAGGGCATCTCCGGAGCCATGCGGGGCTACGGCCATTCCCTGACCCCGGCCTTGATCATCCTGATCGGCGTCTGCGGCTTCCGGATTCTCTACGTCTACACCTTCTTCCGGACGCACCATACGTTCAACTATTTGATGATGGTCTATCCAATGAGTTGGGCGGTCAGCGACATCGGTCTTGTCGCCGCCTACTTCCTGATGCTCCGGAAACTGCGTAAAGATGACACGCCGCCAACCTTGCAGACGGAGGGATGACGCTTGTTGTTTGTAAGATTCAAACAATAGTTTTCGGAAAATGCCTTGATAAATGAGTGAAGATTCACTACAATTGTTATTTGATAGACAATTTGAATCACCCATGGTCTGTGTGGGGGAAAGGACATATTATGACAAAAGACGAACTCATTTTTGACGTCAAGAAGGTCGGCTACCGCGCTTTTGAGGCCGCCGCTACGCCGTTCCTGTACCTTTGGGGCTGGTTTTTCCCGGATCCGACGGTCATCGACGGCCCGGATGCCATCCGCAAAGTTCCCGGCGTCCTGAAAAAGGACAGCAAGAACAAACCGCTTATCGTCACAGACGGCAACCTCATGAAGATCGGCCTTCTCGACGGCCTGCATGAGCAGCTGAAAGCAGACGGTGTTCCGTACGCCGATTTCTGTGATGTCCAGCCGAACCCCACGGTGGAAAACGTGGAGGCCGGTCTGAAGGTCTTCAACGACAACGGCTGTGACTGCCTGATCGCCGTCGGCGGCGGTTCCTCCATGGACTGCGCCAAGGGCATCATGGCACGCGTCTGGCGTCCGTCTCGTCCGGTCAAACGCATGAAAGGCGTTTTTATGGTCACCATGCCGTCTCTGAAGATGAAGGGCCTGCTTCCGCCGACCCTGTATGCCGTTCCGACCACTGCCGGAACCGGTTCTGAGACCACGATTGCCGCGGTCATCACCGATGCCCAGACCCACGACAAGTTCCCCATCATGGACCCGTTCATCCGCGCCAAATATGCTGTTCTTGACCCGAAACTGACCGTCGGTCTCCCGGGCAAAGTCACTTCCACCACCGGCCTGGATGCCCTGACCCATGCCATCGAGGGCTACACCAATATCTGGTACAACGACAAGAAATTCAATGACTACGGCGTCAAAGCCGTCAAGCTCATTTTCGAGTATCTTGAGACCGCTTACAACGACCCGACCAACCTCGAGGCCCGCGGCAAGATGCTGCTCGCCTCTTACTATGCCGGCCTCTGCTTCACCCGCGGCGGTGTCGGCTATGTCCACGGTATCGGCCATCGTCTCGGCGGCATGTACGGTGTGCCGCACGGCCTCGCCATGTCCGTAATCCTTCCGCACGTCTTCTCCGACGAGCTCCTCGGACCGTATGTCTATGACAAACTGGCCGATCTCGCCGACGCCGTCGGCATCACCGGTGCAACGAACGAGGCAAAAGGCAAAGCATTTATTGCCGCCGTCCGTGAGATGGAAGACCGCATGGAAATCCCGACCGGCTTTGACTGCATCAAAGAGGAAGATATTCCGCTCATCGCCGAGCGCTGCCGTGCCGAGGTCAACCCGACCTACCCGGTTAAGCACATCTTCACGCAGGAAGAGCTTGAGGACTTCATCCGCAATTACATCAAACAGTAAATTCTTTCACACAGGAATCGAGAACCCGGACCTCTGCGGAGGGCCGGGTTTTCTTTTATGCAAATTTTGGGGGGAAGTCTGGTCCGGAAATCAGGCCTAAGGTGGATGGAAAGTCCTGTGGAGAGATTTGGTCCAAAAATAAACTACAGAAATATTTAAATTGTAGCGTAAGCAGAAGAATAAAAATAATTTGAGCATTTCAGAAGCGTTTTTTATCAAGTTTGTGGACGGAATCTGCTGCAGTGGGAGTTTGTTCCAGAAATCAGGCCTGTGGTGGACGGAAAGTTCTCTGGGGCGGATTCCGTCCACCTGGGCTCCCGGAAGATCTGGACGGAAAGTGCCGAGGTTAGAATTCGGTCAAAAGATAAATATTTCATAAAAAAGAAACTTTTCAATTGAATTTTTTATACAAAGCGTTAACATAAAATTGATAAATCGAACAAAAAGGAGGAAAACGATTTGAAAGTTGGAAAACGGTTCCTCTCCGTGCTCGTGGCGCTGGCCATGCTGCTCGCGGTCTTCTCGACCGGCGTGACGGCATTCGCCGCGACGGCGATCCGGTTCCCGGATGTCTATACATCCGATCTGGTGCAGCCCGATAACAATGAGCAGCGGGTAGAGGAGAAAGTCAAAGCACTTGTGGACAATATGACCACAGATGAAAAATGGACGTTTATCCACGGCAGCGGCATGGGGACGACCGAGGGCGACGCCGGCAGTCTTCCCGGTGTGCCGCGGTTCGGCGTGCCGGAGGTGCGGATGCACGACGGCCCGGGCGGCCTGTTCTACATTACGCCCACGACGAACCCGCCGCAGGAAGAGATGCTGGCCGCCACGTGGGACGAGGAGATGGCAAATCTCTACGGCACCATCTACAGCACCGAGGCCAAAGCCATGGGCTGCGGCATGATGCTCTCCGCCCAGGTGGATATCCAGCGCATGCCCCAGTTTGCGCGGACCAAGGACCAGATGGGCGAGGACCCGTATCTGCTGTCCTCCCTATCAGATGATCTGGTCAAAGGCATGCAGAGCGAGGGCGGCATAGCCGTTTTGAAGCATTTTGTCGGCTATACTGACGGCATGGAGAACGATGCCATCTCTGAGCAGGCACTGCATGAGACCTATCTGCCCGGATTCGAGACGGCCATCAAAAACGCCAATGCACTGGGCGTTATGTCTTCGTACAACAGCATTAACGGTACAGCAGCTGCTAACAATGCCGAGCTGCAGAACGGAGTACTCCGTGACCAGTGGGGCTACAAATACTTCACCATTACCGACTGGCTCATGGGCAACCACGGCTACTCCCTGGACAAGGGCACGGACATTGAAATGCCGTATGGCTTCTTTAACAACAAAGTCCTGTCCCAGGTGAAATCCGACGGCGACACCATGAAGCTGGTCAACCAGTCGGTCACCCGCATTCTCCGCGCCTATGGCAGAGCCGGCTATCTGACTCTCGTCAAAGTCGGCAGCGACGGCAAGCCGCTGGAGGAACAAGGAAGGACGAAGAAGATCAGCTCTGTCACTGTGGATCTCGCGGCGCCGGCCCTCGAGGCCCTCTCCGACCGCAACAGCGACATTGCGCAGGAAGTTGCGGAGTCCGGAGCTGTTCTGCTGAAGGACAAAAACAATGCACTTCCGCTCAGCAAGAAGGACAAGGTCGGCGTGGTCGGCTATACCGGCATGAATCCGGTCTCCGGCTATGGCGGCGAGCGTTCCTATGGAACTATCGCGCAGAACTCCAGCACGTACGATGAGCTGGCGAAGCAGCTGGGTGCAAAGAACGTATCCGGCACACCTTACAAGGATTATAAAGGCGTCATCATTCCGACGCAGTACCTGTACACGGATGCCACTGGCTCGACGCATGGACTGAATCGCACTTATGGGGTTAACTCTCTGCACAGTTCCATGATCAGCGCAGAGAGCATGCAGGGCGCCGGCGCCGCAATGGACGTCATCAAACCGGTTACCGACGTCATCTCCAAAGTCCCGCAGACCGGCATGCCGGGCCATGAGTACGGCGAGACAGCGGGAATTGATCCGGTCATGAACTTTACCACCGGCCTCCGCAACGGCAAGCCGAATGGCACCTACAAGGTCAGCCGGGCCGATCCCGGCACCGCCTCCGCATTCCCGTACTCCAGCAAACCGGCGTATACCTGGGAGGGCTACATTGAGGCCCCGGAGGACGGCGAGTATATCATAGGCTACAACTCCATCGGCGGACTGGCCGAGGCGACGATCTACGACACCGACGGCACCACGCCGCTGGCAGAGATCAACTCCACCTCCGGTACGCGCCAGGGCGCGCAGTGGCAGGATGGCATTACCCAGACGGCCACCGGCATGAGCATCAAGACAGCGTCGGTCAAACTGAAGAAGGGCCAGCGGTACAAGATCCACGCCGAGGCCATGTACAGCGACCCACAGAAAGATCTCCAGGTCAGCCTGACCTGGGTCACCCCGTTGCAGCAGGCGGCCAATCGGGCAGCAGCGGCGAAGATCGCCCAGACGAGCGATAAAGTCGTAATTTTCGCATACGCGCTTCCCATCAACGGTTCCGGCATGGCATCCACCTCCGCACCGAAGAAGGAAGACTACTCCATGAAGCTGGAGAAGGCGCAGGAGGACATGATCAACGAGACGGCAGCCACTGCCCATAAGAACGGCAAAAAGGTCATCGTCGTCCTGAACAACAGCTCACCTGTCGTCATGCGCAACTGGGTCGACAACGTCGACGCCGTCCTCGAGATGTACTATCCCGGCCAGCGCGGCGGCATTGCCACAGCCAATCTCCTGACCGGCGCAGTCAACCCGAGCGGCAAGCTCGCGTTTACGATTCCGCGCTCGGACGATGACACGGTTATCACGCACGGTGACAACTTCACGACCCAGTATCAGCAGGGCTCCGGCCTGACGAAGACCACGACTTATGCTGAGGGCATCAACACCGGCTACAAATTCTTAGATGTCAACCACATTAAACCGGAGTACGACTTCGGTTACGGCCTGTCCTACACCACGTTTGAATACAAAGATCTTAAGGTGAAGAACAAACCCGCCAAAGGTGAGGATTACGGCTTTGATGTCACCTTCAAAGTCAAGAACACCGGCAAGGTCAGGGGCAGTGAGGTCGCAGAGGTCTATCTCGGTCAGGCTAAGGTGCCGAACGGCATCCAGAGCTCGCCGATCGCTCTCTCCGGCTATGTCAAAGTCAAGAACCTGAAACCGGGCCAGACGAAAAAGGTCAAAGTCCATATCGGCCAGCGCCAGCTGTCTTACTGGAATTCCAATGCAAAGACGCTTACAAAGCGCGCCGACGGCACTTCGGACAAGTGGACCGTCGCCAAAGGACCGCGTACGCTGTACGTCGGACCGGCTTCGGACAAACTGGTTCTGAAGGAAACGATTAACGTATAAAGGAACATAGAAAAAGGCGGTCTGCCCGGGAGGGCAGGCCGTCTTTTCCTGTCGGGAGTTTTCCAGATATGCAGATTTCCCGAATCTCAGCTGTGTTCCCGGATATACTGCTCCATCTCCGCCGGCATGCCATGGCATCCCTGGACCGTGCCGACGCCGTGCTGCTTCAGGACCTTCAGCGGGAACTGGTCCCGGCGGTATTTTTCGAGGAAGCGGATTTTCATGACCTTCTTAATACGGACCGTGCCGAAGTGCTGGTATGGGATGTCGGTCTGTGTGATAACGCACTTGAACAGGATGGCCGAGACCGGCGCGGCGACGTACATGTATGCAATGTCGCCGACTTCCACGTTCGTGCTCTGCTTCCAGATGATTTCGTCGTACTGCTCGAAGGCGGCTTCTATGTCGTAGTATTTGGGATTGGCGGGGACAAGCCAGGTATCGATACGGCCGCCCGGCCGGGAGGCGGATTTCCCGCCGGAGAAGCGTCGGCTGACCTCGAGCATGCCGAGGATGCGCTCGTCCGGGACGGTGCCGTCCAGCAGGACGGCAACCCAGTTCTTCTTGTTCATGTGCCAGGCGGGGTAGATGCCCGGTTCCTCCAGAAAGTCGTCCAGGCGCTCCGGGGCGACCTTGACATCCAGGATTTCCACCTGAGTGCCCGATTCCTCTTTTTTTTCGGTCAATTTATCTTTTGTCACGGGCAGAACGATGCCGTACCACTTCTTTGACAGCGTGTTGCGGAAGACGCCGGCGTCCGGGCTGCGGCGGAACGTCCGCTCCGGCGTGTCGCCCCATCTGTGCCGAACGGCGGCCGCAATGCGGTTGGCCTGCGGGCTGACAAACGGCAGCTCATAGAAACATTTTTCTGCGAGATCGGAGAGCAGGGCGGCGTAGTTCTCACGGACTGTGCCGACAAAAGCGCCGACTTCCGAGGGGACGCGCAGGGGAAGGTATTCCTCCTGCAGATCCTTGTCGATGACCCGGCCGGAGATCTCGCCGCCGTCGGTGACGGTGAGGTCGGCGCGGAACCCCTCCATAAAGTGGGAGGTGAGGTGCCAGCCGGAGGAGTCATGGGTGAATCCCGCGGAGGGAAAGCGGGAAAAGTCAGGGGTCATGCGCTTGAAGAAATCAGATTCCAGACTCATCGAGAAATGCCTCGTATTTCCCGGCCATGCGCGTGCTGCTGAGCACGTCGAGCTTCAGGCCGGCATCGGTGTACTGCTCAGAAAAAACGGTGCCGTCTTTTCGCACTTCGGCGGCGGGGGACAGGTTGTCGTATGGGAAGAGGTAGGTGACGCGCACGCGGTCCTTCGGCAGCGCGGCCTCAATGGCCTGCTCCAGCTCGTGCAGACCGGTTCCGTATTTGGCCGAGACCGCCACGGCGCAGTCCGCTTTCGGCAGGTCGGTCCGGTCGAAGACCTGGTCGGCCTTGTTCAGGACCGTAACCACCGGAATGCTGCCGGCGTGCAGTTCCAACAGCAGTTCGCGGGTGACGCGGATGTGCTCTTCACAGTCCGGGGAAGACGCGTCGACGACGTTCAGGATGACATCGGCGGCAGCGGCTTCCTCCAGGGTGGAGTGGAAGGCGTCCACAAGTTCGTGCGGCAGCCGGCGGATTAATCCGACGGTGTCAATGAGCAGGACGGTGCGGCCGGAGGGCAGGCGCAGGGCGCGGGCGGTCGGATCCAGCGTGGCGAAGAGCTTGTCCTCGGTCAGAACGCCAGCGTCGGTCAGCGCGTTCATCAGGGTGGATTTGCCGGCGTTGGTGTAGCCCATGAGGACGGCGGTCTCCACACCGGTCTTGTCCCGGCGGCGCCGTGCATAGGTCCGCCGCTTCTCGACGTTCTTCAGTTCTTTCTGAATGGCGCGGATCCGGCGCATGATGTGCCGGCGGTCCGATTCCAGTTTGCTCTCGCCGGGGCCGCGCGTACCGATGCCGCCGCCTAATCGCGAGAGGGAGGTGCCCTGGCCGGTCAGGCGGGGCAGCCGGTAGCTGAGCTGTGCGAGCTCCACCTGCAGGCGTCCCTCTTTGGTGCGGGCCCGCATGGCGAAGATGTCCAGGATGAGCATGGTGCGGTCCACGACCCGGAGCCCGGTATAGTCCTCAATGTTTCGCTGCTGCGATGGGGTGATCTCGTCGTCCACGATGAGCAGATCGGCTTCGCTTTTGTAATAGACCTTGATCTCATCCAGCTTGCCGATGCCGAGAAACGTGGCGGCGTCCGGCGCCGGGCGGGGCTGCAGCACAGTGGCAATTACCTCTGCGCCGGCGGTGCGCGCCAGCTCCCGGAGTTCGTCCATGGAGGCCTCGGCGTCGTATTCTCCGGTGTCAAGACCGCAGAGTACGGCGCGCTCCGGCTCCTGCTTCGATTCGATGTCGTACATTGGCGCTCCTCTCTCAGAGCTTCAGCACGATGCCGAGTACGGCTGCCGTGAGAATATAGAGGATGGGATGAATATCTTTGAGCTTCGGCGTCCACATGGCGGCGAAAAACACGGCCAGCAGCACCATGTATTTCCAGTTGAAAAACTGCCCGGCGCTGGCGTAGGAGGCGAGGCCGTGGTTGCTCCAGCCGGGGAACAGCGCAATCATGAAGACCGCAAACCCGGCCGCAAAGATGAGCCCGATGGCGGCGGGCCGCAGGCTGCCGAAGACCTTTTCGACTTTCTCATTGTTTTTGAACTGCTGCCACAGCTTTGCAATGATGAGGATGATGACGACGGACGGGAACACCAGGCTCAGCGTCGTGAGGATGGCGCCCGGTATGCCGCAGACTTTGTACCCGACATAGGTCGCCATGTTGACGCCGAGGGGACCGGGCGTCGACTCCGAGATGGCCACCATGTCGGCAATGTCGGAGTGGGTAAACCAGTCCGGATGATTGTTCGAGATATCGGTGATGAACGGCAGGGTTGCGAGCCCGCCGCCCACGGCGAACAGACCTGCCTTCATGAAGTTCAGGCAGAGGAGGAGCAGTTTAGGCATCGTCATCGTCTCCCTTCTTCCTGCCGCGGATCTTGTCGAGATCCATGAAGAAGAACCCGTACAGTCCGGCGCCGATTACCACCCAGATGGGGTTGGCTCCGAACACCGCCACCAGCACAAAACTGATAATTGCTATGACGATCTGCGGCCACCACCGGAACGAACCTTTGCACATTTTGATGACCGACGTGAAGATGAGTGCGACGACGCACACACGGACCGCCGCCATGGCGTGCTGTACGTATGGGTTGTCCGCAAAGTTCGTGAACAGCGCCGCAATTGCCGTGATGATGAGCAGGCTGGGGCTTACCATTCCCAAGGTCGCTACAATTGCCCCGATTAACCCGCCGACCTTATTGCCGAGGAAGGTCGCCGTATTGACAGCGATGACGCCGGGCGTGCACTGCCCGATGGCGTAGATATCCAGCAGCTCGTCGTGGTCGGTCCAGTTCCGGCGCTCGACGACCTCCCGCTGCAGCATGGGCAGCATGGCCAGTCCGCCGCCGAACGTCAGAATGCCGACTTTAAAGAAACTCCAATACAGCGAGCCCCAGGTGCGCCAGCGGCTCTTTTTTTCTTCTTTCTGCATGATTGATCTTCCCTCTTTTATGACATGGGCGGATCGATCCGCCCGAGCAGGACGTCCGCCGAGATATCCAGCGTGTTGGCAATGGCGGTGAGTTCAATGTCCGTCAGCGCCCTGTGCTGCCCCTCAATTTTGGACAGCGTCGAGCTGGTCATGTGGACCCCCTGCAGATCCAGTGATTCCAGCATCTCGCACTGCTTGATGCCCTTCTTCTTCCGCATCGATTCAATGCGTCTTCCGCACAGATTCTTATTGCCCCGCATCTGTTCTCTGCTGCGCACACCCGTGCCCCCTTTCCAAAAATAGTATATTGATTATCGTACAGAAAGCGGGTTTCGGCAAGGGGGAAGATGTGCGTCTTTGGTTCATCTTTCCGCCGAATCGAGCGGATGGTAGGATGCAGGGAGGAGGGATGAACTATGGATCCGATTCAAGGCAGAATCCGCTTTCTGAAACGTCTCTGTGAGACGCACCCTGTCTCCACGGAAGAGCGCCTGCGATGCAGCTGGCACAGGAATAAATATCAATATTACTGCAGGCAGGACGCCTCCGATAAGTATGGAGCCTATTTAACGGATCAAAAGAAAATACAGAAACTCGCCCGGCAGACTTATTATTCTGCTCTGCAGAAAACGGCGGGACAAGAGATACAGGCGCTGCAAAATGGGCGCTGCCAGCACAAAGGCAGAAAAGTCGAAGGCGTCTATGATTCTCTGCCTGCCGGAATCCGTGAACTGGTTGTCCCATACTGGGATAATGAGGATATCTATCTGAAAAAGTGGCGGGAGCAGCCGTACCGGACTCTGGACCGCTATCGAAAAAGCTTTGAGACAAAGCGGGGTATCCGGGTGCGGTCTAAGTCGGAATGGATTATTGACGATATGCTTTCTGAGCTGAGAATACCCGCTCTTTATGAGAAAGAACTGGTTCTCCCGTCCGGAACGCCTGTCTACCCGGATTTTACAATTTTGAACCCGTTTACCTACCAGGTTTTCTATTGGGAACATATCGGCATGCTGGATAACCCGGACTACTCAGAAAAATTTGCTTTGCGTATTCAGGAATACGTGTGCAGCGGATATTCGGTGCGGGGGCAAATGATTTTCACGTTTGAGAGCCAGCATCATCCGATTACGAGACAATATTTGGAATGTACGCTGGCGCAAGCCGGATTCACGATTCCAGAGAAAACCTGGATGGCAGATCATTTTTGAATTTTCCTGATTTGATCTGCCAGATTGGCCGATATGCCCTTGCGCGATCTGCCATTTTAGAAAAAAACTGAGATTTGATCTGCCAGATCAATGGAAATGGCAGATCAAAAATGGAATTTTTGAATTCGATCTGCCACTTTGGCTGTTGTTTGTAAAGAATATCTGTCACACCCGACCGCGCGTGCCACCCGAAGGCCCCGCCACACACTCCAGGAAATGTCCCCAAACCGCCCCACCGCCCCCATTGTGACCATTGTGACAATTCTGTCAATCCAGCAGAATGAAGATGGAAAAAATAATAAATCCTGTTACAGGGATCACAACCAGGAGGAATGAACATGGCAAAAACGGTATTGCTGACCGGCGCGCTCGGGCCGAACGGCCGCGAAATTGCGCAGCTGTTTCACGAACAGGGCTATCAGGTCGTTATTCAGGACGCGGATGAGGCCGGCGCGGCAGCGCTGGCGAAAGCACTCGGCGTGAAGGCGGCCGCAGGCGACATATGCACCGACGAAGGGGCAAAAGCCGTCGCAGAGGCGGCCAAAGAGGCCTGCGGCAGCATCGATATTCTGATCAACAACGCCGGCGACTATCCGGCCAGCACATTTGAAGAGACGACCGCGGACGACCTGCGCAAAGCGTTCCGCAGCAACGTCATTGCCGCAATGTGCACGACGAAGGCGGTCTCCGCCATCATGAAAGAGCAGAAAAAGGGCGGACACATCGTCAACATGTCGAGGGACAATGCGTTTGTGACGGACCCGGAGCAGTTCCTGCCCAGCACCACGGCTTGGGCTATGCGCGGCACGACGCGGGCAATGGCCAAACAGCTTGCAAAGCCGGATATCAAGGTCAACGCCTGCTGCGTCGGCGGCGAGGCGACGCCGGAAGAGGTCGCAAATGTCGTGATGTTCCTTGCGGATGACGGCAACCGGAATATGACCGGACAGAACATCATGGTCAATCACGGCGCATACATGGACTGAGGAGGGGACAGAAGATGAAGAAAGTTGCACTTGTGACCGGCGCGGGCGCCGGCATCGGAAAATCGATTGCGCTTCGACTGGCGGAGGACGGATTCAATCTGGTCGTCAACGATCTCAAATCCACCGGGGATACCGTGGCCGAGGTGAAGACCAAAGGCGCGGACTGCATTGAGGCACTCGCGGACGTCTCCAACGAAGAGGCCGTCGCCGCTATGTATAAGAAAGTTATGGACCACTACGGCCGGCTCGATGTCCTCGTCAACAACGCGGGCATCTGCCCCATCCGCACGGTTGACGAGGTGAGCGCAAAAAATATGGAGACCACGTATAACATCAACGTCGTCTCCATGTTCATCAACGCAAAAGAGGCTGCCAAAATAATGAAAGAACAGCCGGAGGGCGGAAAAATCATCAATGCGTGCAGCCAGTCCGGCTTCCGCGAGACGCCGGTCACGTTCGAATACACGACGACCAAGTGGAGCATCCGCGGCATGACTAAGGCTATGGCGCAGTCCCTGGCCAAGTACGGAATTTCGGTCAACGCCTACTGCCCGGGCACCATTCTGACGCCCATGCAGGACTGCATTGCAAAGCAGACCTCCAAAGAGATGCACGTGCCGGCTTTCGCCGTCCGGAAGTTCCAGAAGCTCAGCCAGCCACTTGGCCGCTTCCAGCCCGTCGAGGAGATTGCCGACATGGTGGCCTTCCTCGCCTCCGACCGATCTAACGGCATCAACGGTCAGAACATCCTCTGCAACGGCGGCCAGGTCATGAACTGATGGCCTGGTGCCTCTGCCAGATCCGGTCAAACATCGGATGCATATCGTCGTGGATCAGGACGCTCATGGTGTCCACGTACTCTTCCGGGGCATCCTGCATCCCCGACGAGATCCACTCTTCTAGAAACGCAAACACCACCGCCGAAAAATACCGGCGGACCATGCGGAATTCCCGTTCCGTGCACACCAGATCGTGCCCGGTGGTTTTGCGGTAGATCTCCAGCGCGCGGCGGATGTTCTTCTCCAGAAGTTCATCGAGCCAGGGCGAGAGATTCCGCTTGATTTCCCCGTAGTATTCGGAGCGGAACACGTGGCGGACAGCGGCGCTGTGCGACTGCAACCACTGCATCGCCTCGGTGACGCCCTGCTCCCAGTTCTCGGGGTAGATGCGGTCTCCGACAGCGGCGGCCAGATTCTCTGCCGCGGCGGCCGCCACCAGGTCCGGCAGGCTGCGGTAGTGGCGGTAGAACGTCTTGCGGTTGATGCCGCAGCGGGCCACCACCTCCTTGACCGTAATGTCGTCGAGATTCTTTTCGGTGAGCAGCTCCTCCGCGGTCCGGAGCAGCGCCTTTTTGGTCAGAGCGGACATGGAATCACCTCACGGTCCATATTTTAACATAAGGAGAAAATTATGAGCGAACCAATCAAAGTCACCGTACGCCACCTGGGTGAGACCCGCGTGGACGTCGCCAACATCACTCCGCCGAAGCGGAAGCCGCTGAACCCGCTCGCCGCCGCCGGCGTCTTCCGCCCGGTCCGGGACCAGCGCTACATTCCCTGTACCACCTACATTATTGAGCATCCTAAGGGCATTATCGTCATCGACACGGGGTTCGACAAGCGGGTTCGCTCGCACCCGGTCCTGGAGCTGACGGCGATCCACAACCAGATCAACAAACCGATTCAGGGCGAGGGACAGGCGGTGGACGAAGTCCTCGCCTCCATGGGGATCCAGCCCTCAGACATCAAGTATCTCTTTCTTTCCCACCTCCATTCCGACCACGCCAACGGTGCGCGCCAGCTGATCGGCGCCGAACACATCGTGTGCAGCAAAGACGAGCTGGATGGCGCCAGCAAAGAGGATCTTGTCACTAAGGCGACTTTCCTACCGCGCTGGCGCAGGGGCCTGAACCTCGAGACCTTTGCTTTCGCAGACACCGGCCTCGGACCGGTCGGCAAGTCCTACGACCTGTTCGGCGACGGCACGGTCCAGCTGGTCAAGCTCCCCGGCCACACCGCCGGCATGTTCGGCACGCTGATCCGCAATAACGGCAGGCAGCTCCTGCTCGGCGCCGACTGCGGCTACACCCGCGCGGCCTATCAAGAGTGCATCGTGCCGTTCTTTGCCAACGACAAGGACGGGTTCCGAAAGTCCCTGAACTGGGAAAAAGAGATCTACGACCAGCCCGAGACGCTGGATGTCCTGGTCAACCACGACATCGCCGTGCTGGATAACACACAGTTTGTGCTGTAAATACTGAATCGCGCCCCGCGGGTTCGTCCTGCGGGGTGTTTTTTTCATCTAGGCAGCGGCGTCTTCCGGGTGTAGGATGCAGGAGAAAGGAGGCGGGCCTGTGAATGATGTGGAGCGAAGAATTCGTTTTCTGGAGAAGATGCTGCAGGAGAGACATATGGCGAAGACAGAGAATCTGTACTGTTACCAGCATGGCAGAGTTTTCCTGTACTATGTTTTCCGGGGTGAAAAAAAGATATATTTAACAGATGACAGGATGATTCGGGAGTTTGCACAGAAGACCTATGACAGGAAATTGTGTGAAACGGCCGAACGGGAAATGCACTATCTTCAGAAAGGACGACTCCTGTATCCGGGCCCGCACGTGGAAGATGTGTATGGGAAGCTGCATATAGGGTTACAAAGTGTTATTGTTCCCTATTGGGATCTTGGGGATCCTTATATTCAAAGCTGGATCCATCGGCCCTATAATACCATGCATAAATATTCCAAAACGTTTCTCACAAGACGGGGAATCCAGGTTCGCTCCAAATCGGAATGGCTGATTGACAATACCTTGCTGGAAAATGGAATTGCGGTCCACTATGAGCAGGAATTTGTGCTGCCGACAGGGGAGCGCTGGTATCCGGATTTCACAATTTTAAATCCTTATACCGGTGAAATCCTGTACTGGGAGCATTTCGGCAGAACGGACGATCTGGAATATGCCGAGAAGATGACCCGCCATCTGCAGGAATATTTATGCGCGGGTTTTACCTCCCATCGGCAGATGATCTTTACTTTTGAGTGCAGCGCGCACCCGCTGACGCAGCCGCAGCTGGATCGGATAATCAAAGAATATGGGCTTAAGAAGCGGGACCCATCAAAACGCGGCATTTGATAATACGATTTTTATAAAAGCTTCCAAATACCTAACGATTTCTGAAATTCACGATATTTACCTAACAAAAATAGAAAAAGCCTCGAAAAACCTAACATTTTAAAAATTTGGCCGGATTTGCCTAACGGCGGCCTGCTATAATGAAATCCCTGCAAGGAGGTGTACCCCATGACACAGAAACTGATCGGCCTGGACCTGGACGGGACGCTGACCGACTCGAAGAAACGGGTGTCGCAGCGGAATCGAGCGGCACAGGATCGCGCGCGGGAGCGGGGGCACGTGGTGGTACTGGCTTCCGGCCGGCCGCTGCCCGGGGTGATGCCGGTGGCGCAGGAGCTGGAGTTTGCGGAAAAGGGCGGCTTCCTGCTGGCGTCCAACGGTTCGCAGATTGTGGACGGGCGCAGCGGGGAGGTGCTGGCGGAGCAGACGCTGCCGCCGAAATATTATCACCGTATCCTGCAGCTGACGAAAGAATTCGGCTGCGAGGCCATGACCTATGACGAACGCAGCATTCTGACCGAGACGCCGGACGCAAAGTATGTGCGCGCAGAGGCGTTCAATAATTCGCTGCCGGTGACGAAAGTGGACAGCCTGGAGGCGGCGCTACCGGGGCCGGTGCCGAAATTCCTGCTCGTAGAAGAGCACGAAAAGCTGGTGCCGCTGGAGGCCGCTCTGCAGAAAGAATTCGGCGAAACGCTGTCCATTTTCTTCGCCCTGCCCTACTTCCTGGATGTGAATCCCCGCGGCGTGGACAAGGCCGCCGGCCTGGCGAAACTCTGCGCACACCTGCGCATTCCGCGCGATCAGGCGGTAGCCTTCGGGGACGGGACAAACGACATTACAATGCTGACGTGGGCCGGTACGGGCGTGGCCATGGGAAATGCGTGCGAGGAGACGAAAGCGTGCGCAGATCTTGTGGCGCCCACGAACGATGAGGACGGGGTGGCGCAGACGCTGGAAGCGCTTGACATCGTCTGAGATCGTGTTATGGTTAGGCTAGAGTTTATTTTTGTGACCAAAGGAGAAAATTATGTTTGTTTTCGGTATCCTCTCCATCATCTGCATCCTGGCTTCGCTGGTTCCGGCCATTCTGGTCCGGCGCACGGAAGCAGATCTTGCGAAGCCCATGCGCACCGCTATGCTGGTCTGCTATGCACTTTTCTTTATCCTGGAAATCATCTCGCTGTTTGTGGTCGCCGGCACGGCTGTCAGCATCGTCGCATTTGTTGCGGCACTTGGCTCGCTGGTCTTTGGAATCATCGGCTATGTGAAGCGTGAAGTCCCGCAGAACACCGGGAGAGCGCAGCGCCCGGACAATACGAAATACATCAAGAAATAAGAACTCTCAGTATGCAATGCCGCTCCGCAATAGGGGCGGCACTTTTTGTATAATCGAAAACCCCGCGATTGTCGCGGGGTTCCGTGAAGTTATACATTTGAACAGTA